>NZ_KV917368.1:1028996-1383931 GCF_002019605.1 Alkalihalobacterium alkalinitrilicum | reverse complement strand
CACACATTTTAATCCCAATTCTCGCATGATGCGATACACTTTTTTATGGTTGATGGAATGACCTAATTTCTTTAATTCATTAGTGATTCGTTTATAACCATAACGTTCATTAAACTTTTTAAATAGATCTGTAATGATTTCTTTTAAGTTTGCGTCCGAATCTTCTTTGCCAGAATTTTTCACTTGGTAATGGTAAGTTGCTTCTGGGATGCCCACGACAAGGAGAACATCTTTTAATCGGAACCCTTCTTCTTTGAGTTCGAATGCGACCTTTGCTTGTGCTTTTCGTGGAAGGCACTCGGATTTTCCCGAAAAGCTCTCAACTTTTTTAAGTATGCTACTTCTAGCCTTAGTAATTCATTCTCTCGTTCTAATTCTTCTTCACGCGTCAGTTTTTTATTTTCGTTTTTCTTTTTGTTTGGTTTTTTAGACATAGAAGGTCGCCCCTTTGACTTTAGGTTCAGGCCTTCTATTCCTTGTTCATTAAATGTTTTCATCCAGCGGTGAATTAATGAAGGATTGTTCAATCTAAATTGATCAGCAGTTTCCTGATAAGAAGCACCTGTCTCTAGCATAAATTGTATCGTATCTAATTTAAATTGAATAGAATAAGCTTCCTTCACCTTTTTTCGCTTTAATCCCTCAATTCCTTGGGTCTTAAAGGCTCTTACCCAATCTTGTAATGGTGTTTGAGAGGGCATATTGTATTTTTTCGCCAATAATTTATATCCAAGATCTCCATGTAAATACTCAGTAACAAGCTTTATTTTAAATTCCTCACTATATTTAGCCATAAAAACACCCCCAAAAGTTAGTTTTCTACTCTAACTTTTGGGGGTCGGTACTATGAAGAATTGATAAGGCTCTATTTTTATGTGGTGAATTTATCCGACTTCATAAACACTTACAAACGTTGCCATGTATCGAACAAATCCATGTAAGGCAATAATCTCTGCAATTGCTTCCTTTGACGTTCCTGATTCTTGAAGTAAACGAAGGGTTTCTCGATCCACATTTGCTGGATTGATTGCTAACGACTTCGCTAGTTTTGCTAGAAGAATTTGCTTTTCACTCATACGTGGAGGGTATTGCCCTTCTAACAGGTCATTAAACTGTGCTCTATTCCAGCCGTATCTTTTTAATATCATTAAATGAGCTACTAATAATTCTTGAATTCCAAGAGTATGCGCAACAACAGATGCACAGATTCTTTTATCCTCATGGTCAGCAGCACCTGATTTAAACGTATCACCTGCTAACGACCAAAGTTTTGTTAATACTCCAGCATCAGCAACAGCATAATAGGTTTTTGGGATTGTCCCATAATACTCACTTACCTCTTTTAAAACACGCTTCGTTTTCTCATCATAACCGTTCATAGAACACAACCCCTATTTTTAGAATATTTAGAACAATAATAACACACTCAACTTTTAAACGGTTATTTTTTTAGCAATTATATCATAAAGTTTCAAAAGTCACTTGAACTAAACTAACCAATAGAATAATTGTAAATTAATTGGAAATTATAATGTTATTACCAATATATTAAAGGAGACTATAATGAAACAGAAACAAATCCTCCTACTAATTCCAATATTATTACTTACTCTTTCAGGAAGAACTTGGAAATACTTTCCTAAATACTATAAAAGTCTAGCATACGTAAGTTTCTTCAATTCTTTTTATTACTATCTATGTAAACGATATTTACTTTGGGAATTTCCTCCTGGAGGATTTCATTGGAGGATATTAAGATCGATGCATATATTTTTCATTACACCATTGTTAGTGCTTGCGTTTTTATCTAAATTTCCTGAAACATTACCTAGGAAGCTCAGCTATATCATCAAGTGGACAGTTGGTTCTACAATGGTAGAACATTTTGCGGTAAAAGAGAATATGATAATGTTTAAACATGGGTGGAATATCTTTTGGTCGGGATTAATTTATTTATTAATGTATTCATTCAGTTATTTACTAACGAAAAAGCCAGTTGTAACATGGATCCTTTCTTTTTATTCATTATTTTTCTTTCTAACTTTTTTTAAAGTTCCGTTTAGAAGACGATTATTGAAAGGACCTTTCTTTTTCCTAGTGAAAACAGATCGATCCATCCCATTTGAGATCTCCTGATTCATCATCCTATGTAGATTTTAAATAGATTGTAGGAAATGAAGAGTGTAAAAGTGGAATATCCATCACTAAAAAAGAAACATCTGACTTTCTAGAGCTGTTCTTTTGATTTCTAGAATTTAGAGTACTATTATATAATAGGTATTCCATTATGAAGTTAAAGTAGAATACTGAAGAATATATAACTTATGGATAGGAAGTAATAGTGGAGGTTAGTCATGGAGAAACACAGAAAGTCTTATGATGTCGTCGTTGTCGGTGGTGGCCTTGCTGGACTTGCGGCAGCAGCTTACCTTTCATTCAACGGTAAAAAAGTGGCACTTTTAGAACGCGGAAAGTTAGGAGGGAGAGCTGTAACTTTACCGATTAAAGGATTTAACTTTAACTTTGGAGCTCACGCGATTTATGGTCGAGACACTTCAATTCTTAAAAACTTTGAAAATGAGCTTAAACTCCAAATTCAGTGGAAAGATTTTAATCCCTATAAAGCGAGATACGATTCTGGGGAAGAGTTAAGTCATGTTCCTTCCAATGTTAGAGGATTGTTTAAAACGAAAATACTATCTTCTCCAGGAAAAGTTGTCTTTGCTTGGGAAGTATTTAAAACAATGTTAAATATTGATTCAGGAACACCTCATGAGTCAATAGGAAAGTGGTTAGAAAAACAAAATATTGGTGAAGACGTTAAAAAAATGATGTTAACACTAGCATCTTCTAACTTCTTTACAAGTGAACCTGAGGAAATTCCTTCAGAAGTTTTCTTCCAATATTACAAACGAATTTTTACTACGAATAAGCCTGTTGCCTATATTGGTGGTGGTTGGCAATCATTAATTGAAGAATTTGTCCGTGTCATTAAAGACAACGATGGTGAAATTTTTGAAAAATCTAAAGTTCAACAAATTGTTACGAGTGAAAATAAGGTTAACGAAATTATTTGTGGAGACGAAGTGTATGAAGCTGAAGAGTTCGTTTTCTGTATTCCACCAAAAGAGTTACTCAAAGTATTTAAAGAGACAGAAGTAGAAAGTATAGTCAGTCATTATGCTAAATATAAATCTTCTAAAGTATTTGTTTATGATATTGGCCTTTCCAAACGTGTAGAAAGTCCTTTTACCTATATTTACGATCGCAAAAATATGATGTTTATTACCGATATCTCTTATTATGATGAAACATGTACTCCAGAGGGAGGACAACTGCTTCAAGCTGTAGCTTATTTAAAAGAAGAAGATATTGGAAATAGCGAAGCATTAGAAAAATATAAACAACAAATTGAAGCCTTATATGATAAGCATTTTGAAGGATGGAGAGAGAATTTAACTGTGCCACGAATATCAAAAAATGCTGTAGTACAAGAGATTAAATGGAATATGCATCAACAAGCAATGCCAATTTACTTACCAGACTACCGCAATACATTTTTCGCTGGAGATTGGTGCCAAGGCCAAGGTCAATTATCAGAATTATCATTTTCTAGTGCCTACGAAGTTTGTAAATTAATTTTAAACAAGTAAAAATAAATCATATTTCCTAGAAAAGCACATAAAATTTTTGTGCTTTTCTTTCTTTAATATAAGCTATAAAAACGGGACTATAACCATAGAGAATAGGAATTACAAGTTCTTATTCTACTATATAAATATTTGAATTTTAATTCCTACTTGACAACTTTGTTTAGTTTGAATAATATAATATTAAACTAAAGCGATTTACATAGGCTGATTGGAAAAACCAAAGGCTAATACTTCTTAGTATTGAAGTATTAGCTTTTTTTTGCTTATCAAATACAAGTAAACATATCGGAATTTATGATAAAAATTTAAATAATCATTCAAAGTACACGTTATTTATACAGCTTAAGTTGTAAGGGGAGAGTGAACAATGACGTTTGAAATTGGATTTGTCATATTAGTTGTACTAGGAATGCTAGTATGTTTAATCAAAGAGGTAGCTCGACCAGATTTTATAGTAGCCAGTGCTTTAGCTGTATTGTTATTGAGCGGAATATTATCTCCAACCGATGCATTAAGAGGTTTTTCCAATGAAGGGATGTTAACAGTCGCTCTTCTTTTTATTGTAGCTGGAGCGGTTAAACAAAGTGGAGTCTTAAATAACATCGTTACAAAATCATTAGGTTCAGGTAAAAGCGAAAAAAGATCACTTCTACAAATGATGATGCCGATATCAAGTCTATCTGCTTTTTTAAATAACACGCCTATTGTTGTTATGTTTACACCAGTTGTCAGAAAGTGGTGTAAAGAACGAAATATTTCACCATCTAAGTTTTTAATTCCTTTATCTTACGCTACCATTTTTGGGGGTACACTCACATTAATTGGTACGTCTACGAATTTAGTTATTCATGGATTTATGCTTGAACAAGGACTAGATGGATTTACTATGTTTCAATTAGCGATTGTTAGTTTACCCGCAGGTTTATTAGGAATTTTATATATGGTTACAGTTGGACATAAATTGCTGCCTTCCCGAAAGACTTCAGAAGAAACCTTTGATGAAGATGTTAGGGAATATCTTGCTGAAGCTACTATAGAGACAAATTCACCATTAATTGGAAGGTCGATTGAAGGAGCAGGATTAAGGAATTTAAGTGGGCTTTATTTAATTGAGTTGATTAGAAATGGGGAACGAACAACTTCGGTCCCCTCATATAAGAAATTAATGGCCAATGATCGTTTGATTTTTACTGGTGTCTTATCGACGATTGTTGAAATACAAAATATAAAGGGACTAAGTGTTGAGACAGGTACACATTTGAGATTAGAAGACTTACAGAATGGTAGTGCTACTTTAGTAGAAGCAGTAGTTTCTCATCAGTCTTTATTAATTCAAAAGACCGTAAAAGAAAGCAAGTTTCGTAGCTACTATGGTGCAGGGGTGGTGGCAGTACATCGCAATGATGAGCGAATTAATAACAAGGTTGGAGATATTGTGTTAAAACCAGGAGACACATTGTTACTTTTAGTTAATAAGGAATTTGTGAATAGGTGGTCAAATTCTAGAGATTTCTATATTATTTCACCATTAGAGGAACCCGAAATTATCGACCCTAAAAAATCAATTATTGCCATTTCTACCCTAATTACTATGATTTTTCTTGCTTCTTTCAATATATTACCCATGTTTAAAGCAGCAGTTTTAGCTGTCTTTGTTTTGTTTATAACGAAAACCATTACCATTGAAGGTGCAAAGAAATATATCCAATTCGATGTATTATTATTAATTGCTTGTGCTATTGGTATTGGTACTGCACTTGATCAAACAGGCGCTGCAGCATGGATCGCTAATCATTTTGTTCAAATAACAAAAGGTGCAGGTGTGATAGGAGCAATCATTGCCGTTTACTTGTTGACGACTATATTTACCGAAGTCATTACTAATAATGCAGCTGCTGTATTAATGGTTCCGATATCTCTTGCAGTCGCGACGCAATTGTCGGTAGATCCTATGGCTTTCTTTGTAGCTATTGCCATTGCAGCTTCAGCTAGCTTCGCAACACCTATTGGATATCAAGCCAACTTGATCGTTTATGGACCAGGGGGTTATCGATTTTCGGATTTCTTAAAAATCGGAATCCCATTAAACATCCTTTACTTAATTATTACTGTATTTATTGTGTATTTTGTATGGATCGTATAAGCTCCTCCTAATACAATGCTGATGAACTCTTTATTTGTGAATATATTTGATTTTGGAAGGAAGTGTAACAACTCTTAATTCCAACTTAACTCATATGAATTACAAGAATAATATTTTGCTAAACTAATTTTTATAAATATTAAACAAGGTGCTGATCGGACAACCGAAGGCTCGTACTCTATTTAGAGTATGAGTCTTTTGGTATATTTCCTAAGCTAGTGGAGAAAGTATTTCTTTTAAACGGTCATTAAAAATAGAAACACAAACATGATTATTATAAAAAAAAGAGGTGTAACATGAAGATTTCAAGTAAGGGAGAGTACTCATTACGAGCATTAATTACACTTGGTGAAAACGCGGGGAAGGTGATGACTGTTGCTGAAATAAGTGCATTAACCAAATTACCATCACCGTATTTAGAAAAAATATTAATTCAACTGAAACAATTAGGATACATTACCAGTAAGCGAGGTTTTGGTGGTGGGTATCGCTTAAGTCAAAATCCTAAAAACATTTGTATTGGAGAAGTCATTCGAAAAATTGAAGGGCCATTAGCTCCGATGGGGTGTGTAAGTGTTACTTCATATGAACCCTGCAGCTTAGAAAGCAGCTGTTCATTGAAACCTTTATGGGGACTTGTTCGTGATACAGTTGCACATGTTTTAGAGAACATCACCTTGGAGGACTTGGTAAAAAATAAAGTAACAGAAAAAGAGGACCTGCTTAATGGATTATGGAATAATCAAAGAAAATGAGGAATCTAACTGCGATCAACAGTAATTATATGGCTTTAAAAGGAAGGAATCATATATGGCTATATTTAAGAAAATGGTAGTATTAAATTATACTAATATGGTAAAATTGATTATTTTGCTACAAAAGGAAGTCATCTTTGAAAACCGTTAATCTTTCAGTTAGAAGGTTGCTTTGACTACCTTCTTTTTGTTTTTTCCTTTATAGTAAAAATAATGAGAAGTGCATTTATGGTGAATGATTGTTTATAAACTAGTAATAGAGTGTACCATTTGGTAAATAAAACAAAACGAAATAAATAATAAAAGATGGAGTGACATCAATAGAATATAATTATGTTAATATGGTAATATGAATAGTTGATGTAATTGCTAGGAGGACTAAATGTATAAAACAATAGATTTATTCGCAGGTATTGGAGGAATTCGACGAGGGTTCGAACTTACGAATCAATTCGAAACGGTCCTTGCGGCAGAAATAGATAAATATGCATGTGAAACATATACACATTTATATGGAGATGATCCATACAATGATGTAACAACTGATGAATTTAAACAAAAAGTAGCAAACACTGATTATGATGTTTTGTTAGGTGGCTTTCCATGCCAAGCGTTCAGTATCGCTGGTAAGAAAGAAGGATTTATTGATAAAACTAGAGGAACTTTATTTTTTGATATCGCTGATATCTTAAAACATACAAAGCCTAAAGCTTTTCTTTTAGAAAATGTCGAAGGTTTACTCAGGCATAAAAAAGGGGATACATTTGACACGATTTTAAAAGTACTTGTGAAAGAATTGAATTATACTGTTGTTGGTGTGCGTGAAAATGAGATTGCCCCAGGTGGAATAGAATTTAATCCACGAGATTTTTTAGTTAATTCGAAAGACTTCGGTCTCCCGCAAAATCGACCACGTGTATATATCATTGGCTTTAACAAAGATAGATATCATTCTTTAACTGAGACTATATTCATGAAAGAACTACCAAAGAAACGATTGGAAGAACCGATATATAAAGATTTAAATGACTTACTAGAGTTCAATGCGGAAAAAGAATATTACCTTGCTTCTGGTTATTTACAAACGTTGAAAAACCATAAAAGTAGACATAAAGATAAAGGAAACGGATACGGTTATATCGTTGTGAATGAACCAGGAATAGAGACCCCCGTTTCAAATGCGCTGTTAGCTACTGGGGGTTCTGGAAAAGAGCGAAACTTAGTTTATGATCCACAGGATGGGATTGGCGGAAGTTTAGTGAAAGGAAAACAAACACCACTAAACGATGAGGGAATTCGAATGATGACACCAAGAGAGTGGGGGAAATTACAAGGATTTATTAATTATGCTTTTATGAAAGATGGCGTCGATCATTTCTCATTTCCTCCCAAATTGAGTAAAGCGCAACAATACAAACAATTTGGAAACTCGGTAACCATCCCTGTCATTGAAGTATTAGCAAGAGAGATAGGACAAACACTTGACGCATTAGAAAGCAAATTATCGATTAACTCTAAAGAGGAAATCTTATCATAGTACCACCTGTTCTATCTGAATAGTAGTGTCATTTCATTTCACGTAAGTGTAGTTAAAATTAAAATATCGTTAGTAACACCATTGTAACAGGAGGGACTAGGTGATGTCTCTCCTTTTTTATTATGGTACAACTGTACAACTTGCAGATTTTTTAGAAGAGAATGGGGATATGATACTAATTACACTAGATGATGTATTTGAAGCATTCCAGAAAAGAATGGCAAAAGGAGTCTAAAGATAGGGGGCTTTGATGAAAATGGTTTACTGGAGCAAGGAATAAATAACCAGACATCTTCAAAAAATAGTAAGGCTTAAAAAACAGGTGGTATGCTAGAGGGAGAGTAATAATGACAAATTTAGACTACCAAGTAACGTCTGGGGAGATGTCAATTGTTTTTCTTTCAACAGTTATGTCTAGTTCCATAATGACTGCTCCTAGGACTCTTGCAACTGAACTAGGTACACCTGATGGATGGATTTTCTCATTCTAAATGGAATGATTATGCTATTCATTATTATGCTGTACGTTAAGTTACAACGTAATTTTCCAGGTGAAACCTTATTACAATTTTATTTAAAAGGGAAAGTTGGAAAGTGGTTTGCTAAACTTTTTGGGTGTGTGCTAGCATTTTATTTTATAATAAACATTGCTCTTGTAGCCCGAATAATGGAAATCTCAGTCGATATGTTCTTATTAGACCGAACACCAGCCACTATTTTAGTTGGAGTTTTCTTATTAACTACTTCGTATGCTGTAAGTAAAGGAGTTCAAGGAATCGTTCATATTAATCTTATGTACACTAAATTTTTTACTTATTGTCATCTGCACTTTTTCTATTTTTAATATTGAAGCGGTCAAACATATGACTTTTCCATTTATGGAAATCGTTCGTATGATAGAAGTCCCTGGGGGGTTTTTCGAAAGGTTGCAAAGTATTGCATTAGTAATTTGGATTATGGCTTTATTTACAAGTACTTCATTATATCAATTATTAGCAGTAAAGATTATTAATGATATTTTTTCCCCTCACCAAAAGGTATCTTGGCTTTCTACAGCCATTGTTTTTATATCATTTATCATAGCATTTTTACCTGAAAACATTACAGAACTTGAAAAATTAGGAAGTTCGATAACGTACTATGGTATTGGAATAACATTTGTACCAATCGGGTTTGGTTTTTTGACCGTTTGGATGAGAAAGAAAACATCTCCTGCGATGAGATCCCTAGATTAGTGATCTTTTTTAATTTATTTTATTACAAGTAGCACTAATATTTCCTACTTCTAAATCCACTTAGTATTTTGTAATTATAAGTCGAAAAATTGTTATGGAAACACCTTGCCTTTGGTGTTTCCAAACTAGACGAAAGCAAATAGGATAACCGTAAAATTTTTAAAAATTTTGAACACAAAGAAGAGAATGTTTAAAAGGCATTCTCTTTTTTAGTTTGCGAAAATAAAAATGTTTAAAACTCGGATGTTCTTTTCTGGCTATTCACCAAAACACCCGAGAATTAAAAAATTTAACATTGGAGTTTATTCCAAGGATATTATTTCCTTATTTCTTCTAGCTCTGACAGTTCTTCTTCAAAGAAAAAGGTGGTTGGATATTCCTTCACTGTGTAGGAATATCTTTTCATGTTTTTTACATACTGACAATTAGAGATAGTTACCGTTTTATCCGACGCTTTAATAACAACTTGATCACCAGTATTAAAAAGACTTTTCTTCATATAATCACCCTCTCTAGATCGATATTATAATTATATCCCATTAAACTAAGTTATAATAGGGGAAAATTACTATTGTTCTTATTTTTGTAATAAGTCATTTACTTTAAATCAAAGTAACTTTTCAAAAATATTTATAATCGCCATGGAGAAATATCGAAATTTACTGTAAATTTAAAAGTATAAGTAAATATTCCTAAATATTATTTAGAGGAGAGATTCTTCATGGAAACGAATTTTTTTAGACATTATCTTGCAACTTTATCTTACCGAGCAACGATGGCAATAAAAGACGCACCATCACACTATCCAGAATTTCAAGCAGGAAAAGGGGTGCGTACTCCTGTTGAAATTTTATCCCATACATCTGATGTACTTACTTTAGCGTACTCTTGGTTTGTTGACAATGAAAGAAATAAAAATATAGGGGAGTGGGATGTAGAAGTTGAGAGGTTTTATAGTTTAGTAGAAAAATTAGATCAAGCAATTGCAGATGACAAACAAATGAAAGCGACTAAAGAACAATTACTACAAGGGCCGTTGGCTGATGCTTTGACGCATGTTGGACAACTTATTATGTTAAGACGCCTTGCTGATGCACCAACACCAAGAGAAAATTATATTAAAGCAGATATTAATATCGGAACAATACGACCAAACTCTAAAGGAGCAGAGTAGTCGGTCAGGCTCCCCACCAATCAGAAGGTGGAGGAGCCTTTTGATTGGACCGAAAAAGTTGTAGCATTAACCTTTGATGATGGTCCTACTCAAAAGCCAGATGAAATTCTGCAAATATTAAGAGAAGAAGAAGTTAGTGGAACATTTTATTTAACTGGGGAAGAAATTGAACAGAATAAAGAAGATGCGATAAAAATTGTGGCAGAGGGACAGAAATCGGCAACCATTCGTATTCTCATCATCGAATGGTATTGAAGTCACCTAGTTTCATTCGAGATGAAATAGAAAGAACAGATGAATTAATAAGGGAAATTGGTTATGACGGTGAAATTCACTTTCGTCCACCATACGGAAAACGCTTAATACTTCTTCCTTATTATTTGTCAACACATGATCGGAAAACAATACTTTGGAATATAGAGCCAGAAACCTATCCAGAAATAGTAATCGATTCAAATAAAATTGTTAATTATGTAGTTGAAAACATCGAGCCAGGGTCAATCATTTTACTGCACGTTATGTATGAAAGTAGAAGAGAGTCACTAAATTCCGTTAGAAAAATCATAAAAGCATTAAGACAAGAAGGATATATATTTACTACTGTTTCTGATCTATTACAATATGAAAATAAATAAAGGGAATTTAAAGTTTTGCACAAAATAATTAACATATTTTGTAATCAAATGGGAATAATAACTATACCTTGACCTTAAAAATTACATACAACAAAGGCAGTGTACTTAAGATGAAAAAATCAGAGGCGATTTTTTGGAGTATAGCTCTTCCTGGGTTTGCTCAAATTTTAAATAAAAATTATATTAAAGGGATATTATTTGTTTTATTAGAATTTCTTGTGAATGTACAAGCCAATTTTAATGAAATCATTATGTTAAGTTTCCTTGGAGAAATTCAAACTGCAATCGATAGAACAGATTTTCAGTGGTTATTGTTTTATCCGTGTCTCTATTTTTTTGCCATGTGGGATGCGTATAAAGATGCAGGCGGTGGAAAAGAGCCGTTTGCTTTTCTTCCACTCGTCTTTGCTGCTTTTTTTGTTACCGTCGGCACAATGTATTCCCCAAAAATTATGATTTTTGATGTGTTAATTGGTCCTGTCTGGTTGCCAATTCTTTCGGTTGTTCCAGGTTTAGCTACAGGGTATTTAATAAGAAAAGTCATCCTTGTTGTAGAGAGTAGGTGAGTGAAAGCTATTTTCTAAAATTAAATTAACAGAGGAGGACGGGATGAGATTAAGTCATACTAAACATTAGCTATATCAAAAATATAAAATAACCGATAATAATAGTATTTATTACATAAGAATTTTCGGTTACTCCTGCATAAGTTATATAAATAGCAAATTTATGGAGGAGAATTGAATATGTTTGAGAAGTTGTTTTCAAGCATTGGTATCGGTTCAGCTAAACTCAATACTTTACTTTATGACAATAAAATCGAACGAGGAAAGGAGACGAACGGAGAAATTCATATTTATGGTGGAATCGCTGAACAAATGATCTCAGAGATTAATATCCAAATTGAGTTAGAATTTAATAAATATTATGATGATATGACCGATTTTCGTGAGTATAAAGAAGAAATATTACACATAAAAATGGATTCACCATTCGTTATTTCCCCTCAAGAACTGAAAGTTATTCCTTTTTCGTTTACTCTACCTCACAACACCCCCGTCACATTTAACGAACAAAAAATTTACATCCAGACTGAGTTACAAATTAACTTTTTTAATTGTCCCGTAAGCAAAGATAAACTTACAATTGTTGATCCACTTATAGATTCCATTTTAAACTTTTTAACAGAACATGGCTTTCAGCACGAAAGTACTAGTGGATTTTGTAGACAAAAACAGCCTACACTGAATAATCCAAGTCGTTATAAACAAACCTTTCTTTTAATCAATGAACAAGGGAAAAAGATTAACTTCACAGGTAACGAAAAAAACATCAATATCAACGTTCTTGGAGAAGGTGAACAAGTTCATGTGTTTACTATTATGAGAGATCAAAACGTTTCCGAACAACTAAAAATGCTGTCAACTATCTTTAAAAACTTTTAGAGAAAAACTTTATACATCAAAGGTGTGGTTTTAGCAGAAAGTGAAAAATTGATTTAAAAATCACACTTTAACCATTTTCAAAAGGAAAATTGTCATTTTTCTTACAATCATATTTGTTATTTCTATTCTAGCAGCTATCATATTTGAAGTTTTAAAATATAAGAGAAAAATGAATTTACGAAATTAACTGTTAAAAGAAGTTTAAAACCCTAAAATACTGGAGGAAAGTTATGATTACAAATTCGAACGAATCATTTTATTACGATGGAAGAGGGGTTTGATGCTAGACTAAAAAGTGGACACAAATTGTTATAATAAAATTAACTAACAATTTGTGAGGTGCATCCGAATGCCAAAAGGTAAACGTTATGATGAAGAATTCAAGAAAGACACAGTAAAGTATGTGTTAGAAAACCATAAGTCTGTTGCTCAAGTAGCTAGAGAAATGGATCTTAATGAAAACACTTTGTATAACTGGGTGAAAAAATATAGCCACCAACCAGAAATAAAAGCTGCACAAACCTTCGCCACACCAGATGCTGAGGTAAAAGACTTACAAAAGCAACTGCGTGATCTAAAAGAAGAGAATGAAATCTTAAAAAAGGCGATGCACTACTTCGCGAAAAGCCCTCGGTAAAGTATGAATTTATTCATAAGAAACGCTCCCAGTTCCGAGTGGAGAAGATGTGCACAGTTTTGGGAGTTTCTAAGAGTGGCTATTTTAAATGGTTAAGTCTCCCTAAAAGTGACTGTCAGAACAAGCATGAAAAACTAAAGAAATTGATTTTACGTACGCACATTGAATTCAAACAAAGGTATGGCAGTGTCAAAATTACTAAAACGCTAAAGAAGCGTGGTGTGAAAGTCAGTGAACGAACGGTATCCAGAATTATGACCGCAAATAACTGGAAATCCTGCACGGTTAAAAAATATAAAGCGACAACCAACTCAAAACACAAACATCCAGTCAGTGAAAATATACTTAATCGTAAGTTCCAAGTAGATCAGCCTAACCGATTCTGGGTAACTGATATCACTTATATTTCAACCAACGAGGGCTGGTTGTATTTGGCGAGCGTTATGGATCTATATTCTCGTAAGATTGTTGGTTGGGCAATGGATAAAACAATGACGAAAGAGTTAGTTATCAATGCTTTAAAAATGGCTTATAAACGCCAAAGACCCAAACCAGGACTGATTCATCATTCAGATCGTGGTGCTCAGTATGCTTCAAGTGAATATCAAAAACTATTAAACAAGTACAAAATGGTCTGCAGTATGAGTCGTAAAGGTAACTGTTACGATAATGCTTGCATCGAATCTTTTCATGGAATTCTTAAGAGAGAGTTAGTCTATCAAACAAAGTTCAGAACTAGATCCAAAGCAAGAAAATCCATCTTAGAATACGTTGAGTTTTTCTATAATTCAAAACGAATTCATTCTACACTTGATTATCACACACCAATTGAATTCGAGAAAAAGTATCATTTAATAGCAGCATAGAATCTACCTTTCATAAAAAGGGTTAAAGTGCTTTTCTTTGAACTTTTTTATGAAAGCCACCAAGCGAAAGCGCGGTAGAAAATCTGTGTCTAATTTCTTGACGTAGTATCAGTTTCATCTATTCAGACTTATAACTACCAAAATCAATATATTTCTAAACCTCAAACAACAGGTGATGTTTTTCTTAAGTATCCTGTATATCAATACTTATGATCTGATAAGTAGTTCTTCGTAACTTTGTGAAGTTATGTTATATATTGAAAAATTACAAAAGGTGCCCTAGAATAGGACACCTTTTGTATTGTTACGATTTTAATATATCGTGATCGACGTAACGTTCCCCGTTAAGTTCACTAATAATATTAATAGCTACAGAAGCTCCATGGCCTGCAGTAATAATAGTATGAACACTTACACCTGCAATGGTTCCCGCTGCCCAAATACCATCGATGTTCGTTTTTCCATCAGAATTAACGTCAACTATTGATTTAATTCTAGGTTCTGTCCCAGAGATGAGATTTACTCCGATTTTATCGGCAAGATCAGTTAAGGCACCTGTTGCTAGTAAAACATGTTTTGTTTCAATTACGTTGTTATCATCGGTTGTGATCGTAAAGTGGTCGCTAACTTTAGCAATATTGGTCACTGTTTTCGTTACAAGTTCTGCACCTTGTTCTTTTGCTTGGTTTTTCCCGAGTTCAAGAAGGGCAGGACCTTCAATTTCTTTAACACCATAGTGATTTTCAACCCAAGCTCGGTTCGTCATGCTTTTTTCATTATCAATTACAATTGTCTTCTTGCCCGCTTTTGCAGTGAATAATGCTGCACTTGCACCTGCAGGCCCAGCGCCAATAATCGCTATTTCATACATAATTATTACCTCCGTTATTTTATAAAATTATATTAACTAGAGGACTATACATTATGATCCCTAGTTGATACCTGTTAAATTGAAATTAAAAACCTTTCGCTACTTCTATAGCTTTTTTGATACCGTCAGCAATTATACTCTCAGCTTGATCGGGGTATTGATTATGGCCTTCTACGATGATCGTCGTTGGATTTTGAATTCCCCAAAATCCAAATATATTTTGTACGTAGTTGACAGCCATCTCAACAGACTTAGCTGGGCCTTCAGAGTAAACACCACCACGTGCGTTTAGAAGAACTACTTTTTTATCAGAAATTAAGCCAACTGGACCTTCAGAAGTATATTTAAATGTTTTTCCTGCTTGAGATAGATAATCAAAATAAGTGTGTAATACAGCAGGTACTGTGAAATTCCATAATGGAAAAGCGATGACGATTTTGTCTGCCTCTAGGAACTGGTTTAAATATTTGTTGACAATTTCAGTTGCTGTTTTTTCTTCAGCAGATAATTCGATATCTTTTCCAAGTTTGAACATACCATTGATCATACTAGTATCGTAATAAGGTAAGTTTTCATTAAATAAATCTAATTCTGTAATCACAGCATCTGGGTTAGATTCTCTATAGCTATCTACGAAGGCTTGATAGAGTTTTACACTAACAGCTTGCTCAATAGGACGTGAATTTGCTTTAATAAATAGTACGTGTGACACAATAACCCCTCCAAAGATGTCTGTTCTAAAATAGTTGCAATAGCAACTAAAGTAGTAAAAATAAGAAGTTGGTATAGCAACTTTTAAATATGAATGTAACTGTTTACTTGTAAAAACAGTCTACATTCTTGCTCATCTTAATTAGAATTTTTTCTAATAGTTCTAATTCTTCATCTGTAATATCCTTTATCACATTTTCATTAAATTCTTCTGTGATAGGAATTACTTTTTCACCAAGCGCTTTGCCATCAGGCGTTAAAAATAACTTCACTGACCGACGATCATCATTGCAGTTCCTTCTCGAAATAAAGCCTTTTTTTTCGAGGTTAGAAGCCATACGTGCAATGTTTGTTTTATCTTTGTTAAGCTTGAGGGAGATTTGATTTTGTGTTAAACCATCCTTTTCCCAAAGAAGCATCATGATCAAATTTTGTTCTGGAGCAATATTAAAAGCTTCTAACTTAGCTTTAATATAACTTGTTAAATGTAAATCTGTTTGGTGAATCTTAATACTAATATAGTCATGTAAAGATAGTTTCAAAGGTCTCCCTCACAATATTAATTTAGTTGCTATACATACTAATTACAATTTTTAATTATAGAGATAGAAGGGTAGAGTGTCAAATATAATGGATTTATTTAATTGTTGAGATTGCGTTAGTTAGTATGCTTTAACTTAAAATAAATAACCACTTTTTTGCAAAAACTATATATCGAGTTTTAAAAATTTTCATCCATCCTCAAACGGCAGTAGTATTCTCACATCAAAACTTCGAGGAATATATGAAGGATAAGTGGGGGAATAAACTCCCAGTAAAAACTAAATGAACACAGGCTAAAAATATAAGACGTCCTGAGGCAACGTCTGTGGGACCCACATCATGTGGGTCTCAATTTACCATCAGAGGGAGAAGATAAAAAACTCACTGATGGAAGTTTCACTTTATAACAATCTACGTCAAAAGGTGGTTTTTCATTTGTTACATTATCATCGTCAAGGTACGGGTGAACCTCTTCTCTTAATACATGGATTTTTAAGTACAAATCGCGTTTACGATAAAGTCAGACCTGATTTAATCGATACATATGATGTAATATCAATTGATCTCCCGGGTCATGGAAAGTCACCACTATCGAATGAAAAAACAGTTTATGACTATACCAAAAGAATTATTGAATTGCTAACATTTTTAAAACTAAAAAGGGTAACCTGGATCGGTCACTCATTGGGTGGCTATATAACAATGGCAGCTGTAGAGAAATATACTGACTATGTTAAAAGAGCTGCATTTGTTTATTCCTCTCCAGTTGCAGATAGTGAAAAAGAAAAAGCACAACGAGTTGAACATATTGCCTTGGTTGAAAGAGAGGGGGTAACTGCACTTGCTCAGAAACGACTCCCACTTTATTTTGCGTTTCAAGGCAACCCCAAGGATGTTATTGAAGCTTTTCGACATGCAGAGCAAACGACAGTTGAAGGAGCGAAAGCCGCATTACATGCGTTGAAAGAACGACCAAATCAAGTAGAAATGCTTGATAGAGTAGATATACCGATGCTTTTTATAGAAGGAAAAAAAGACTTATCAGAAAGTCCTTTTCATGCAACGTCGACACAAATTACAAAAGTAACGACCAATACTTCGCATATGGGAATGATGGATAACCCTCAAGAATTTATTACGGAATTACAAAAGTGGTTGGAGTAAAAAATGGAGTCAGATACTCTTATCATAATGATGAGTGTCTAGTATAGAAAATAGTTCAAGGAAATAAAAAAGGCCACCGTTTTCATTGTAAAATAGAAGGACCTACCACAGTACTTCCAGTTACAACACCTTTACTAAAGGAGATGAAAACGATGACTTATACATTATTGAACCATATTCAAGGGAAAAACGGAAGTCAGTGGGCAAAGTTTATAAGAGAAACTGGGACTGAAAACCTATTAATGGTGGCAATTGATGCGGCTAAGTATACACATAAAGCAATGATTTGTACGTTCTATGGGGATATATTAGTTAAACCGTTTGAGTTTGATGCGTCTCTAACAGGGTTAGACATAGTTAAAAAGCATATTCGGGAGGAAAGAGAAAAGTATGGTATGAAAGAGGTTGTGGTAGGAATTGAAACCACTGGGCATTATTACGAAGATCTTGTTCGTCGATGTCATAAAGAAGGATACCGTGTCCGAATCATAAATGCAGCGACAACGGACCAAGAAAGGCAAGCTCTCTTAAATTGGTCTAAAACAGATAATATTGATCTCATGGCTATTATACAGTCATTGATCCACGGGAGAGGAACATCTAGTGAGCTACGTTCAGGCAGTATAGGTTCTTTACAAAAATTAACTCGCGCACGCCGTGAATTAGTTGATGACCGGACTTCTACACAGAACTTAATTCGGATGCATATAGACCATGTATTTCGTGAATTCCAAGGAAAAAGTATTTGGGATAATGGAAAGCGAAAACATGTCCAACCCTTCTCTAAATTGTTTGGTAAAGCCCCGCGCTATATGATGAGACATTACCCACACCCTAACGATATTCTAGAACTGGGTAAAGAAGGGTTACGTGAGTTATCTATTCGTGAAAATTTGAAACTGCGTGATAGTACGATTGAATGTTTACTAGATTTTGCACAAAGCTCTATTTCTCAGCCTAAGGAGAATGTAGAGGTTGATATCTATCTTCTTGCTCAAAAATTAGACCGGTTAGAATTATTAGATAATCAAATTAAACGGTTAGAGAAGAAAATTGAAGACCTGTTTATCGAGACCCCTGGCGCTATTATTTTAGCTGTACCTGGAATAGGAGTTGTTACGGGTGCTGAATTCTATGCAGAAATGGGGGATATCACCGATTTTGACCATGCAGGACAACTAATAAAGCTAGCTGGTACAAATCCGATAGTCAAACAATCTGGAGGCCATAAACCTAGTTATTACGGCATTTCTAAACAAGGAAGGCGCCCGTTCAGAAACATTGTGTACCAGGTAGGAAAATCTTTAGCTGTCAATAACCCTGAGATGAGACAGAGATATTTGGCCCTGAAAGAGCGTGGGAAACACACTCGCCAAGCTTACGTTGCTTTAGGAAACCGTATGATACGTCTAGCCTTTTCAATGATTCGACATCAGTCATTATACCGTACTGATCAAGAAAACTATGTGTTAGTAGAAGTCATAAGAAATAAACTGCGAAGTCCCAATGTAGAAAAATTCTTTGAAAACTTTGTCTCACCAGGACTTACTCAATCTGCTTAAAAAAAGTATTAATACTCAACTTGAATGTATTAACGTTGGATATGTTAAATTCTCGTAGGTATAACTGAGGTCCTTTATAGCGATTTTTGTAAGACATTATCTTTGTCAAAATAAAACTCCCCTAGGACGTTAGATCACATTGTTATTGGTGTCTGAGGCAAAAGACCTCGTGGGTCAGCAGTATGGATCTTGTCCTACAAGTACGAATAATACGTGAAAAAATCTAAGTTTATATTTGCTAGGTGGTATCCTCTGTAGGATGAAAAAGCAAGATCCTTTCACGTTCTAGAGGAGTTTTATTATAAAGTTCTGTAGGTAGATGAATTCTATTACCATATAATGGGAAAATAGAGTTTTACTTAAGGTCGGTCCTTTTTAGAGAAAATAACCACTTGACTTATTTACCATTATACGCTGACCCCATTTGAATTTCCATTTTTTCAATAGTGTTCATTACGTGTGTAAATATTTCTAACTAATTGGTTAAGCCTAAATCTTCGACTCAAAATCATAATTGGCTACATAATTTATTTAATGGATTCCAATATTATTACTATTGCCATTATAGGAGAAGAAATGAGGAGCTAAGTATGGAACAACAACCGATGACATATGGCAGTGATTATAAACCGATTCCTGCTATTTCATTTACAAGTGGTGAAGGGGTAGAGATACTCTCCGATTTATATTGTTATAATGTTCAAATTGTAAATATATGCTTAGTAGGGAGTCGGGAAAGGAATGATTTTATTTTAGTTGACGCGGGGATGCCAGGCTCCGCTAATGAAATTATTTCTATTACGGAAAAACGTTTTGGTTCAAGTAGTCGTCCAAAAGCAATTATTTTAACGCACGGACATTTTGACCATGTAGGAGCAATATTAGAGTTAGTAAGTCATTGGCAAGTACCTGTATATGCCCATAAATTAGAGTTACCTTTCCTAACAGGTAAAATGAGTTACCCCGAACCTGATCCTTCGGTAGAAGGGGGAATTGTCGCAAAGTTATCATCCCTGTTTCCAAATGAACCGATAAACCTAGGAGTGCATATTCATCCTCTACCAGATGATGGAAGCATTCCTAAAATGGAAGGATTTCGTTGGATCCATACCCCTGGTCATACTCCTGGCCATGTATCGTTGTTTCGAGATGCAGACCGAACCTTAATTGTAGGTGATGCCTTTGTAACGGTTAAGCAGGAATCTCTATATTCAGTTATAACCCAAGAACAACAAATAAGTGGTCCGCCAAGATACTTTACACCCGATTGGAAAGCTTCTTGGGAATCAGTAAAAAAATTAGAATCTTTAAGACCGTCGGTTGCAGTGACTGGACATGGATTACCAATGGTCGGAGAAGCGTTGGCAAATAATTTAAGTATGCTTGCTAATGATTTTGGCCGTATCGCTGTTCCTGACTACGGAAAGTATGTAAACCAAATTTATAAACATTAAAACCGTTGAATGTTTAAAATCCCGCTGAAGTAAACCTACCTTAGCGGGAACTTTTAATTTTACTCAAGTAACAATTTTATATCTTATATTCATGTGTGTGTTCTAATCAATTTTTCAAAGAAAAACGCTAAATACTCCCTAAACGATTTATTTATCAATCGCTTTTTCTAAAGCTTTCGCTGCATTGTTTATGACACCTCTATTATCATGCAGGAAATCTTTAGCGATCATTCTTACTTCGACAACATAATCTGGTGCAATTGCTATTGTATTCAAGAATCTTTTTAATACACGTCCTCGGAGTTTTCCACACCAAACACGTAGTGCTTCTTTTAATTTAATAAACACTTATATAATTATATATGTTACTATTTCATTAAAAAAACGTAATGTTCAGCTATAATTTTACATTAGAGAAGTGATAAATCGTTGAAACTAATATTTCCTTGGGTGGGGGACACTTAACCTGAAGTGAAGAAAATGTAAATCGTTGAAGGAGTGACAATATGAGCGGTATTATTCTATTTGATGGTGAGTGTAACTTTTGCAATCAAAGTTTACAATTTATTATAAAAAGAGATCGTAATGGCTATTTTAAATTTGCTTCACTTCAAAGCGAAATTGGTAAAAGCTTACTAGAGCAGCTTGGATTAACTCAGGATATGAATAGCTTTGTCTTAATCAAGAATAACCAGTGTTATCAAAAATCAAGTGCGGCCTTACATGTTTGTCGCAATCTAAATGGAGCGTGGAAATTTCTCTGGCTATTTTGCGTCATTCCAACACCGATTCGAGATTTTATATATAATGTGATCGCAATAAATCGGTACCGATGGTTCGGCCAGAGAGGAAGTTGTATGGTACCGTCAGTAGAGGACCAGAAAAGATTTTTAGATTAGGTCAGTAGACCAATATCTTATGTAACTTTCTTCTTGTTTAAAAATGAGCATGAGTCGTGGGTAGTTGTCCATACCAAAAGTGGACTCTTTACATATGGTAAATTATCACGTGTAAAGGAGGAGTTAAATTTATGAGTGACCGAATTGAATTAGAAGCTGCCAACATTAACAAAGAAATTCAACGTTCTGAAGAGTTAATTCATGTTATGAATTCTTGTGATATTACAGTGAGCACGACGGATACGAAAGCAGCGGTGTCTCTACAAGCTTCTTTACAAGCCGTTATTGCGTTAATCATTAATATTTCGATTGCCGATAGTAGTAAGGCAGAAAAAATTACCCAAGATTTACTTCAGTCTTCAAAAATTAAACAACAAACCATCCAAAAAGTTGTCATTGATAATTCACAAGGTATTGATGTTACAACTACAGACACTCAAATCGCTGCAAATATTCAGGTATTAGGTCAAATTCTAGGTGCCTTAATTGGAACATTAGATATCGCGTAAAAAAATTATCTGAAGTGCACTAAGATTTCGGTCTTAGTGCTTTTTTTAGTGCGCCCAGCATGGGTGCAATCTATAGGGTGAAAGTCCCGAACTGTGAAGGCAGAAGTAGCAGTAGCTTAACGCAAGGGTGCCTGTGGTGACGCAGGATCTGAAGGAAGCGAGCGGCAAACTTCCGGTCTGAGGAACACGAACTTCATATAAGGCTAGGTATCATTGGGTGAGTCTGCTAAACAAGACAAAGTCCTTTCTGCCAAAGGTGATACAGAGTAAATGAAGCAGATAGATGGAAGGAAAGATTGTACTCTTACCTGGGGAGGTCTGACTGATAAGCCGAGCACACTCGGTAACCTATTTAGCGATAAATAGCTGAACAGTCAGAAGTCAGCAGAGGTCATAGTACTCGACTAGCTTAAGATAGTCGAGGAAGGGCCGAACATTTAGGAAGAATGTGCGCTAGGCGTTCATTGTTTATGATGATACAGACAATCCAAATTGGACTTACTTAAAGGAGGAAACGGTGAATCCCGTGGGGGACTTTAAGAGGGTGGAATAAACAATGGCACAAATAGAACGGACATTCACGCGAGAGGATGTATCGAAATGATGAAACAACTGTTGTCACGGGACAATCTGATTTCGGCTCTAAAGCGGGTCGAAAAGAATAAGGGTAAGCACGGTGTAGATGAAATGCCTGTAAAATCCCTACGAGCACATCTTCTACTTAACTGGGACGACATCCGAAATTCAATTAAAGACGGAACCTACGAGCCTATGCCAGTCAGGCGGGTCGAAATCCCGAAACCGAATGGTGGCATAAGGTTACTAGGCATTCCTACCGTGACCGATCGTCTCATCCAACAAGCGATTGCCCAAGTCTTAACCCCGATTTATGATCCAACCTTTTCTAAACATAGTTATGGTTTCAGACCAAGAAGAAGAGCCCATGACGCTGTAAAGGAAGCGAGGGCATATATAGAGGAAGGGTACAGATGGGTGATAGACATGGACTTAGAAAAATTTTTCGATAGAGTGAATCACGATATGCTTATGGGTCTTTTGGAGAAAAGAGTCCATGATAAAACGATTCTAAGGCTAATTAGAAAATACTTAGAATCAGGAATCATGATAAACGGTGTGGAAGGTATCAGCGAAGAAGGCGTCCCGCAGGGCGGGCCGTTAAGTCCGTTATTATCTAATATCATGTTAGATGAACTTGATAAGGAACTGGAAAAGAGAGGGCACAAGTTTGTCAGGTACGCAGATGACTGTGCGCCACGAAAGTGTGCGTGAGTAGCGAGACTACTCAAAGCAACTATGCTGTACAAATGATGACGGTGGGCCCGTCGGAGTCGCCATACAGGTGGAGATTTCAAACTACCTTAAGGTGCTGTAGTCAAAAGCTATGGTATTGAGCGTTAAGGAAAAGGCAGTCAATAACTGTCAAGTGCGTGTTATGGAGATGAATGGTCATGTGAACCACTTACGGAAATGTCGAAAGCGTAGAGACTCCATCAAAACTAGGGGGTAGTCGTTAACTTAGGATGAGCTTAGAGGAAACCTGTTTACTGTCTAAGTGGTGGGCGGCATAAAGGTGGCATGAACATAACACAGGCGTTTGTACGGAACGTGGGAACCTACGGACTGATGTTAAGGGAGTATTTCAAGTGGAAGACCCACAAGAAAAGAGTACCGATGCAGTCATAGGGGCAGATTGGGTTGTAGTAGTTATGAAACTTCTGTAATAGAAGCGGAGCAAAGAACCCGAGTTATTCAGTTTCAAAGATAGGTCAACTTTGAAAGGAGGAGGAACCTATGCGAGAAACAAAACCGTTTAGTATTTCAAAGAATGCAGTTCTGACTGCATTTGAACGAGTAAAAGCCAATAAAGGGACATACGGGACTGATGAACAGTCTATTGAAAGTTTCGAACTAGACTTGAAGAATAATCTGTACAAACTATGGAATCGTATGTCTTCAGGAAGCTATTTTCCAAAACCAGTAAAAGCAGTAGCTATTCCCAAAAAGAATGGTGGAACAAGAACACTTGGAATACCTACAGTCGAAGACCGAGTGGCACAGATGGTTGCGAAACTATATTTTGAACCAACAGTGGAAAAATTGTTTTATGAAGATTCTCATGGATACCGACCAAACAAATCGGCAATCCAAGCGATCGAGGCTACAAGGAAAAGATGTTGGCGAAAAGACTGGGTGCTAGAGTTCGATATTAAGGGACTGTTTGATAATATCCGACATGATTACCTCATTGAAATGGTAAAACGACATACAAATCAAGAATGGGTCATCTTATATATACAAAGATGGCTAACTACCCCTTTTCAAATGGAGGACGGGACGTTAGCAGAGCGAACTTCTGGCACTCCGCAAGGAGGAGTCATCAGTCCAGTTCTTGCGAATCTATTTCTTCATTATACATTTGATGATTTTATGGCGAAGGAATTTCCAAGTATTCCTTGGGCAAGATACGCCGATGATGGAATAGCACATTGTACTTCATTGAAACAAGCAAAATATCTTCAACGAAGACTGGAAGAAAGATTTCAATTATTTGGATTGGAGTTGAACTTGGAGAAAACGAAAATTGTCTACTGTAAAGATGATGATAGACAACGGAACTATCCGACTATTACTTTTGATTTTCTCGGATACACATTTCGACCAAGACACTCAAAGAACAAATATGGAAAATTCTTCACAAACTTCTTACCAGCTATTGCTGATAAGGCAAAGAAAGCAATCAGAAAAGAAGTGAGAAGTTGGCGATTACAGCTCAAAGCAGATAAAACTCTGCAGGATATTTCCAACATGTTTAATAAGAAAATCCAAGGATGGATTAATTATTATGGACATTTCTATAAATCAGAAATGTATAGTGTATTGCGTTACATCAATAGCTGCTTGGTAAAATGGGTTCGCCGAAAATACAAGAAGCGAAAACATCGAAGAAGAGCAGAATATTGGTTAGGAGCTATTGCTCGGCGAGAACGCAAATTATTTGCGCATTGGAAATATGGATTACTACCGGCAATGAATAATGGGAGCCGTATGAGCTGAGAGGTTCACGTACGGTTCTGAGAGAGACTGAGGGGGAGGTTCCCTCGGTCTACTCACTGTAATATCTACGTGAAAACACAGAAGTCAGGTCTACGAGTGAAGAGTTCCCTCACAACTTTCATTGAAAAGAAACTCAAGCTGAAAGTGAATGATGAGAAAAGCGCAGTAGATCGACCGTGGAAACGAAAGTTTCTAGGTTTCAGTTTTACTCCTCACCCGTCACCAAAGATCCGTATCGCCAAAGAGAGTATAAAGAGAGCGAAAAGCAAAATCAAAGAACTAACATCACGCTCACACTCCATCTCAATGGAAGAGCGTATTGAGAAGATCAATAAATACCTCGTTGGATGGTGTGGATATTTTGCCTTGGCGGATACGCCAACTCCCTTTAAACGCCTTGATGAATCACTGAGAAGAAGACTTCGGATGTGTTTATGGAAGCAATGGAAATTGCCTAAAACTAAAATAAAAAGGCTTATCTCTCTTGGAGTTCCCAAGGAGAAAGCTTATGAATGGGGTAATTCCCGCAAGAAATATTGGCGCATCTCGAACAGTCCTGTTTTAAACACGACGCTTAACCTAGAGTTTTGGCGAAATAAAAAGCTGAAAAGTCTAGTAGACAGATATAACCACTTACGTCATACCTAAGTGAACCGCCGTATACGGAACCGTACGTACGGTGGTGTGAGAGGTCGGGGGTTAGTCACCCCCTCCTACTCGATTTTTTGTTATAATCGTGAATTGGAATTAATTCAGTAATTTCATAGTACCTCTTGGACAAAGTCTTATAGTGCCAAATAATAATCTCTTCCGTTTTTTAACAGGCAACATTAAGGAAAAGGAAGGAAAAATAACTAAAAGGGAAAGATAGCGTGATAAATAATGGAATTTTCGAGTTTGAGCTAAGGAAGACTTGCAAACCCAAAAGGATTATATGAAGCTTATTACTGAAGCAATTGTGCCATAAACATGGATTTGATGATATCGTAATAGGAAGTAATGGCTTAAATGCACTTCAAAAGATGGTATTAGGAAGCATAAGTTATAAAGTGGGAAATATCTAAAATGTACAAAAATGATTGTAAAATTAAAATAGATACTTACAAATTATTCATAGTATCTTAAAACGCTCTTAAATCATGTGATATTAAAATTATCGTATAATTTATAGCAAGTTTAGGGGATGTCATCATGTGGGAACTTTTATTAGTAATGATCGAACGCTTAGGTATTATTATAGCAGTGGCGTTTATCATCACAAGATTAAAATTTGTTCGACATTTAATTGAAAAAAGAGAAATATCAATTACTCATAAACTTAGTGTCATTATCATTTTCGGTTTATTTGGAATTGTCGGAACGTATACAGGATTGACTGTTAATGTGGAACATGCTACATATAGCCGCTGGGTTTTAGAAATTGGAGATGCTGAGGCCATTGCGAATTCGCGAGTTATTGGAGTCGTCGTTGCTGGCTTATTAGGTGGATGGACAGTCGGCTTAGGAGCAGGGGTTATCGCGGGAGTTCATCGGTATTTCTTAGGGGGCTTCACTGGGTTTGCCTGTGGTTTATCGACAATAATTGCGGGGCTTATAGCGGGTTATTTTTACAAAAAAAATAAGGATAAAAATAACATCGTTTCAATTAAAACAGCATTAATCGTCGGCATGCTTGCAGAAGCAGTTCAAATGTCGCTAATCCTCGTTTTGGCAAGACCGTATTATCAAGCATTTAACTTGGTCGAAAGTATTGGAATTCCGATGATTATTGCCAATGGCATAGGGGTTGCTATTTTTATACTAATCATTCGTAATGTCATTCATGAAGAAGAGAAAATGGGTTCACTACAAGCACAAAAAGCGCTTAGACTCGCTGACTTAACATTAAATTATTTACGAAAAGGGTTAACTGAACGATCTGCACAAAAGACGAGTGAGATATTATTAAAGGAAATCAACGTTGATGCGGTTTCTGTCACGAATAAAGAAAACGTTTTAGCCTTTGTTGGGGTCGGAGTAGATCACCATTTAAGTAACCAAGAAATAAAAACAGAAGCAACCAAACGTGTGTTAAAAGACGGGGAATTAGTCATTGCAAAACCAGATGAAATCCAGTGTAATAGTAAAAGCTGCCCTTTGCGTGCAGCGGTTATTGCACCGTTAAAAATAAAGGAAGATACAATCGGAACTTTAAAGTTTTATTTTAAATCCGAAAAAGATATTTCTCCAATGATCATAGAACTAAGTAAGGGGCTTTCAACTTTACTTAGTAACCAGCTTGAACTTTCGGAAGTAGACCGTCACTTGGAGCTTGCGAAACAAGCAGAGATTAAAGCCCTACAAGCCCAAGTAAGCCCACACTTTTTATTTAATGCCTTAAATACGATTGTCGCATTGATTCGAACTGACCCAATGAAAGCAAGAAAGCTATTAATTTCACTTTCCCATTACTTTCGACAAAACTTAGCGGGTACAACTGCCACAGAGACGTCATTAGAAGATGAATTAAAGCATGTTAAAGCATATTTAGCAATTGAAGAGGCTAGATTTGCTGATAAACTTACGGTTCATTACGATATAGACGAACAAGTATTATCTTATAAAGTTCCACCGATGACTCTTCAACCCATTGTGGAAAATGCCATAAAGCACGGTGTGAAACAACTGACAAATGAAAGCTTTATCTTAATAAGGGCGAAACAACAAGTTGATAGTGCTAAAATAACAGTCATGGATAATGGGATTGGGATTACTGAAGAACGGTTGCTAGAAGTAGGTCAGGAAAATGTAACGTCCGAAACTGGGACAGGAATTGGACTTTATAATGTCAACCGTAGATTACAGATGATGTATGGAGACTACGCATCGCTTAATATTGAAAGTAAAATAGATAAAGGGACAAGTTTATCGTTTACGATAGCCAAAGAAAGGAGGTAGTTAATAAATGAAAAAAATGATTAGGACAATAATTATCGATGATGAACCATTAAGTCGTGATGAGCTAAAGTTTTTACTACAAAACTACAATGAAGTAGAAATCGTCGCTGAAGCAGAGTCTGGTGAAAAAGGGTTAGAACTGATCATGATGAAAGAACCTGATGTTGCATTTATTGATATTGAGATGCGGCAAATGTCGGGTTTAGATTTAGCACGTACAATTCAAAATATGAAGAAGGTACCGCTTATTATTTTTGCTACAGCATATCCAAATTACGCAGCAAAAGCGTTTCGGGTAGAGGCATTGGACTACTTATTAAAACCTTTTGACGAAGAACAATTACATGAAACGATGAAAAGGGTAAAGGAACGTTTTAAGAGTAAAATTAGCGAAAAGCCAAATCAAGTATCAAAACTTGCGGTTGAGGACGAAGGTCGTATAGTTTATTTACCTCCATCTGAAATCGTTTATTTATATCGAGAAGAAAGAGAAACGATCATTTGTACAAAAGATCGAAATTATAACTTAAAGGCGCCCATTAAAGAATTAGAGGAAAAGCTTAAAGGGTACCCATTTTTCAGAACACATAAGAGTTATTTAGTAAACCTTAATAAGATAGAAGAACTGATTCCCTGGTTTAATGGAGCTTATCAATTAAAAGTAGAAGGAAAGAAAGGTGAAATCCCTGTTAGTAGAAATTATGTAAAATCTTTAAGGGAACAATTAGAACTATAATTACTAACGTTATAAACGTGGAAATATACATTTCAACACTCTCTTTCGACATGTTAGTCATATATTTGTCACAATTTCGGATGGCGATGCTAGAATAATAGCATAATGAAAACGCATTCAAAGAAAGAGGTGTTCACAGTTGTTCACATTTTTATTTGCTATCGCACTTTTAATTATTGGTTATTTTACGTACGGAAAGTTGATTGAAAAAATATTCGGTGTGAAAGAAGCGAGACAAACACCTGCTTATAGTATGAGAGACGGAGTTGACTACATTCCAATGGGAACGAATCGCAACTCGTTGATCCAGCTATTAAACATTGCGGGAGTTGGGCCTATTTTCGGTCCAATTATGGGTGCGCTCTATGGTCCAGTCGCCTTTATCTGGATCGTCGTTGGTAGTATTTTTGCTGGGGCTGTTCATGATTATTTAACAGGAATGATTTCTATTCGGAATAAAGGGGCGCACTTGCCTCAATTAGCAGGAAAATTTCTAGGAAATAGTATGAAGCACATAGTTAATGCAGTCGCAGTACTTTTATTACTTTTAGTTGGTACCGTTTTCGTGACTGCACCAGCTGGACTTTTATTTAGCTTAATGGATGGTGTTATTGCGTTAGGTATTATTACAGGAGCCATTTTTGTTTATTATATTATTGCAACTTTATTACCTGTAGATAAAATTATTGGACGAATTTATCCAATCTTAGGAGCTCTTTTAGTCATTAGTGCAATTGGGGTAGGTGGAATGCTTGTTATAACAGGAGCACCAATTCCTGAATTAACACTACAAAACATGCACCCGGCAGGAGTAGCTATTTTTCCATTATTAATGATTACAATTGCATGTGGTGCAATTTCTGGTTTCCACGCGACACAGTCACCAATTATTTCGAGAACATTACAGAATGAAAGAAATGGCCGTAAAGTTTTTTATGGAATGATGATTGTTGAAGGTATTATTGCCATGATTTGGGCCGCAGCTGCTATGAGCCTTTTCTATGGTACCGATTTAAATGAACTCATTGCCACTGGTGGAGCTGGACTTGTTGTTAGTGAAGTAGCCTTTACATTATTAGGGGCCATTGGTGGGACTTTAGCGGTATTAGGTGTAATCGTATTGCCAATTACATCAGGTGATACAGCGTTCCGTTCAGCTCGAATGATTATCGCTGAATACATTAATCTTCCGCAACTAAAGTTATTAAGTCGTTTATGGATTGCTTTACCGTTATTTGTAATTTCGTTTGTTTTGACTAACATGGATTTCACATTACTCTGGAGATACTTTGGGGTGACAAATGCCGCCATTAGTGCGATTGCCTTATTCGTTGGAGCAATGTATCTAGCTATTCAACACAAGGTACATTGGGTCGCAACAATCCCTGCGACATTCATGACAATGGTTGCTCTCACTTTCATTTTTAATGCACCGATCGGGTTTGGTCTACCCATGACCACTTCTTATATCTTAGGAGCAACTGGAACCATCGTTATTCTTGGATTGTTTGGTTATAAAGTAAAGTTAAACCGACAAGAAGCGAACTTTAAAATTGATGATGAAGAGAAGAAAGTAGCGTAAATCGAACACGAATCATAAAATGTTCAACGTCACTTACTCAATATATTAGAAGAAGCACTTATACAAAAAAACGTATAGGTGCTTCTTCTTCTTACACAATAGCAAAGACCGTATAACTTATTAAAGTCGCTTAAAAAATCAACTTTTATGATAGATTAATTCTGGTTACGTTAAATGTACCTTGTAAAGGAATATATCTTCGTCAGTTTACAAATCATAGTTTAGAGATGGTAAGATAAAAATCTGTTAGGAGGACAAAAATGAGTTCATCTAAAAAAGACCAAAACACTGGAAGGAACGAAGAAAATAACGAGGTTCAAAATAAAGCAAATCGAACAGAACGATCTGGCGGAAAAACAACACAAAATGATGGTTTTCGATACGATTATGATGATTCGTCGGACCTATAGAAAACCTATTTCTAAGATTCAAGAGCTTTCAAAAAAATGAACAGCGTACTATATAACTAAAAAGTGTTCTTTAGGAAAAGAAACTAAAAAACAATTGACAATGTAAGCGCTTCCAATTATAATGAATTTAGGTAGGGTAGCAACTGTGGCTACCATAGTATTATGCGAAGGCGGGGCTAATACTAAGAGGAGAAGTGATGTCTTTTCACCATAACCCTCAAGTTATTTAATATTAATTTAACGTGGAGAAGATATGCTTTTCCTTATGATTTTAAATAAAACTAAAAGTAAAAGAACCTACTTTTTATCATTCAAGTAGGTTTTTTTGCTTTTTAATTCGTTTGTTTTATATTCAATAAGCTATGATTAATATAAATAGTAAAAGAACAAAGGCTTCGTAATTAAATAATCAACTTTAATACTGTTCGTAATTTGCTGAAATCGGGATTTTAGTAAGTAAAAGCGTGGAAATATCTTGAGCTGGGGCATCTTCGATGATTTTAAATGCTTGTTTTATAACAGATAGATCACCGACATCTTCGTAGTCCAATAATGTGGAATTTCCACTTTGAAGACAACTAACTAAAGTTTTACCAAAAAAGTTACCTGAAAAAACAAGTGTAAAATCATAACTTCTTTCTTCGGTTGCATAACCGATGTGTTGTACAAGGGGAAATTCATCCATAGTATAGATTGATTCAAACAATTAACATCACTCCTTTACAAAGTAGTATTTGTTAAAAAGAAGAAAATATAAGAAAAGGATTGTAAAATAATGAGAAAAAAGGGTGAAGGAAAATAATTAGGTTTACTTAGAATTCATTTGACTGTAATGATAGTTTCGTGAATTAAAAATTTTTTAATAAAACAAAACGAACATTTTGAAAAGGATAATAAATGTATGATAAAATATTATTAGAACATTCTGTCAATAAACTATCTATAATATAAATAAAGTGAGAAAGTAGGGATGAGATGTTTCAACAAATACTTTTAGCTGCTGATGGTTCTAAACATTCCATACGCGCTGCCGAAAAAGCTGTTCATTTAATCAAGAACAAAGCCAATGGTTTTGTTGAAGTCATCTATGTCATTAACGGGTCAACATCTAAAGCAGATGTACTTCGTAATTTGGACTCAAATCAAATTGAGAAAACACGGAGAGAAAAATTAAAAGAAATTTTAAATATTTTCACAACTGAAGGAATTAAATACCAAGTAAATATTGTCCGAGGTGAGCCAGGTCCAACTGTCGTTGAGTATGCGAATGGTAAAAATTTTGATTGTCTTGTCATAGGAAGTAGAGGACTGAATGCTCTTCAAAGTATGGTATTAGGAAGTGTAAGTCACAAAGTGGCAAAACGAGTAAGGTGTCCAGTAATGATTGTTAAATAATAAAATTGAAAACGTTTACATTTCGGAACTATCTACCATTTAAGAATGATTACGAGATAAAAATTGAAAAAGCCTGTGGATACTCGATACAGGCTTTTCAAATATATATAATTATCACTAGTGTTGCATTAAAAGAAACGAAATATTTAAAATACTATAAATCTTCAATTATTGATTGATTTGGATACAAAAAAATCCTTTACAATGGAAGTACAGGTGGTTCCTGTCCAAATCCAAAAGTAAAGGATATCAGCTATGGACAAGAATACACGATTATCTTCATTTGGTAAATGGGTTGCGCCCATAAATATAAAACTTTTTGATGAACAAGTTGAAAAGTATCAACTTGATAAGTACACAAAGAAGCTAAAAACACTCTCTTTTACTAAGCTTTTTCTTTATGCTCACTTAAATCAAATGGAAAGTCTCCATGATCTTAATACAGCACTGGCTGATGAGAAGTTACAGAAAGAACTTGGATTTAAATCAATCAGTGTCTCTCAGCTTTCTCGTAAGAATAGAGCGATAGACCCTGAGTTTTTATCAACTATCTTTCTTGAACTTGTACGTCTGATTCACCTCAAGACAGAAAAACGAAAAGCCATCCGACCGATTAAAATCATTGACTCTAGTACGATGCCACTCAATCTTACTCGTTGTCAGTGGGCCAAATTTCGAAAGACTAAAGCTGGCGTAAAACTTCACCTTAGGTTAGTTTACGTGGATCAGGAATTGGCATACCCAGAAAAAGCCATTATCACAGATGCTTCGGAACACGACCGAAACCAACTTGAAATACTCGTTGATGATAAAGACGCCATGTACGTGTTTGACCGCGGGTATGTTGATTATGAACGATTTGATCGTTATACAGATGATGGTATCTTTTTCCTATCCAGACTAAAGAAAAACGCAGTTATTCGAGAGATTGAAACGTTTAACATTCCAGAAGGTAGCCCAGTAACATCAGACAAAATGGCCTATATCGGCACAACACAAAAGCGATGTGAAAATGTGTTTCGTATTATTGAAACCGTTGATTCAAAAGGACAATTACTACGCTTGATTACCAATCGCTTCGATTTAACAGCTGAAGAAATTGGAGATCTATACCGTTCAAGGTGGGCAATTGAGCTCTTTTTCAAATGGTTAAAACAGCACGTAAAAATTAAAACTTTTTTTGGTTATAGTGAAGAAGCAGTTCACAATCAACTGTTTTTAGGACTGATTACGTACTGCCTTAGTGTACTTATCCAACTAGAAATCAAAAGTAAGCAAACACTTTTACAGATCACTCGATGGTTGAAGAGAACTTTATGGCGGCCAGTCCATGTATGGTTCAGTTATATTAGTCCCAAAGGGATTCCGTAAGAACTTTACTAGCTGACCGTCACTTAAGAACTAAATGTATAATTTTACCAAATGGACAGTACCACCTTTCGCTTGGTGTTGTCTTTTTAGCTCATTTGCCACGAAGTACAAAATACAGAATATTCTAACTTATAGAATGCAGTTTTATGCAACACTAGTGTATAATTATAAATAAATGATAATCAATTTAATTTGTGACAATTTTGTGTTATAGTACAATTATACATACCTCATAACCCTCAATTGATAACCCAACCAAATATCCCTAACTAAAAGACAAAATTTATCTTCACGTTAATCTTAAGGATAAGGAGTCGAGAGATCATTGTTCTAAAGTGAAAATGAGTATTATTTTTTGAAAGAATTAAAATATAGAAAGGTAGATATGATGAATAATGAAGATTATTTAAATTCGGAAGAACTGAGGAAAGTAGAGGAATTGACCGAACGTATGGTAAAGAATGCAACAGAAGAAGAAATTAAAAGGTGTATTACAGAAATAACAGTAATTAAAGAACGGGCGAGACTTCGTATCTTGGAAAAACAGGGGAAAGCTGTTGAGTAAGAATTATGTACCTGACAAAAGTATTGATGAAAGATAAAAAGGCTGATCATCAATTGGTCAGCCTTTTCGATTCCCTTCCTACAAGGAATCTGCACATGAAACTAGTTTAATTTTACATTTGAATTTTGAATGTTAAAGAGTTTGGCTTATGAAATTTATAAATTACACTTTTATTTTATAAAAGTGATAAAAACAACACGTTAAAACCATTATCTCATCTTCGATATTTGTTTTAAAATACCCTTTTTATGACGATGACGAGTAATGCATTTTTATTCTCTAAAGAGAAAATACTACTTTTTGTATCGTGGTAAAAAAAACCACTGAAAATAGAACTAGCGTTTTACTATAATTTAATTAAAAATATACATAATCCTTTATCCATAATGGAAGGAGTTAATGTTATGAAGAAAATAGCCGTTTTAACGAGTGGTGGTGACTCACCAGGCATGAATGCCGCAGTACGAGCCGTAGTACGGAAAGCACTATATCACGACATAGAGGTATTTGGCGTTTATCGAGGATATACAGGTTTAATAGAAGGTGATTTGAAACCATTTCATTTAGGATCAGTTGGGGATATTATTCATCGTGGTGGAACGATATTACATTCTGCAAGAAGTGAAGAATTTAAAACAACTGAGGGACAACTAAAAGCTGTAAAGCAACTTCAAGACCGGGACATTGATGGTTTGGTCGTAATTGGTGGAGATGGTTCATACCGTGGAGCAGATAAATTAGTTGAACACGGAATAGCAACAATAGGTGTACCGGGAACGATTGATAATGACATTCCAGGTACCGATTTTACTATTGGGTTTGATACAGCACTTAACACCATTATTCAAGCCATAGATAAAATAAGAGATACTGCAACATCACACGAACGCACATTTTTAATAGAAGTGATGGGTAGACATGCTGGTGATTTAGCTCTTTGGAGTAGTTTAGCTGCTGGTGCAGAAACGATATTGATACCTGAAGTGCCTTATAAAATTGAAGAAGTAATCGAACGGTTAGAGCGCGGAACGAGGCGAGAAAAGAAACATAGTATCATAGTAGTAGCAGAAGGAGTTGGCAGTGCGATTAAAATTGGGGAAGAAATAAAGAGTAAGACAAGTCTTGAACCAAGAGTTACAGTGCTCGGACACCTTCAACGTGGTGGGCAACCTTCAGCTTTTGATCGAGTACTAGCAAGCAGACTTGGCGCATTTGCAGTAGAGTTATTATTAAGTGGCAAGAAAGGGCTTTCAGTTGGAATAGAGAGTAATCAATTGGTTTATTATTCAATAAGTGAAGTATTAAAAAGAAAACATACGATTGACGAGACAATGTATCAGCTGTCTCATCATTTATCGATTTAACATATGAATTGAAATTGGAGGAGAGGACTAATGAAACTAAAATTTTCTCCTTAATTGGCAATGGCTTGGTCAGATGACGAACGAGTGCCCTCCTTTTCCGTTTTCAGTTAAGGATAAAATTTATTATTATCTCAAGCTTCTATATTTAAATCGATAGCAAAAAGCATATCTTGTTTGATAAAGCTTTTCGTTATATTATTATTTATATAAAGATAAAAATTGGTTTTTTTGGGAGTAGTGATGAAATGTTTCAACGAATTCTTGTAGCAGCAGATGGCTCAGAACACTCTTTGAGAGCAGCTGAAAAAGCAATTGCACTTGTTCAGGGAAACGAGGAAGCTGTTATTGAAACTGTCTATGTGGTAGATGGGGCAACATCGAAAGCGGATGTCCTTCATAATAGAGGTTCATTTGAGATCGCGAATAAAAGAAAAGAAAGACTTAAAGGTATCGTCGAACAGTTGGAATTAGCTAAAGTCCAATATGAAATTAAAACGCTTCATGGTGAACCTGGACCAACAGTTGTTAACTATGCAAATGAACATGACTTTGATTGTGTGCTATTAGGAAGTAGAGGATTAAACCGACTACAAAGCATGGTCCTTGGAAGTGTTAGTCATAAAGTTGCAAAACGTGTAAAAAGTCCAGTAATGATTGTAAAATGACAGATATAAGGGGATACAACAATTTTTATTGAATTGTTGTATCCCCTTTTTATTCCATTTTTCGAAAAGAGGAATTTTTATAATCAGTATATTAAATTTGAATTTAGGAATTATAAACGAGTAACAAAAATCACTTACTCATATAGGGGGATTTTACGGTGCAACAAAACCAACAAACACAACAAGCAGCACAGCAGGCACAACAAGCTATCCAACAAGCACAGCAAGCCGTTCAGCAAGCTACACAACAAGCAAGTCCTCAAGATCTTCAACAAGCTCAACAGCAATTGCAACAAGCACAACAACAGCTACAGCAAGCGCAAAATAGTTCTCAACCTGCTCAACAGCAACAATTCCAACAAGTGCAACAAGAACTTCAACAAGCTTCACAGCAACTTCAACAATTACAACAACAACAAAATCAACAACAATAATTAATGAAGGTGATATGTAGTATAAGCCATACCTATATATCACCTTTCTAGTGTTTTCTTCCAACCCTTTTCATCTAAACTTTAATATAGTCTCCATACATAAGTACACCATTTTTTGAAAAAACTGAATGTGTACAACATCGAAGGAGGGATATGAGATGGCACGTGGTAAAAGCTTGAATCACAAGAAAAAGAGTCACCCAGGTGAGTTCCCTAAAAATAGTGAACAGAAACAACCGAAAATTGAATCATCAGGAGATGATGGTTACTTAGTCACAAAAGAAGCATTTAAAAATCGTCTCCCAGAATAACTCTAATATAGTTTGAAAATTTATCCCGCAACAACTAAATGAACACAGGCTATATGCGCCATGTCCTTTAGTAACCTCTTTGTGAGCCACATCGTGTGGGTCTCAATTAACCATCAGTGGGGAAAAGGAAAACTCCCACTGATGGAAGTTCACTTTATAACCTTTTTACATCAACTTTTTACTTTAATTTAAATAGAAACAGTAATATAAAAAATTGAAGGTTTAAAGTGTCTGTCTCACACCGTATTACTTTAAAATCATTTGTTCGATTTTAAATTGTTTTGTAAAATGTTTTAAAGAACATATTACGAAACAGAAAAGGTGTTTTAATGAATACATATATTGTAATCGGAGCAGGAATTCTCGGGGCATCAACAGCTTATCACCTTGCTAAAACAGGTGTAAACGTTATATTAGTAGACCGTCAAGACATTGGACAGGCGACTGATGCAGCGGCTGGGATCGTTTGTCCATGGCTAACGCAACGGAGAAATAAAGCTTGGTACCAACTTGTCAAAGGAGGAGCGAAATATTATCCAACTCTAATTCGAGAGTTAGAATTGATTGACGAAAAGAACACTGGCTACACAAGAGTTGGCGCAATCAGTTTACATACGGATGATCAAAAACTTGAACAAATGATGGAACGTGCACACCAACGAAAAGAGGGTGCACCAGAAATCGGTGAAATTAAACGCTTATCTCCAGCTGAAACAAAATTATTATTTCCACCACTTTCTGAAGAATATAGTGCCGTTCATATTAGCGGAGGTGCACGCGTAAATGGAAGAGCACTACGTGATGCATTAGTTAATGCAGCGAAAAAGAAAGGTGCAAATGTAATCATAGGTAATGCATCATTAGATTTCGTTAATCATCGCGTAATCGGAATTACTATCGATAACGAAAAGCTTAAAGCTGACCAAGTGATCGTTACAGCAGGAGCTTGGGCAAAGGATTTACTTCATCCACTTGATATCAACTTCTTAGTTACACCACAAAAAGCACAAATCGTCCATTTAGAATTACCAAATACCCAAACGAGTGCGTGGCCCGTCGTGATGCCACCAAACAATCAGTACTTGCTTGCATTTGATCACGGGAGAGTTATTGTGGGGGCTACCCATGAAGATGAAATGGGCTTTGATACTCGAGTTACACCTGGTGGAATTCATAAAATTTTCGATAAAGCACTTGGAGTAGCGCCAGGTTTGGCGAATAGTACTTTCGTTGAAACGAGAGTCGGGTTCCGACCATTCACCCCAGGATTTCTTCCTGTCATCGGGGCATTACCTAATGTTGAAGGGGTATTTATTGCTAATGGGTTAGGGGCATCGGGATTAACTGCAGGACCTTATCTAGGAGCTGAACTTGCGAAACTAGTCTTAGGAGATGATACAGAAATCGATATTTGTCACTATGATGTAGCTGGAGCAATACAAAACTAATTGAATGCTTCCCATAAAGACCAGAAATATTATTCAATATAAATCGAATAATATTTCTGGTCTTATATTCTTTGTCACATTATCTATCCAGAACTGATACCAGTAGAGAATATATCTACAAAACAATTTCTTTTTACTAGTTTATCATAGATAGATAACTAATTTCTAAAACGAATAGAAGCATATTCTTTTAAAAAAGCATCATCCTAATTTTTGAAGTGATATAATAGACCTAGCAAATATACAAACCTTGGGGGAACTTTTCATGTCTGTTGCAAATTTTGAATTATGGTTAGATGAAAGCGGAAATTTTATTGATGAACAAAAGAAAACTGGTGCCCCTTCCATTGTAGGTGGAATGCTCGTTCCAGTAAAAAAGAACAATGATCAATGGGCTTCTGCATTAGTTACGCAAACAAGAGAGAAATACAATATAAAAGAAAGATACATACATGGTACGGAATTACATGGAAACAAATATGGCGAGATGGCAGTTGAACTTTTACAAAAGTGTATTGACGAGGACGCTCGACTTATCATTTTTGAAAATGAAGAAAGAATTGATATTGTTAACAGTGATATGACCTACTTAAATATTCTGGCTGAAGGGATCATTCAATTACTACAAACTCTAGCAGCTGAACACGAAGAGATTAAACTATCCATTCTTGCAGCTAACCGAGTAAAAGTAGATGGAATGCAAGATAGACAAGAAACGATATTAATTAAAGACTATGAATATAAAGAGCGCCTAGCAGAAAAAATTGCTTTGAGTATGGCGAGAAGAAATCTTATGAACGGCAGTAACTGGAACTGGTCATTTCAATTAGATTCAGCAAAATCGAACCCACGTTTAATGCTCGCAGATGTTGTATGTCATTCGTGGTTTGTTCAGGACGGCAGAAAATTCACTGATGTAACAAGAGAATTACTCCGAAACCTCTATAAGCCTGCTTTCGTATTTTCAGTATTTGAACATGCAACAGAAGCGGCGATCCGACGTTCGTTAATGGCAGGAACTATCGGTGAGGCATTATTTGAATGGTTGGATGCGAAAACTGCAACATCAGTAAAGCCTTCTTATGTAAGTACTGAGATAGCAACTACAATTGAAGAAGATTTGGATTACAGCTATTATCTTCAGTTAATTGCAACGAAATTAACCCAGATACCAGAATTTGCACAAGCTACACAGCTTTCGATCGTAGAAAATCATGTTGAAACGCTCATTTCGATCGATCGTAATTTTGATAAAGCTACAAGAATGCTAGAATTAATTAAACATGAAGTAGCTCCAGCTCTTGCTAAAGCTGGGGTAAAAGAGAAACGGTTTTTCTTTAAAGTTTATATTAACTTATTAAAGATTGCGAACCATCGAGGAAATGTCATTCTTGGATCTGAGCAAATCGAAATTAGCCGTTCGTTATTAGACCAACTTGCTGGTAGATGGGAAACTATAGACGATGTAATTGGTTATATGATATTGGAAGGGGTTCATCGTATGAACACCTACGATTTTCAAGGAACCATTGATGGAATGAATAAAGTTCAAAAATTTATTGATACATCTTTTGAGTTACTGTCCATCAGTTTATTAGAAGATTTATCCCTTTTTTCTGAAGATATGAAGTCAAATTTAAAAGGAAAAGTTCTAGGGACCCGTCTACAAGCGAGAAGCTTTTTAATTCGCGAAGATCGAGAGCAAATAGTACTTGCACGAAAAGATTCAGATGATGCAATTGAAGAGTTTTCAACTCAAAGCGATTTAAACCGGCAATATCAATATCGTTGTCAAATTGAGTGTGAAGCAAAAGAACCGATTGAAGCACTTAAATGGTTAGGGAAGGCATTTCAAACTACCTATAAATCAACAAATGATCTACAGACACTTATGAAAAAAATTCACGAAGCAAGGTATATAGACCAAATCTTTGGAGCGATGCATTATTCAAGAGCTTTGGTCAGCGCGTATGAATGTAACGAATTCGATTTAGCAGAACGAATGTACGAACAATGGGTAAAAAGTAAAATTGAACAAACATTGTTTAGTATAGATGTGAAAGAACATCCTTATGAAATTATCCTATGGAAACATGCGTATTATTTAGGAAAAACAAATCGTTTGAAAGCAGCAATTGAAAAGTATGATCAAGCCTATAAAATTTGTAATCATTCAGTAAATCGTTATACACTTCGTTCCATCGGTCTAGGTATATTATTTGAAAAAACGTCTGTATTGCAAATAGCAGGAAAAAAATATTCACATGAGGCAAAAAAGGCACTCCAAATTGCCTGTAAGCAATATGATGAATTTATGAAAGAAGGTCTCCCGGAACAACTGAATTCGTATTTCGAACAATTTAAACCAACAATCGAAAATCTACATTCGCTGTCCGAAGAAGACCAAAGTAAAATTTTGTATACACTTTCTCTCAAAATACCTTATTAATTTATAAAATGATTTCATTAAACTAGTAAGAAACAAATGGAAAAGATGGTTGATCTTATAAGGTTTATCAACTGATATCATTTCGCTATATATCTGATAGCAATATGTTAACTTTTCTATACGGTATGCCATCATTCATTCAAAGTATAAAGATTACTTATTTTTATTTTTTTTAAAGGCAGTTAGGGAAATTATTGCTGCTTTCCAGGGTTAACTAGGACGATCATTCGAGCACCAATTAGTTTATTAGGTAAAAAGTTATTCAAACGAGAAAGGAATAAAGAGCGATTAATATTTGAAGACGAACGTAAACCCGTCGAGGAAAAACAGCCCAAAAAAGAAAGCGGAAATCCTTTTAGATCTATTGAAGGGCAGGCTCGTACACTAGGTGAGAAATCTAATCTCACTGTAAAAGTCAATGGGCGTAATAGGCAGATATCAAATTTTTTTGGGAAATGAGTCAGGAGTATCGATCTTCAACATTGAACAGTTCTTAAATCATTTAGATCAACAACTACAACAAGGTGATATTCCTAATGAGGTTAAAGTTCAAGTTTCATGTAACTCTCCCTATTGACAGGGAGAGTATTTCATTTTCCAGACAAATACATCTACAGAGATGTATTCCTATACTATTTTGAAGAACATCACGTCCTTTATTTTCAAGAAAACTTACCCGATATTGATCTACAAGACCGAATCAAAGCAAAATGAGTGATTACACGATCGGTAAAGTGTATAATCAATAAATAGAATGAAAATTCAAAAAGTAAATTTAAGGTTAGGTTCACTATAATCTCATGAAGATGAAAGTAAATTCCGAAAAAAATTAAGGGATCTGTAACCAGTAGAGATGGAGGTATTAATAAAATGAATTTAAATGAGTTAGGGGTCAAGATGGTAACGATCGATTTACCTTTTAGATTGAACCATGTTAATTGTTTTGTAGCTGAGAGTGAGGATGGGACCGTTACAGTTATCGATACAGGCTTAAATAATAGTACTTCAAAGGAAATGTGGTTAAATACACTTCGAGGGAAAAAAGTTTCCAACCTTTTTCTAACCCATTATCATCCCGATCATTACGGATATGCAGGACAACTTCAAGAATATACTGAAGCCAAAGTATGGATGTCACGAGAAGATGCCAAAGTGGCAAAAATAGCTTGGGAACCCGATACAACACGCGCGTACCAGTCTTTCTATTACCAATGTGGCTTACCAGCTGAGATGATCAATAAACTTTCAGAAGATACTAGAGGATTTATAGGGAAAGTAACCCCACACCCTACAATTAACCATCATTTTGATGAAGGAATGAAAGTAAACATTGGCAAATACGAATATGAAGTCATCTTTACACCAGGTCATTCAGGAGGCTTAGTCTGTTTTTTTAATAGAGAGAAAAGTATCTTATTTTCTACAGACCATATCCTTCCGAAAATTACACCGAATATTTCGTACCATGTTTACAGTTTACAAAACCCGTTAGCTACTTATTTACAATCATTAGAGAAAACAAGGGAATTAGAAGCAAACTTTGTAATACCATCTCACGGAAAACCATTTTATAATGCCAATCAACGGATTGATGAAATCATTCATCATCATAAAGAACGTATAGAAGAGACATATGATATTATTGGTCAAGGAATTAATGTAATCGAAGCTTGTAAAAAACTATTTCAAAAAGAATTTACCATTCATGATGTCCGTTTTGCGCTAGGAGAGACGGTTGCTCATTTGGAGTACTTATACCATCAAAAGGAATGTACGAAAGAACTTCGGGAAGGACAATGGTATTATCAGGTGAAATAATCTATTTTGTGAGCGTTATCAAAACGAGGTAAAGCAGCTAAGTGGTTACTAAAATTGCAATATTAATTACTAGTTTTTATACAAACAGTGGAAACTATTTTCCACTGTTTGTATAGCTTATAATACCTATACTTTAATGCCTTTTATTTACGTTCAACTTCAGTTGGAGAATAGCCTGGCCTTGCTTTTAATTCATAACGATCATCGAGTTCTTTTGCAAGCTCTAAATCTTGATCATCTGTTTTAATGTCTTTTTTAGGTGTTTGTGGTAAGCCCGCTTTATTTTTGTCACGTGCTTTTTGTTTTCTAGCTCGTCCCATTAATCATCGTCTCCTTAGAATGTTAATTGTATTTCTTAATATTCAATGTCTTCATAATCTTTAGGTTGGGGGACAGGCTGTTTGTTTGCTTTATTTGAAGTGTCGCCGATGTTTTGTAGCGGTTCTTGTCGTTTATCTTTTCGTAATTGTTTTCCTTGTTTCTTCATTGTATTCCCCCCTTTCCGTTGTTCTTCTTATAATATGTGCTATATTGGTTGATTTGATTATCGATAAGGAGTGTTTCGTGTCCATTTCAGGTAATTAAATATTGGTAGTAAAAAATTGAAATATGAAAGGAGAGAATGAAGGATGACAATTGATGCTAAGAAATGTCCTATTTGTAATAAAGATAATCGTTGTGGAAATGAACAAAATCAACCATCATGCTGGTGTAGTATGGAGTCTTTCCCTGATGAAATTTTCAAATTAATATCTGATGAAAAACGTAACAAAGCGTGTATTTGTAAAGAGTGTTTAGAAAGATATAATCAACAGATCAGAATTTAATCACCTGTTAACGCCGTGTTGTTCTTCTTTTTTACTGCCAATAACACTTTTACATGGAAAACTCTTACTATGTGAACTATCCAGCCAAGGAAATAAGTGTTAGAATATTAAAACAAATAGTATTTAAAGTTTTAGGGGGAGAATAAATGAATTCAAGCCATCCTTGGTATGTCTTAAGTTATGCACTTAGTAAAGAAACAACCATTTTAGAAGACTGTCTGCAACAATTGCAGGACGTTCCAGTAGGTGGAATTGCGGTATTACCTGAATATGTAGGAAATACAGTGGAGTTTTCTGAAATCGCTTTCTCAAAATTAAAAGAAGTAAGTAAAGAACGAAAAATAAATATAATCACTACGCTTAATATCATTCCTGTAGATTTACCTGAAGCAGAAGCAGGAAAAAACTACAACACCTTAACGATTTTCACAAAAAAAGGAAAAGTACATACACCCCAAGCTAAAATAACTCCACAATCATTTGAGCGCAAACAATATGACGAGAAATTTCCTGCTATTAATGTAGGGGACTACGACTATTTAAACAAAGTCGAAATTGACATCAATGGTGAAAAGAAAACAATATTATTTGTCATTTGTTCTGACATGTATACATTATTAGCAGGGGTTAAACAAATTGAAGACTTGAAGGCTGATCTTTGTATTACTCCCGGAAACTTCGGTAACGGTGCGGAACAAGCGGTTTATCGTATTTTAGATAAATTTAGACTAGCTCGGATCTTTGAAACGACAATCTTTTCTAATCCTTATCAAAAATTGAAAAAACCTACACAAACACCTTTAGTTCAGAGAGCAACAGATTACATAAAGCAAGACGAAACAAAAGAAATGGTCGAACTTACAGATTGGGACCGCATCCAATTAATTAAAGAAAATGTTGCTTTTTATCAAGATGAACATGTGCCAAGTTTTGTTCATATGGCTAGTTTGACGCAGATGGACAGTGGAAGAATGACGATCGGAAAAAGTCGGTTTGATGTTGATGTGAAAGTAAGAACATATCCTCATGTCATTTATTTTTAATTACGTAAAACTCTAGAATGATTAAACCTAATTTAGAATGATTTAAACTTACACAAGAAAAGACAATGTACATCAGTGCGCAGTGTCTTTTTTATGTTTTCATTTAGCCCAGAGAAACTGGCAGTAATACCCCCACTTCAAGACTTCGAGGATCCCAGAAGGATTAGTGGGGGATAAACTGCTAGTAACAACTAAATGAACACAGATTAAATGCGCCACGTCCTGTGGCAACGTCTGTGTGATCCACATCGTGTGGGCCTCAACTAACCATCAGTCGGAAAGAGGAAACCCCCACTTATGGTAGTTTCACTTTATTCTTTATCAATAGGAGATACTATGTGATCCCGATATGTATCAATGTAGACATTTCCATTTGGTGAGAGCACCGCATAAGCCACATCATTAAGGGAATAATTCCGCTTCTTTACCTCGCTCGCTAACCAACAATGACTAAGATCGTTTTCTTGTAAATTCTTTTCCAAAATCTCTCCATCCATAATTAATTCAATTGGTAATTTCGTTTCAGGAGGTGCAGGTAAGTTTAAGTCCTGTTTTGTAACCGTACGATATTGTGGCTTTTTTAACACCGTTAACGTCCCGTTCGGTTCAATAATTGCAAACAATACCTCTTCAATATTAAAAACATCCCGTTCTCGAAGCTGTTGATTTAAATAATCAAATGTATAACGCATCTTTCGCATATTTGCCTCTAATACTCTGCCGTTCTGTATGAGAATGGTTGGATCCCCAGCAAAAAACTTTCTCGCCTTTCTATTTTTCATAGAGATAAAAGCTGTTACGAGGCTAACAAAAATAAATATGAAAAAGGCAAGCAGAAAATGATGAATGGCAATCGTTGTATTAAAAGCTAAATTCGCAGTGATTGAACCTAACGAAATTGCTGCAATAAAATCCATTGTATTCATCTGTGAAATGAGTTGTTTACCTAATAAACGCGCACCTATTAATAAAATGGTAAATGCCATAATCGACCGAATGATTACTTCAATATGCTCCGCCATACTAAAACTCCTGAAAATTGTTGTTTTTTCTCAACTTATACAGCATTATTTTCTACTATGAAAAATGAAATATTCTAAAAGCAACTGTTTTTTCCGAATCGTGAGCGAAACTACATGCAATTGTATCAACTTATTGAATTATGATTAAAATCACAGAATTTTTATAAAATTTTAGTTAAATTAAGATAGGGGGACTTATGGAAAAAAAGAAGGCTGTTTCTTTGTTGTTATTCATTAATTTTGAGGGAGTGAATCAAATTGTATCATTTTAATCCATCGAAAGAGCAAAAAGACTTACTAAAAAAAGCAACAGAGTTTATGGATGAATATGTTTATGTAAATGAAAAGTATATGATATCTCACCGGGGATTACCTGATGACTTATTAAAACCATTACAAGAAAAAGTAAAAAGTTTAGGAATGTGGGCAGCTCATCTTCCGAAAGAAGCAGGTGGAACTGGTATGGGTTTTGTATCCTTGGGTCTACTTTCTGAAGTCATTGGTAGAAGCCCCATTGCACCGTACATTTTTGGATCAATGGCACCAGACTCAGGGAATTCAGAAATATTATGGCATGCCGCGACACCAGAACAGAAAGTAAAATATTTTAAACCACTTGTAAATGGAGAAATTCGATCTTACTTTGCTATGACGGAGCCAGAAGTTTCAGGTTCAGACCCGCGTATGCTTCGAGGGATAGCTCATTTAGATGGAGAAGAATGGGTGATTAATGCATATAAATGGTTTTCAACAGGGGCTGTGGGTGCAGCATTTTCTATCGTAATGGTTGTAACAGATTCTGAAGCCCCCCCTCATAAAAGAATGAGTTTATTCCTTGTTGATGCTGATACACCTGGTTGTGAAATTGTTAGGGAAGTTGATGTTATGGGTGAACATATGGTTGGTGGACACTGTGAAGTTCTTTTTACAAATTGTAGAATCCCAAAAGAAAACATGTTAGGTAATCGTGGTGATGGCTTTAAATTAGCTCAATTACGTCTTGGTCCTGGTAGAATTACTCATGCGATGCGCTGGTTGGGTGTGGCCGAACGCAGTCTAGAGATATTAATTGATTATGTTACGAAGACTGAGAAAAACGGGAAATCATTGAGTGAAGATCAAACCATTCAAAATTTCATTGCTGATTCTGTAACAGAAATTCAAGCTGCTCGACTTTTAACTTTACAAGCTGCTTGGAAAATGGATCAAGGTGATGAAGCTAGACAAGAAGTGTCGCTCATTAAATTATATGGAGCGCATATGGTAAATCACGTTGTAGATCGGGCGATTCAAGTGCTTGGCTTGTACGGTTTAACCAAAGATACACCTCTAGAAGCATTGTATCGTGAAGCACGTGCAGCAAGAATTTATGACGGACCTGATGAAATCCACCAAATGGTTATTGCGAAACAGGCTATTAAAGATTATAAAAAAGACCATTCACTGATTCTTTCTTAAAAGGAATGACCAGATGTACATTTTGAGGGGGACTAGAAATGAAAAAAATGTTAGTTGAAGAAGATTCACAATTATTACAAAAAAATATTGCTTCTTTTCTTCATAAATATGTAATACCTGAAGAACAAAAGGTCATGCCTAGCTTGGAGAAACTGCCAGAAGAGGTGGTTATGCAATTACAGAAAAAAACAAAAGAGATGGGTCTATGGTTCTTAAACGGGAAAAATGAATGGGGCGGATCAGAATTATCCATCTATGATCAGGTCCTTTTAAATATTGTAGCCTCTCAACATCATCGCGGACTTTTCGACCCTGGTTGCGGCGCCTTCGGCAGTGACCTTCCTAGTTTTTTAGATCATTGTACACAAGAACAAATAGACAAATATGTTGTACCATCTATCGAATCAGGGCGAGGATGTTATGTTGCAATGTGGGAAAAACATGAAGGAAGTGATCTCGAGCAACTAGAAGCACATGCTACACGATCGAATAATGGCTGGTTGCTCAATGGGGAAAAAAAGTATGTAGCTAACATAGAACAAGCTTATTTTGGTATCGTTTTAGTACATGTTATTAAGAATGGAAAAAAAAACCAACCTTATTTATTATCAATAACGAAGATATTACTAAAAAAGAAAAAAACAAACTGAAAGATGTTAGAACACTAACAGATATAACATTTAATCATTTAATGTTAGAGCAAGATCGTATCATTGGCGAAGTCGGTGAGGGTGATCGTCTTCTTCAGTCTTGGATAACAGAATCTCAGGTATTATTGGCTAGTCGTTGTTTAGGTATTGCTAAATTCGCATTAAATCAAGCAATCGACTATGGCCAAATGAGAATAACTAGGGGACAACCATTAACACGATTCCCTGCAGTGCGTACGATGATAGCAACATCTATTACTGAAATAGAAGCAGGAAGCTTATTAGTAAAAGAGTCAGCGAAACATGTAACGAATAATCATGAGAATGGCCCATATTTTGCTAAAATGGCAAAAAGGTATGCGACAGATGTCGCTTTTAAAATAATAGATGATGTTTTACAACTCCATGGGGGAGCAGGTTATACAAAGGATTTGCCTTTCGAACGTTTATATAAAGAATTACGATTTGCCCGTTTGGAATTCTTGAATTCAGAAGTCATCAATAATGATTTGGCAGAAAGGTATATAGAAAAGATGCTTTAATATATGAATAACAAATAAAAGAATTTTATCTAGTAGTGCACACGATAACATTGATGTGCACTACTTTTTTTCTAGTCGACATTAATAAATAACTCAACTTTCGCACACTGAAATAGGCAGGTAGACCTTGATGTAGTTAGGTAAGCCTGCAATCCAGTGTTGTAGTTGACATTGAATTAATTTTTGAATCTTTTTGTTACTTTCTTTTAGAATATCTTGAAGAAGCTCGATTAGCTGCCCAAGTGCAACAGCCCAATCAAGATCACTGATTTCATCACATAATTCATAGAATAGACCGCCTAATGTTCTTTGGTCTGTGCTACAACGGTTCTGCCAAGAGAGTACAATGTATCTAGTAAACACAATCGTGGTATGACAAATCAAGGAGTCATAAGAACGACCTTGAAACTCCTTTTGTAGCTTTAATAATGACTTTGTTGTTTTAAAAAAGACTTCAATGTCCCAGCGAATTCCATAGATACGAATGATTTCTTGTTCACTTAAACAACAATCTGTACTTAAAATTGCCAACCATTTGCTCTTTTTATTACGATTGCGGACAAAGACAATTTTGACAGGAATCCCATTCGCTTGTGTGGTATGAATCGAACGAAGAATTCCCTTCTTACCCTGGATAGGAGTGGCTAAGTGATACAGTTCTTTTAGACCGAACTTCTTTCCTTGGATAAGATAACGTTGCTTTAAGTTTTTCACCATGCCAATGACATCAAGACCTTGATCCTTGATCTCTTTAATAAGCGGCTGATGTGTAAACCAAGTATTCATCAGCACATAAGAGGCTTCAATTCCCGAGTTCATGGCACGCTGAACCATCGATGGAATTTGTTCAGGTGAAGATTGTAATGCTTCGACACGTCGCTTATAACCAGAACTGCGTTTATCAATTTTATCTGATATTCCATTGATGACACTGTTTTTAGAGCTCAATAAGGAAAAGTCTACAGGCATAAACGTTGTACCGTCAGACCAACCCAATGTAAGCATACGAAAGCCTTTGTAAAAGCGCATTTTTTGAGAAGCGTGGTCAAAACAACGCGCAAGAAGTTCAACTGATTTACTTCGATTTTTATCATAAGAAGAATCGTCAACAATCAGCACTTTGATACGCTCATGATTCGTAAGGTTACTTACTTTTTCAATCGAGTGTGTGCTTAATAAGAGTAGAAACCTTCTCCATGAATAAGTGGAATGGTTTAAGAAACGATAGACCGCGTCTTTAGCTGGAATATCCGTAGATTTCCTACTTTCGAGTGTTCGAAACCAGTTTTTGTTTTCAAAGATCAAACAGAAAATGAGCTGAAATAAATAAGCACAGGTAAAGCCAAAAGACTTGGTAATTCCAGCTTTTCTAAGATGTTTTAACACTTTTAGTTCTTTAAAGGTAGATTTTAATTCATTTGGTAGTTGCTTAGTTTGGTCATTATTCGCTATCATATAGAGGACACCTCTTCTGTATGGAATGTTTGATTCTCGACAAATCAACTATACCAAACGGATGGGTGTTTTTTTATGCAAATTTTTCGTGTCAATGAAAGTATTTCAATGACGTCAGCAACTACTGTTGGTTGAGCTTAATGAACTTTTATTGGTGCGAAAGTTGAGTAAATAAAATGTGTGATTTTTGTCACATTCTATAAAGAAATCATAGTGTAATATACATTATAGGGTATATACCTTAAGTGGTAATTAAGGGACCAATGAAGGCTAATATGATGAGTAAATAAATAGTTATTGTCGGTGGAGTCGCTGGAGGAGCAACAGCTGCAGCACGCTTAAGAAGAATAGATATTTTTATCGGTTCTAAATGCTCACTTCATGCATTATTACAGGTGGTGCTATTTATCAATTCATTCGCATTGGTAAAGGGTGTTTATCTTATATCATTGAGTCAAACGGTGAAGCTGCAATTATTGATACCGTTCGTATTGTGGAGCCTTTTGAACAATTCATGAATGAACATAACTTAAAGTTACAGCATGTTATTGATACCCATCTGCACGCTGACCATATTTCAGGTGCAAGAACATTATCCGAAAAATATGGAGCAACGTATCATTTACCACCTAAAGATGCAGAAGAAGTCGAATTCAATTACACACCTTTAGAAGACGGAAATGAAATAACAGTTGGTAATACTATGATAAAAGCCGTATATTCACCAGGTCATACAATCGGAAGTACCTCATTGATTGTTGATGATATGTACCTTTTAACTGGGGATATTTTATTTATTGATTCCATTGGTCGACCAGATTTGGCTGGTAAAGCAGAGGACTGGGTTGGAGATTTACGAGAAACCCTTTATAAAAGGTATAAGGGGTTAGCAGATCATTTAATTGTATTACCTGCTCATTATATGGGAATCAACGAAATGAATGATGATGGAAGCATCTCAGATTCACTTGGTACTCTTTATCAAAAAAATCATGGCTTAAATGTTCAGGCAGAGGATGAATTTAGAAAAATGGTTACAGAAAATCTTCCACCACAACCAAATGCATATCAAGAAATTCGCGAAACAAATATGGGTAAAATAACACCAGATGCAGAAAAACAAAGAGAGATGGAAATAGGACCAAATCGTTGTGCCGTTCGTTAAGAAGTAAATTCATTTTATCTGGTTAAACCTTAATAGTAAAGGGTGCTGTTAAGAGCACCCTTTTTACATAGTATTAGTAGCAAAAGGAGATAACCCATGAGTATTTTAAAAAATAATTTAGAATGCTACCAAAGTATAAACGATCGGACATGGTTAATTGTTGCGATTATGTTAATTCCTCAAGTTATGGCGATGTGGAAGTTTCACTTTATCAACCAAGGGTGTTGACATCATTGGCTGTATATTTCATGTTGAATCAGGAGAATTAGAAAGAGTAACGTTATAAAAAGGGATTATTAACTGTTTGACAACTTTTGTATGATCAAGTATTATACCCATATAGGTATATGAGGAGGGCAAAAATATGGCTGGTGTACGTTTTGATCCAAGGAAAGCTGATAAACTTATTAATCCGAAACGATATGAACTGATCACACCTGAAAAAACGATTGAACGATTCGGTATAAAACAAGGGGACATCGTAGCCGATTTAGGCGCAGGAAATGGTTTTTTTACGATTCCGATAGCTGAAAAAACAAAAACAAAAGTATATGCAGTTGATATTGAGCCACAAATGTTAACTTTACTGGAGGAACGTGCTAAGAAAGCAAATCTTGACGAAATCGTTTATGTTACAAGTGATTTGCAAGATATCAAAATTGAAGATCACTCCGTCAATCATGCACTTATTTCTCTCGTTCTCCATGAGGTTTCAGACCTCAAACTAGTATTAGCTGCAGTGAAACGAATACTAAAAACAGATGGTCAACTTCTAATTATCGAATGGGAAGCTGTCGATTCTAAAATGGGACCACCGTTAAATGAAAGAATTTCTTCAAATGCCATGAAAAAAATTTTAGAAAAAAATGACTTTAAAGTAGAAATTGTAGAACTCGCTCCAGTTATTTATGGAATGATCGCAAAACCAATTTAGTAAGACGCATAATACTAGGGGGGTATCATGATGTTTCATTATACTGTGGAAACAGATCAATCGACTGAAGAAATAATTAAAACACTAGAAGCAAATTTAAAAAAAGATAAGTTTGGTGTTCTTTGGGAATTTGATGTACAGCAAAAATTAAATCAAACGGGCTTAGAATTTTCGCAACCTTTTACAGTATTAGAAGTATGTAATCCACATGAAGCTAAACGTGTATTAGATAAGAATATTTTAGTCGGTTATTTCTTACCTTGTAAAATCGTCGTTTATAGCGACGAGGGCAAAACAAAAATTGGTATGCCAAAACCGACAGCATTAATTCAGTCAGTAGATGACGAAGAGTTAAATGCAATCGCAAATGATATTGAAAAACGCCTCATTGCTTCTATTAATAAAAGTATTTAACCGGTACTTACCTCTTGTTGAAGTTTCTACTTTACAAGAGGTTTTCTGAATACATGGGAGGTGCTATAAATGAATAAAAAAGAAGAAACGGAAGATTCGAAATACATTCAACAACATTTGGCAAACGAAAGAACATATCTTGCATGGATTAGGACTGCTATTGCAATGATTGGGATCGGATTTTTAGCAACTACTTTACATTTCAATACTCCTCTTGTTGACTACTTAGATAATACTTTGGCCATGTTTATTAGTCTTTTTTCGTTAATCCTAGGCCTTATAACGATTTTATTTGCTACATTTATTTATTTTAGAAATAGAAAAAATATAAATACACAAACCTTTCAATCTTCATATAAGATTATCATTTTTATCACGGTTGTTATATGCTGTATTTTATTATTGTTTACCATATATTATTTTGGTTTATAAAGGGTTGACAATATACCTGTATAGGTATATTGTATTAAATATCAACACGTCACATTTTTATATAAAAACAGACTGAAAGAACACATATCATTATTACAATCCATTAGTACGGGAGGGGTACCGCCATGAATTATAATGTTCAAATGAAAAATAGATTAAAAAGAGTGGAAGGCCAAATTAGAGCAATAGTAAGAATGATGGAAGAACAAAAAGATTGTAAAGAACTAGTTATACAACTATCAGCAGCGCGTAATGCATTAGATCGAACTTTAGCTGTCGTTGTTAGTGCAAACCTAGAACAATGTGTACGAGAGCAGATCAATAAAGGTGAAGATACAGAAGCTCTAATACAAGAAGCTGTTAATATGTTAGTCAAAAGCAGATAACAAAAAAATTTTTGAACATTCAAATACCTAACTGGGTATAAAGCGGAGGAATTTTAACTATGGAATACTTAAATTTCATTATCCCAGCACTTCTATTCTTATTTCTATTACAAAAGATATTGCCAACAAAAGGTGTTAGACAAATGACAACAGTTGAGTTAAAGCAGGAACTCATAAAGAAAGAAGTTCAATTTATTGATGTGAGAACAACTGGAGAGTACAAATCCAACCATATTAAAAAATTTAAAAACATCCCACTCCAAGACCTTTCAAACAAAGTAAGTCAACTATCCAAGGAGAAAGAGATCGTAGTAATTTGCCAAAGTGGGATGAGAAGTAATAAAGCGACAAAACTGTTAAAAAAATTAGGATTTAAAAAAATAGCCAATGTAAAAGGTGGCATGAGTGCTTGGAATTAAATAATAAAATTGGAGGTTAGCAACTATGAAAGAAATGACAGCAAACGAAGTCCTTGAATTATTAAAAAGTGAGAATGAAGTAATCATCATAGATGTCCGTGAAGTAGCGGAAGTCGCAGCAGGCAAAATACTTGGATCAATAAATATACCTTTGGGATTGTTGGAATTTCGAATGCATGAATTAGATAAGACAAAGGACTATATTATCGTATGTCGGTCAGGTGCTAGAAGCGCAACAGCAGTTAATTTCCTTGATAATTACGGCTATAATGTCACCAACCTTATCAGTGGAATGAATGCTTGGTTGGGTGAAGTCGCATAAAGTAATTTACAGTCAGTGGGAGTCTTAGCAACAGACAATGGATGTTATGGGATTAGAAAAAGATCAATTTGTTAATGGTATCGATGTGGGTGGTGCGATTACATTTTTAAATTTGCCAAAGTTGCAAATGTTTCGTTAACGTTCTAAATAGAAATCTATATTTTTTTTAATTAAAATATACTAGTGGCGGTATGTGAGGTGACTGTAAAAGCAATGTTAGCAAAAGATGTAACAAAGAAAGTTTTCAATAAAGAAGAATTATTTATATTAGATGTGCGAAATGAAACGGACTTTACAGATTGGAAGATTGAAGGGGAAAAGTTCGATTATTTAAATGTCCCATATTTTGATTTACTAGATGGTATTGAAGGAACTCTCGATAAAATTCCAACCAATAAGGACATCTTAGTCGTCTGTGCTAAAGAAGGTTCTTCCATTATGGTTGCAGAAATGCTTGCGGAACAAGGTTTAGAAGTCTCTTATTTACAAGGTGGTATGAAAGCATGGAGTGAGCATTTAGAGCCTGTAAAAGTTGGGGATTTAAGAATGGGTGGCGAACTTTATCAATTTGTTCGTGTTGGAAAAGGTTGTTTATCTTACATGGTCGTTTCCAATGGGGAGGCAGCGATTATTGATGCAACTCGTATGACTGGAGTTTATACGGATTTTGCCTCTGAAATTGGCGCGAAGATTACACATGTATTTGATACACATCTTCATGCAGATCATATTTCTGGTGGACGTAGAATCGCAGAACAAACTGGAGGAACGTACTGGTTACCACCAAAAGATGCAACGGAAGTAACATTCGAATACGCAAAATTAGAGGAAGATACCAATGTGAAAATTGGAAATACAACGATTAATATTCATGCCCTATATTCACCAGGTCATACAATTGGGTCAACATCGTTTGTTGTTGATGAGAAATTCCTATTATCAGGTGATATTCTTTTTATTGACTCGATTGGGAGACCAGATTTAGCTGGAAAAGCTGAAGATTGGGTTGCTGACTTAAGAGAATCGCTTTACACCCGTTATCGTGAACTATCTGAGGAATTAGTTGTATTGCCAGCACACTTCATGATTATCGACGAATTAAATGATGACGGAAGTGTTGCTGAGAAACTCGGAACATTATTTGCAAATAACCACGGCTTAAATATAGAAGATGAAAAAGAGTTTAGAAAAATGGTGACCGAAAATTTACCTCCTCAACCCAATGCGTATCAAGAAATCCGTGAAACGAATATGGGAAAAATGAATCCAGACGTTGAAAAACAACGTGAAATGGAAATTGGTCCAAACCGTTGTGCAGTGCGTTAACTTCAAATTAAATGAAAAGAATTGAAAAAGTGAGAACTTTATAGCTGATTCACTAAGCTTAAAAACATCTAACTAGGAGTGGATATTATGACAATGAAAGCAGATAAAGTATTAGATGCAAAAGGACTTGCGTGCCCGATGCCAATCGTTCGTACGAAAAAAGCAATGGATGAATTAAATTCGGGGCAAGTATTAGAAATACATGCAACGGATAAAGGGGCCAAAAATGATTTAGCGGCTTGGGCCAAAACAGGCGGGCATGAGTTATTGAGTGATGCAGAAGAAGCTGGTGTGTTAACGTTCTGGATAAAAAAAGGAGAATAATAGCTGTAAAAGAGAACCCTAAATGGTTCTCTTTTACTTTTAATTCAAAAAACTAAAATATAAAACCCGCCACACAGTAGCTCGACTGTAGTGAAGGGTTATTTTTTTAATGGTTATTTTCAATCGTTATCTTCCGATGTGAGTGGTATTCTGAGTTCGACCACAGTACCCTTATCCATTGTACTACGAATATTAATTTGTCCACCATAAGTTTCAATAATTCGTTTACAAACTACTAGACCTAAGCCTGATCCATCATCTTTCATTGTAAAAAAAGGATTGAAAACTTGATTTAATACTTCTTCAGGCATACCCGATCCATTATCGATGACTTTGATAATCGACTGATTTTGATGCTTTTCTAAAGAAATGATAACTTTACCTCTACCATCACCAATTGCTTCCAATGCATTTTTTACTAAGTTTAAAATCACTTGTTTTACATGATCTTTGACACAAGAAATCGGCAGAGGTTCATTGGAATAAATGATTGATAGGTGTACACTTTTATAATTGGCTTCTGAGCTAATTATGGGCTCTATTTCTTTAATGATGTCATTTACATAATACGTATTTAACGTTTGAGCAGTTGGTTTACCAAGGAGTAATAATTCACTTACGATTGAATTAATACGATTGACTTCGGATTGAATGATCGTAAAATAAAGTTGGTCTTTTTCATCTTTATATTTCTCACTTAATAGTTGAATAAGACCTTTAATCCCTGTTAAAGGATTTCTTATTTCATGAGCTGTACTTGCAGCTAAATTTTCAACTAATTCTAGTTTTTGCATTTCATTTTGTTTCTTTTCTAGTTTGACTTGTTTTTTTAGTAAGAAATATTGAACTAACAAAAATAAAATATGGGTAAAGATTAGTAACAAACCAAAGTATTGTAATAAAATCTGGACGTAAGAAATCTTTTCGACAGGTTCAACCTGAGCCTGAACCGTCCAAGGTACGCTCTCCATTTGAATTTCAAAGCTTATGGGCTCATCATATGGAGTCGAGGAATGTATGACGGCTTGCCCGATATCATCTGTGACAAAAACCTTCTCATTATTTAGCTGTCCTAATAGTGACTCTTCGATTTTATCAATTCTCAAACTACCTAATAAAACACCGTTCACTTCACTACCACTTATGACGGGAGTAGCAATAGTAATAATAAACCGGTTTGTAACCCGGCCAATATGAGCTGGAGAAATTGTGTATTGCCCAGTATTGATTGCATTTTGAAAATATTCACGATCTAAAATATTTATAGGTTGAGTTAGTTCATTCGTTCCAATTAATAAGTCACCTTGTGGATTAGACCAATAAAAACCTGAAAACCTAACATCTTTCTCATGAGTCCTCGTCAAAATTTCTTCCACAGTACTCAAATCACCAGAATTAACATCAATTAAAGTTGCTAACATATCAAGTCTACTCACTGTTTCCCTAATAAACCTTTCAATATGGCTAGCATGAAGATGAGCATAGTTTTGGGCTAGGTTTAGATATTTGTTTTCGTAATCTTCTATTTTATGTAATGCAAGTGCATGGCTTATAATGATGGCTGGTATCAATGTAATCATCAAATATAAGAGTATATTCTTCTTTGACTTGCTGAACCAGTTCAACAAAGTAATTTTCCCCTTTATTTCGCGTTGATTATTTTATTCTATTTTATCATTAATAGTATTGAGATGATAGAAAACATTCTATTTCATATGATCAAATCACACATGAAAGTTAACAAATTTGTTTAATTTTCTTTTTTTACCATGATTAAAACGAAGGTATAATTGTTCTGATAATATGTAACATATAAATATTCTAAAAAAAACTAGAGAAAATAAGTTTAGGGAAATAGAGATGGGGAATATTTTAATAAGTTAAGGACTTTACGATGATACTATAAAAAGGGGATTCAAAATGGGGAAAAGGTTTAAAAGAAATGAAGCATTTAGGTATGATTTTGGAATTTCTTTAGATTGTGAATTTAAACTAACAAAATCTGCAAACGAAAGCATGACCAAACATGATCGAACTGCAGGAAAAGTTATAAATATAAGTCCAAAAGGGTTACAACTAGGTGATGGAGCAAATTCAACTGACATAAAAATAGGTGATCAATTAGAAATAACGTTCACCTTAACCTCAGATACTTTCATATTGGTTGGAGAAGTCGTTTGGAAAAAAAATGAATTTCATGGAAATCTGTATGGTATCCAGTTTCTAACTACAGGGATGGAACAGGCAATCATTGATGAATTAAAAAAGTATGCTAAAGAACAACTAAAATAATAGACTTTATGAGCATGTGCTCCATAAATAAGCAAGGAAGAACGAGGGAAGACATTCTCCCTTAATTTTTCTTTGCTTTTTTTTGGTGTTCTCTTAATTAAATACCTTACTTTTTTTGTAAAACGTATCATTAAAAAATTAAATGAACACAGACGTTGCCATGTCCTGTGGCAACGTCTGTGTGACCCACATAGTGTGGGCCTCAATTAACCATTAGTGGGGGAAAAGGAAAACCTCACTAATGGAAGTTTCACTTTATGTTAACCAAATGAAAAACGGGTGGTTTTTCAATTCCGCCCGTTTTTCTTAAAATTAAGCACCAAATCGTTTTCGATACCCACATTTCCTACATAATTCTTCAACCGCTTCTCGGCGTGAAAACCCATTATATAAATTGTTGGCTCGTTTACCTTCGATTATTTCTGAGAAGGGCGTTTCGTTAATATTACCTAAACTAATAATACCTTCTCCATCAAGACAACATGGAATGACAGTGCCATTTGCTAATATTCCTGCTTGGTTTCTTAGACCGTGACAAAACCCTTTTCCTTCATCTTCTTCTTCATGTAAACTTGACCATTTAAATTCAATGTCTTGGTTCAAGTAAATACGTTCTGCAATTTTCACACCAGTCCCTGGTACGACTTTTTCCTCAATTTTATAATCGAGATTAAATTCATTTTCAATAATTTCAAGGACTTCCCGATTTCGTTTTTTTTGAACATTAGTCAAGTTGTCCTCGGTTAAGTTCCAAAGCCTGAGGGAGACGATTAACTCAGATTGACTTGTAGCTTCCTTAATGAACTGTAAAATACTTCCTACATATCCTTCTTTATCAGTAGATCCTTCATGGCCATCAAAACTGTGAAGTGAAAAGTTCATTTGTCGTAATGCTGGTTTATTGATAATTTTATTCTTAGCTTTACGAAGTAACGTCCCGTTTGTAGTAATATTGACTTTAAATCCTTTTTCGTAACTAATGTCTAATAATTGATCTATTTTAGGATGTAGTAACGGTTCACCTTTGACATGCAAATATATATAATCTGTATGAGGCTTAATTTGATCCAAGCGTTTTGAAAAATCTTCTACTGAAATAAATTGCTTTTGTCTTTCAGTAGGAGGACAGAAGCTGCAAGCAAGATTACAAACACTGGTAATTTCCAAATAAAATTTTTTAAACTTTTTCAATCGGGTATTCCTCTTTTCTATAACTAGTTAGTCATTGTAGAATTCAATTTTCCTCAAAATAGTTATAAGGACTTTCTTATTATAGCAAAACAACGCAAAAGACGCGTATTGTTTAGTAATGGAATTTCATACTATTTAGATAGGTAAGAAGCTGACTCTTAAAGTCAGCTTCTATATGTAGATTTTTAATTATATGGGTAGGAAGGATGTTTAATGAAGTTGTTGTTGAATTCGATCGTGTGTAGTTTCGATTTTTGATGGGAGGATATATAAATATTCAATTAGGCCTTCTAATAATTCAATTAATAATTTAGCCATGTCATCATCAAGTTCTCGTTCTAATTCCAAAATTTGATGAAAATGACTTTCAGGATGAATGAGGCTAGATAACGATGTAATCGGTTTATTTAAATCAAGGTGTTTTGGAAGATGCTCTAATTGTTCAGGAAGTGATTGTCCTTTAACCTTCTCACCTAGAAAGCTTTTTACAACACTTTCAAGGACCCGTTTTGATAGAACAGCGGTAGCGGATGGATCTTTAGACTGGTGAACATTCAACGCTGAACGATAAGCACGGATAAGGTCTTCTGGTATGTTCGAATGGTTTTCAATTTGAGTAAACGGTGTTTTTGAATCATATATAAATATTTCAACTTCTTGATTCGATTTTTCAATATAGTCTGTAAGCATAATTACGAAAGAAGATAATGACTTACATTCAGTGCAATTCCCTTTTGAGAAAAATCCCGTACGGTTTGCTTGGTAATCCGCCTTCAGTGAAAAACGTGCGGTTTTACTACATTCTGGACATTTGCATTTCACCTCTTTAGGAATTTTCACATGACCATACTGACTATAAGATAATATTGAGCCTGGCAATATCCTTCTCATCATTAATCCTCCTAAATGAAAACACAGCAAATCATAACTTTTGAATGAGTAAACTGCCGTCTTTTTATTATCTTACCCAAGATTCTAAAATGCCCCTATAAGACGATCAAAGTAAATTATTCCAAAAAATCTGTTAGAATAAAAGTAATTCTTAGTCCATGGGAGAGGATAGTGAATATGGAAATTGTAAAGAAAAAAAACATAAAATTAATAGCTATTGATTTGGATGGCACGTTGTTAAATCATCAACATGAAATTTCAATGGAAAATCGCAAAGCAATAAAACAAGCTGAAGCTCAAGGTATTCACGTTGTTATAAGTACAGGAAGGACAATCATGGCGTGTGAAGAGTTAGTTAAGTCTCTATCCCTCAGCTCATATCTCATAACAGTAAATGGAAGTGAAATATGGGATGAGAACGGAAAGCTTATCGATAGACAAATATTGGATGTGGAACACATTAAGCATATGTGGCAATTAAAGCAACAACATAATACGTTTTGTTGGGCAGCATCAGTAGGTAACGTTTGGAAAGAAAAGTTTCCTGAAGAATTTACGGAACACGAATGGATGAAGTTTGGCTTTGATGTAAAAGATGATAATATCAGAAAGGTAATTTTAGATGAATTACTACAAATTAAAGAACTTGAAGTAAGTAATTCTAGCTTAACGAACATTGAAATTAATGCTGCAGGGGTAAACAAAGCAAGAGCGATTGAAAAAGTATGTAAACGGTTAGGTATAACAATGGACCATGTACTTTCGATGGGCGATAGTCTTAATGACTTGGCAATGATTAAAGAAGCTGGAATAGGTGTGGCCATGGGAAATGCTCAACCATCTGTAAAAAATGCTGCTGATTGGGTTACAACCTCAAATGTAGAACACGGTGTAGCTGTCGCTATTCGAAAATGGGCACTGTAAAGTAGTGACCGAAAATCAAATTAATATGAATTTTATAAAAAGTAGACAGCCTTACCTTTTGTCAGTGGTAAGGCTGTTTTGTTGATTTAAACCCCATTTTAAAAAAGAAACTTTTTTATTCAAATTTACGTCAAATAAAGCAGTATTAACGTAACTATTTTACAAATCGAAAAGTTAGGATACTAACTATTTTTCTGGAAATCAATCGATATGTATTGTGAAACCCTTAATTATCTTATAAAATAGCGTAATAGTATTAGTTAGGGGGCTAATGAAGTGGAACACAATTTGGAGGAAAGAGTCGGTTATCATATTGGAATTGTTGGTCACCTAATGCAAAATTTATATAATGAAAAATTAAGTGAATTTGGATTAACAGTCGCCCAAGCTAAAGTAATCCATTTATTACATGCTAAGGGAGAGCAACTCCAAGCAGAACTTCAAAAAAGTCTCTTCATTAAAGCGCCAACGATGAATGGCATAATAGACTCGATGTTAAAAAAAGGACTCATTGAAAAAGAAGATAATCAAAACGATCGACGGAGCAAAACCATCCTATTAACTGAAAAAGGTAGGTTGCTAGAAAAAGAATTATGGAACGGTATTGGTCAAGTGGAAGAAAAACTCTTAATAGGCCTCTCAAAAGAAGAACAGCAAATCCTTATTCTATGGTTAAAGAAAATAGCCGATAATTTAAAGCAATAATAGAGTTTAATAGAAAGAAGGTACAACAACATGAAGCAAAAATTTCAAAGTGAACGCCTTGGAACAGAACCGATACCAAAGTTATTAAGAAGTTTATCTATTCCAGCGATCATTGGAATGGTCGTAATGGCTCTATACAATGTCATAGATACAATTTTTATTTCGTACGGGGTTGGGATTTCAGCGGTTGCTGGAGTTACGATTTCATTCCCCTTAATGATGATTATGATGGCCATATCAGCAGCAATGGGTATTGGTGGAGCTTCTGTTATTTCACGAAGACTAGGGGAGAAAAATGAAAAAGAAGCGAACCAAGTGTTTGGTAATGTCCTTACCATCATCATTCTATTAAGTGTGGTCGGGGTAATTGGAGCTTTTACTTTTTTAGAACCTGTGTTAATTCTATTTGGTGCAACGCCTGATATTTTACCATATGCAATCGATTATATGTTTCCCATCTTATTAGCAACGCTCTTTTTTACGTTTTCGTTTGCAACCAATAGTATCATTCGATCAGAGGGAAATGCTCGGTTTGCGATGATGGCTATGATTATACCATCTGTACTTAACATCATCCTTGACGCGGTTTTTATTTTTGGTTTAAATATGGGTGTTAAAGGGGCTGCATATGCCACAGTCATTTCACAAGCTATTGCTAGTGCAATGGTCATTCAATATTTTATTTCAGGTAACAGCACATTATCATTAAAGATTGCTGATTTTAAATTAAAATTAAAACTAGTAAAAGAGATAATATTAGTCGGACTTCCCGCGTTTGTTCAACAAGCAGCTGGTAGTGTCATGATGATTGCTATAAACGTGATGCTCATCCGCTATGGTGGGGAGTTTTATGTTGGTGTATTCGGAATTATTCAGCGAATTATTATGATGTCGTTTATGCCAATGGCTGGAGTGATGCAAGGGATGCAACCGATTGTTGGTTATAATTACGGGGCTAACAATTTCGCACGACTTCGCCAAACCGTATTGCTAAGCCTGAAAATTGTTACTGTGATCTCGTTCGGTGTTTTTCTTATCGTTATGATGTTCCCAGCATTTTTAATGTCTATTTTCACATCAGATGCTGCTGTTATTGAAGCAGGGGCAGACTCAATGAGAGTCATGTTTGCTGCCGTCTTTTTGATAGGAATTCAAATTATTAGTAGCGGTTTATATCAAGCATTAGGGAAAGCTAAACTTGCGTTAATTTTATCATTATCACGTCAGTTTATTTTCTTAATTCCGCTCGTATTAATTTTACCGCACTTTTTTGGGACGACAGGGGTTTGGTTAGCCTTTCCAATTGCCGATTTCTTTTCTTTTGTATTAGCATTCTATTTGTTGTATCGTCATCGAAAAACGTTCCTAAAAGGTGAGACTGATGAAAGTAAAAGTAAGTCTATTGATTATAAAGAACCAACTCACTCGAGTATGTAAATACGAATCACGATAAAAGCGCATTGAACTCCTATACGGAATTTATGCGCTTTCAATTTATCACGCGAAAACTGGCAGTAATACCCCCCACTTCAAAACTTCGAGGAATCAAAGCAGATAAGTGGAAGAGAAAAAACCTCACTGATGGAAGTTTCACTTTATTAATTTTGCAATCACAAAATTAATAGGAAATTTATCTAATTTGACCATATTCCTACAATGGGAAAATAACTCTAACAGTCGTTCCTACGCCTAATTCACTTTCTACGTGAATTTCTCCGTCAAAATGCTTTACAAGCTTATAAACCCTAAACAGCCCAATACCTTGTCGTGCTATTTCATCATTTAATTTCTGATATTTTTGAAAGAGCTTTTCCACCTCTTCAGGTGACATCCCAATACCTTGGTCAATAATATCAATAATAAGCTTTTTTCCTTGTATATAACTATTTAGAAACACAGGTTTATTTTCAGTGCTATATTTGATCGCGTTGCTCAATAAATTCGAAATAATTAACTTGAATCCCATTTTGTTTCCATTAATTATTGTGTTACTAGGAACACGTATATCTGATTTCAGAATGATATTTTGTGTTCTAGCTTTAACAGTCATCACTGTATATACTTCTTCTAGTAAAGGCACCACTTTAATTAGTTTTTTCTTCCAAAACGTATCTATAGTTAACATTTGTTCAGTTTGGATAATATGGTGAATTTCATGATCAATCGCTGTAGAATAGTCTTCTATTAAACTTAACCTTGCTTGAACGTCGGGTTCCGTAGATTCTGATTTTAATATGGTGGCAAAAGATTTGATGACGTTAATGGATTACGCACTTCATGGGCTACTACATGAATAAATTCTAGTTTTTGTTTATAGAAATCCAGATCTGATTCTATTTTTCGTTGCGTAGCTAAAGAAGGGAACACCGTTTCTTCGGTTTGGTTATAAAGAACTGACTTTACAAGTTCCTTATCTGTCATCAAATAAGGGTGACTTCTCATCATTTCTGTAAAGATATACGCGGGAACTTTATTTCCGTTATAACAACAGACGGTAACAAAACCAATTTCACTCACTGTAAGATCACATTCACATTCATATGTTATGTAATTTTTCCATTATATTCGGTTGATCTTGCCAATCAACAAGACCCCAAACACGAACACACAGATCACCGTCTACAAAAGGCTGAACTGTATGTTTAAAGTTTTCAAGTACACGATTAAACCTAAAATCTTCATATTGCCGATAAAATTCATAGTTATTAACATAATGAACGAAATTTTCTATCTCACTTTCAGTTATATGCTCTAATAATTTTTGTTTAACTGCTTTGTAACGGGCCGGTGTTTCAATGACAATAGCATGTTGATTTAGTATGGTCGCCGTGATTATAAATGAAGAAAGATTCTCTAAATAGCGTTCCTCAGACTGATAAAAATACAAAATGTGTGAACCCTCATTCACCTTAACTTTTTCTGTTAATGCTATCGTTTTTGCGGAAACTGTCATAGCGTCCTCCTTTATTAACTAATCAAGGTAATTATATACTATTCAGAATTATTTTTCAGTTATTTAATAATAGTAATATGAGATGGACATAATTTGTCCTATCAATATCGCTATACTCATTCTATGTTGTAAGTTTTACCGACAAAATTCGCCTTTGACGTTTACCATATTTATGTTTAAGTGTAGAATGAAACTACACAAAATTTTGGCCCGAAGGATTGGTTATATATGGTAAATGGATTAAAATATAGTACAACAATTAAATCTAGAGATTATATGTATTTATATTTAAAAAAGGCTGTATCACTTTATATAAGTGGGATTAGCGAAGTTGAGCTAAAAGAACGAGCAACAAAAGAAAATTTATTTCAAGTAAACTCAGAGAGCCGAAAAAAGGAAATTGCCGCAACAGTAATTCAAAGAATTCATTTATTAGATCCTTATTTAATGGAGGCGATGATCGATTCAGATCTCGAGTCAAGTAAAGTTATTGCCTTGTATACGGTTATAAAAACTGACCGCTTATTTTTTGAATTTATGAACGAAGTGTTTAAAGACAAAGTACTGTTTGGAGATATGGTGTTAATGGATAAAGACTTTAACCTCTTTTTTGAAACGAAAGCGAAACAAAGTGAAGTGATTGCGAAATGGAAAGATTATACATTTTATAAACTACAACAAGTATATATTCGAATACTATTTGAAGCAGGTTTGTTGAAAAATAAAAAAGGAGATCGTGAAATCCTCCTTCCGATCCTTGACCCAGAAATCAAAAGTCATATCGAAAATAAAGGGGATACGATTTATTTACAAGCGATGGGGGTAAAGTAATGCCGACAATTCACGAACGACTTGACATGATTATTCCGAAAATCACTGATCCTACTTTTTTACAAAACAAAGGATTAGGAAATGAAATTGGATTTCATATTTTTGACTACAACCCTAAATATGAACTTCTAGTTAGGGAGCATATTACGTTTATAAAAAAACGGATCAATAATAATAACACTGGTATACACATCCGAGAGTTTGACCTTTATGAAGTTATATTAGAAATTTTATCAGAAAAAGGATATTTGCAAAAAAACTTTGCATTAGAAGCAAAAAAAGGAAGTGAATTTGTTATAAATGCTACAAAAAAAGCGCTACGGCTTACATTAAATAATGACATGGTCGTTCAGTACATTTCTGATCGAGTGCAAGAACATGATATTGTATTTCTAACGGGAATCGGCAAAGCCTATCCGGTCATTCGTTCACATTCAATTCTCAATAATTTACATGGTGTCATTGATCACGTTCCTGTTGTCATGTTTTTTCCAGGTTCTTATGACGGTTTAGAGCTAGTTTTGTTTAACGAAATTAAAGATGATAACTATTATCGTGCGTTTCAATTAATAGAAAACTAAGGATACAGGGGGATTCCCATGAATATAAAAGAAATGTTTCAAAAGCCAATTGATCGTGATATAAAAGGTGTAATTAAAGTTGGTCAAGATGATGAAACAAATATTTATCAAGAGTTGGATGAATACGTAGTCACAAATGAACTAACCGAACATTTTCATGACTTTTTTGAATCTTATCAAAAAGGCGTTCTCGCACATACTGATAAAATGGGAGTGTGGATTTCAGGTTTCTTTGGTTCAGGTAAGTCGCATTTCCTTAAAATTTTATCTTACATTCTTGCAAATAAAGAAGTAAAAGGTAAAAGAGCTGTTGGTTTTTTTGAAGATAAAATTAACGATCGAACAATTTTAGAAAATATGAAAAAAGCGGCTAACGTTACGACCGATGTTATTCTTTTTAATATAGATGCAAAGTCTGATTCTGACTCTAAATTACATAAAGACTCAATCTTACGAGTATTTAACAAAGCTTTTAACGAAATGCAAGGCTTTTGTGGTTCAATCCCTTGGGTAGCTGATTTAGAACGACAATTAGCTAAAGAGGGAGTTTATAATTCATTTAAAGAAGCTTTTCAAAAGGTTTCAGGTTCTACTTGGGAAGATTCACGTGAGGATTTTTATTATGAAGAAGATTCAATCGTTGAAGCACTAGCTGAAACATCAAAAATGAGTGAAAAAGCTGCAAGGAATTGGTACAACAAAGCAGAGGACAATTATAGCTTAAGTATTGAAAAATTCGCTCAAAGAATTAACGAATATATCGATAGTAAAGATGAAAACCACCATGTATTATTTCTCGTTGATGAAATGGGACAATACATCGGAGACGATACGCATCTGATGCTGAATTTACAAACTGTTGTCGAACAATTAGGTATTTATTGTGGTGGAAAATGTTGGGTTATGGTCACGAGTCAACAAGAAATCGATTCAATTACAAAAGTAAAAGGTGATGATTTTTCTAAAATTCAAGGTCGATTTAACACAAGATTAAGTTTATCAAGCGCCAATGTTGATGAAGTAATTCGTAAACGTATTTTAGAAAAAAACGATACAGCAAAAGAAACTTTACAACTGTTATATCCAAATAAACGGTCAATAATTAATAATTTGATCACGTTCAAAGATACGCCTGAGATGAAATCGTTTGCGGATGAAGAAGATTTTATCGATGTATACCCATTCGTTCCTTACCAATTTCAGTTGCTACAAAAAGTCTTCACAGGTGTCCGAGTTCACGGGGCTGCTGGAAAAAGTTTATCAGAAGGAGAACGTTCTCTATTAAGTGCTTTTCAGGAATCGGCGATTGCCTATGCTTCCAAAGAAATAGGTACATTTGTGCCGTTTTCTGCTTTTTATGAAACGATTGAAGCATTTCTAGATGCTAGTGTTCGATCTGTTATTATTCAAGCTAAGCAAAATAGTCGATTAAATGAAAAAGATATCGAAGTTTTAAAATTATTATTTTTAGTTAAGTACGTAAAGGAAATGCCAGCAAATATCGAAAATTTAGCTACATTACTCGTTCATGAAATTGATGAAGACAAAGTAGAGCAAACGAAAATTATTCAAAGTTCATTGCAGAGACTTATCCGTGAAACATTAATTTTAAAAAACGGCGAAGAATATATTTTTCTAACAAATGATGAACAAGATGTGAATCGAGAAATTAATAGTATTCATATCGATTCATCTGAAACCATCCGAGAAATTGGTATTTTGATTTTTGAAGATATTTATAATGAAAAGAAATTCCGATATTCAACTCGATATCATTTTCCATTTAACACATACATTGATGAACTCGCTTTACGACAACAAGGACATCAATTCGGCGTAAAAGTTATCACTCCATACTTTGAAGGTCTGAACGATAGTAATGAGGCAGAACTAAAATCGATGTCACTTCGAGAGAATAATTTAATTATAAAGCTACCATCTGATACAGCTATTATTGAAGAAATGGAACAAGCAAAAAAAATCGATGCATACCTTAGAAAAGCTGGAGGTACCTCAACAACTTCAACCATTGATGAAATTAAGTTAAGAAAAAGAAGAGAATCGACTGAACGCAAGAAACGAGTAAAAACACTCTTAATAGACGCATTAATAGAAGCTGATATTTATGTAAACAATCAAGCTTTAAAAGTAAAATCTAAACATCCAGAAGAAAGATTAAATGAAGCTTTCAAAAGCCTTATTGAATCTCTATATCATAAACTTAAGCAAGTTTCCGAGCATACCGATTCCATAAAGGATTTGCACGAACTCGTCAGTAGTTCAAACGAACAGTTATCGCTAATTGAAGAAGATCCAAATCGGTTGGCACTAACAGAAGTACATGCTTACATTAAACGGAACAGTCAACGTAATATACCAATAACAATGAAGTCTTTGATCACATTCTTCTCAAATATTCCATACGGTTGGCTAGAATACGATAGCGTAGCTTGTGTCATTAAGCTATTTAAATCTCAAGATATAAAATTGCAAATCAACCAACAATCAATACAATTGCAAGATAAGGACTTTATTAATTATTTGACGAAACGAGAGTATGTAGAACGAACACTAGTGAAAGAACGGGAGAAGACCCCTGTAAAATATTTGAATAATATTAAAGACCTTTCTAAAGAATTGACGGCAACGACAGCATTACCTGCAGATGAAGACCGTTTACGTAGTCAGTTTAATGCTTTGCTTGAAAAAGAGCTTGATACGGTCATCAAAAGGTATCTCGATCGTTACGAGAAAAAACCTTATCCAGGAAAAGAACATTTACTCCAAGCTGAAGAAACATTTAAAGAACTAATATCGATCAACGACACACTTACATGGTATAAAACTGCTTTTCAACTAAAAGAAGACGTTTTAGATTACGTTGATCATCGAAAAGATATTAAACACTTTTTTGAAGAACAACAAATGATTTTTGACGATGCAATCGAAAAGATTGAAATCTTCGAGAAAAATCAAACATATGTTATTGATGAAGAAATCACAAAAGCCATTGTCGAGATGAAGAAGATTATTTTCCAAGCAAATCCATATGGAAATATTTACCGATTACCAAATTTGATTAAAGGGTTTGTAGAGAAGTTCACTGAACTATTAGAAAAAGAATGTGAACCTGTTCGTGAAGTCATAAAAATTGACTATGAAAAAGTACTACAAGAGCTTACGAGTAAATCGTTTAAGGACAAACTTTTACCTCAAATTAAACAAAGGTTTGACGATTTAAAACTTCGTTTAGAACGAGTGAATAACTTCTACGAAGCGATCGCCATGAAAGAGGAAAGTGACCGAATAAAACTACGTTCATTTAATGAAATTTATGCGCTCGATGAGGAGGAACGACGAGCACAAATTCAGCCAATCACTCGAAAACCATCGTCTGGGGAAACAGCCACTACTGAAGGAGCAAAAACCGTCAATAAAGTGAAAAAAACGGTTAATGTTAGCATGTCTAATGTTCTTCGTGGTACAACAACTGTAGAGGACGAACAAGATATCGATAATTTACTTGATCAACTGCGGGAGCGTCTCGTCAAAGAGCTAAAAGAAGATACCATTATTCGCTTAATTTAGATAGATATTCACACCTTCCATGTGGGCGTGTCCCCACATGGATCTTAGTTTGAATTTATCCCGCAACAACTAAGAACACAGACGTTGCCACATCGTGCGGGCCTCATCTAACCATCAGTGGGGGAAGAGGTAAACCCCTCACTAATGGAAGTTTCACTATATGAGAAGGAGAGTCATATGAATAAATCCACAATCCGAAAATTTGCTGTAAAAGCGAGAATACAACTGATTTCTGATATTGAACAAAAAGCATATGAACTAGGCATTACAAAACATGGAAATAAAGAGCCAGAAGTATTTGAAGGTGGATTTCGCATTAACCAAAGAGTGTTTCACATATCAGAATTAGAGCAACGTCAAAAGTTAATAGATAAGGTGGAAGAAAAAGGACTTGAACAGATTATTGAAGAAGTTGCCTATACATGGTTCAACCGATTCATTGCCCTTCGTTTTATGGAAGTGAATGATTATTTACCAACAGGGGTGCGTATCCTTTCATCAGAAGAAGTTGAAAAAACGGAACCTGATATTTTAGCCGCAGCTTTAGACGTTGATATGAATGTAGATCTAGATACCATTTATCGTCTACAAGATGCAAATGACAGAGAAGGTCTATTTAAATATTTGTTAATCAAACAATGCAATGCATTACATACGATACTACCCATCATGTTTGAACCCATTGATGATTATACAGAAGTTTTACTACCGCAAAATTTGTTGCAAGATCACTCCATCATTCGACTGCTTGTAACATCAATTCCAGAAGAAGATTGGAAAGAACAAGTTGAAATTATCGGGTGGTTGTACCAATTTTACATCTCGGAAAAAAAAGATGAAGTATTTGCTGGTTTAAAGAAAAAGCAAAAAGTTACAAAAGAAAACATTCCAGCAGCGACACAGCTATTCACCCCCAAATGGATCGTTCAATATATGGTTGAAAATTCCGTTGGCAGGTTATGGCTCGAAACTCATCCTAACGAAGAGTTAAAAAACAACTGGACTTATTATGTGAAAGAAGTAGATCAAAACATCGAGGTTGAACAAGAATTAACTCACCTCATAAATAAAAATTTAATGCCTGAAGATATTAAAGTATTAGATCCTTGTATGGGATCTGGCCATATTCTTGTTTATGCCTTTGATGTTTTATATGACATCTATGCAAAAGAGGGATATTCACCAAGAGAAATTCCAAAATTGATCTTAGAAAACAATTTATACGGTATGGACATTGATGATCGCGCTGCTCAATTAGCGTATTTTGGAGTAATGATGAAAGCAAGAAGCTACAACAGACGCTTATTTAGAGAGCAAATAAAAGTAAATTTGTGCTCAATACAAGAAAGTAACAGAATTTCACGTGAAGCTATAAATTATTTCATACGAGCTAACGGTGAAGACATTGATGAATCCCTTCAAAAAAGTATGAATCTTCTAATTGAAAGCTTCCAAGATGGAAAAGACTACGGTTCCATCATAAAAATAAAAGACATTCAAATTGATGAAATTGCCTTAAGGTTAGAAGCTATCACAATGAGTGAATCAATTGATTTATTTCAAACTCAATATCGTGATGAGTTACTTAAGTGGCTTCCACCACTAGTAGACCAAGTAAAGCTACTCACAATGAAATATGATGTCGTTGTAACCAACCCACCGTATATGGGTACAGGGAATATGAATCCTAAGCTAAAAGGATATATTGGAAAGAATTATAAAGAATTTTCCAATGATTTATTTACGGTCTTTATGGAACAAATGCATTATTTCGGGAAATCAACTAGTTATTTAGCTACGATCAATCAACACTCTTGGATGTTTTTAAGTAGTTACGAAAAAGTCCGAAAATTTATCATGGAGACTCAAACTATTGTTTCAATGGTCCATCTCGGTGCTCGTGCCTTTGAAGAAATTGGTGGGGAAGTCGTTCAAACGACATCTTATATTACACGGAATTCACCGATTCCGGACTTTAATAGTTGCTTTATCAATCTCGTTGGGTTCGGTACACAAGAAAAGGTACAACAAATGCTCAATACTAATAACTGGTTCATTAAAAAAGTTGAAAGTTTTAAAGGAATTCCAAAGTACCCTTTTGCTTATTGGACAAGTGACAAGATGCTCGTTAATTTTCAATCTAACCCTTCAATTGAAACGATAATTGACAATGTAGGGTCAGGGAATAAAACCGCTAACAATGAACGATATTTAAGATTTGTCTGGGAAGTCAATCTAAATGAAATAAATGACCGCTGGTTTTTATATGCTAAAGGCGGGCGATTAAGAAAGTGGTACGGAAATTTAGAAACGGTTATTGATTGGTCGGATGAAGCAAAAACGTTTTACCGCGAAAATTCAACATCCAATCTATTGAACAAAGAATTTTGGTTTAAAGAGGGTATAACGTATACCGACTTAACAACCCGTACATTTAACGCAAGAATTCTTTCGAATGATACTCTTTTTGATATGGCAGGACCTGCATTACTGATCAGTAACGCAGAGAATCGTTTTTTTCTTTTAGGTTTGTTGAATTCTGTTATTTCCGATGAAGTTTTCAAGCTATTGAATTCAGGACTCCACGTAAAGCTGAATGATGTTGTTCGTGTGCCGTTAGTCACTCCGCTTGAAGAAAGTAAACAGCAAATCATTGCACTCGTTCAAGAAAACATTAATTTGACGAAAGAAGACTGGGATTCGTTTGAAACGTCCCTAGACTTTAAAAAACACCCTTTCTTGAACTACAAAGCATCTAGCATTGAAGAATCTTTCATGAGCTGGAGTATTGATACAGAAGCAAAATTTAATCAATTGAAAGCAAATGAAGAACAATTAAACGAGCTATTTATACGTTTATACCAATTAGAAGATGAGTTCAAACCAGAAGTTCCTGAAGATGAAATTGCTATTCGTATAGCGGATCGCGAACGTGATGTAAAGTCGTATATTTCCTATGCTGTTGGTTGTATGTTTGGTCGGTATTCTTTAGATGAAGATGGCCTAGTGTTTTTTGCTGGGGGGGATTTTGACTTAAGTCGCTACGAAACGTTTGCTGCGGATGTACAGAACATTATACCGATTACAGATGACGAGTATTTTGATGACGATATCGTAACTAGATTTGTCGATTTTATAAAGGTGACGTTTGGCGAGACAGGCTTTGAAGAAAACCTTGAATTTATTGCGGAAGCACTCAATAAAAAAACAACAGAATCCTCAAGGGAGGCAATCAGGCGGTACTTTTTAAAAGATTTTTATAAAGACCATGTTCAAACTTATAAAAAACGTCCTGTTTATTGGTTGTTTGATAGTGGGAAACAGAATGGATTCAAGGCACTCATTTATATGCACAGGTATGACGAAGGACTTGTCGCTCGCGTGCGAACGGATTACCTCCACCTTTTACAACGGAAGTATGAGGCGGAAATGGAACGATTGGAAGCGGTTGTTGAAGGTGATGCTTCCGCTCGAGATAAAACTGTCGCCAATCGAAAAAAAGATACAATTCACAAGCAACTCATCGAAACCTATCATTACGACAAAATAATTGCTCATATCGCCAACAAACGATTGATGCTCGATGTAACTGCAGGTATTAAGGCGAACTATTCGAAGTTCCAAGATGTTGATGTTGCCGAAGTAGCAGGCAAGGCAACGCAGAAAATGAACGTTTTAACTGACATTAAGTTGTAGAGTGGACAAAATAAAAGATCATGTTAATAGAAGTAAAGTGAAACCTCTTAGTTGAAGGTGGTTAATGGGGGGCAAAATGAATAAATCGGCAATTCGACAGTTTGCAGTTAAAGCAAGGTTACAGCTAATCAGTGATATTGAACAAAAAGCGTATGAATTAGGAATAACCAATAGGGAAATCAAAGATCCAGAGGTCTTTGAAGGAGGATTCCGAATTAACCAGCGGATCTTCCAGCCTACCGAATTGAAGCAACGTCAAGAACTTGTTGGAAAAATTGCAGAAAAAGGGTTCGAACAAGTGCTTGAAGAAGTTGCCTTTACTTGGTTCAATCGGCTGATCGCATTACGTTTTATGGAAGTCAATGATTATTTGCCGACAGGCGTAAGAGTACTTTCCTCGGAACATGAAGGTCAAGCTGAACCCGATATATTATCAGCAGCGCTAGATCTAGACTTAGGTCTCGACCGAGAAACGATTTATAGCTTTCAAGATTCTAATGATACAGAAGGTTTATTTAAGTATTTGTTGATTAAACAATGCAATGCTTTACATACGATTTTACCGATTATGTTTGAGGAGATTAATGATTATACGGAAATTTTATTACCAATGAATTTGTTACAAGAAAATTCTGTGATCCACCTTCTTATTACAAGCATTCCTGAAGGCGATTGGAAAGAACAGGTTGAAATTATCGGTTGGTTGTACCAATTTTATATTTCAGAGAAAAAAGATGATGTTTTTGCACGGTTAAAGAAAAATGAGAAAGTAACGAAAGAAAATATACCTGCAGCAACACAACTATTTACGCCTAAGTGGATCGTTCAATATATGGTTGAAAACTCCCTTGGCAGATTATGGCTTGAGTCCCACCCTAATGAAGAGCTAAAAAGGAACTGGACGTATTATTTGGATGGCGTGAAACAAGACGATGATATTCAACAACAAATTAATTCAATAACAAAGGAACCATTAAACCCAGAAGAAATTACAGTAATAGATCCTTGCATGGGATCTGGCCATATACTTGTTTATGCATTTGATGTTCTTTATGACATTTATACCAAAGCAGGGTATTCTCCTAGAGAAATACCCAAACTCATTCTTGAAAAAAATCTCTATGGAATTGACATTGATGATCGCGCTGCCCAATTAGCTTATTTTGCAATCATGATGAAAGCGAGAAGTTATCATCGTCGTTTGTTTCAGGGTCACATTAACGTAAATCTTTGTGCGATCCAAGAAAGTAACGGAATTCCGCAAGAAGCAATTGATTATTTTATCGATACAAACGACCCCCAGCTTGCTAAGCGGCTTCAAAGAGAAGATGTTGAATATTTTATAAAAACGTTTGAAGACGCCGAAGAATTTGGGTCTATATTAGAAATAGAAGAACTGGATTTTTCTGCCTTCGAACAACGTGTAAATGAAATAAGAAATGAAAATTCGTCAGACTTGTTTACCGCAAATCATCGAGAGTTAATAATGCAACTGTTCCCAACGTTCATCCACCAAGCTAAATTGTTGAGTCGGACATTCTCTGTCGTTGTGACTAACCCACCATATATGGGTATTCGGAATATGAACACCAAAATGGCAAAAACATTAGAGAAATTGTATCCTAATGCAAAATATGATTTATTTTCAATATTCATTGCACGTGGAATGAAATTTTTAAACGAAAATGGCTACAATGCGATGGTGACAATGCAATCTTGGATGTTTTTATCGTCCTTTGAACAGTTTCGTAATGACTTGCAAAGAGAGAGTCATATAGTAACTTTAAATCATTTAGAAAATATGGTAATGGGAATCGCGTTCGGAACGGCGGCAACAGTATGGAGAAAGAAGAAGCTTCGTAACTACAAAGGTGTTTTTTGTAAAGTGAGCTTATCAGATCTTGATGCAAATGGTGCACCAAGTATTTATCCTAATGTGGAAAAAAAGTTTGTTGCTTCCATGGATACCTTTCATTCATTACCAAGTCAGCCTATTACATATTGGATCGATAATAAGATTCGAACGATTTTTACAGAAGGAAAAAGTTTAGGTGAAATAGCTAGTCCGCGCCAAGGCATGGCAACATCCGATAATGATAAATATTTACGATATTGGTTTGAAGTACGAAAAGGAAAGATTGGATTTAATCTTAAAAGTAATGATGAAGCTACATTATCGCAAAAGAAATGGTTTCCTTATAATAAAGGTGGTAAATATAGAAAGTGGTTTGGAAATGCCGAGTATGTCGTCAATTGGGAAGATAATGGAAGTGAAATTAAAGAATATGCAGCCTCCCTTTATAAAAGTTACTCTCGTACTGTAAAAAATATTGATTTCTTCTTTAAAGAATCCATTACATGGTCAAAAGTAACGTCAGGAAAATTTTCAGTCAGGTATATTAGGAATGGATTTATTTTTGATGTTGCTGGATGTTCGATTTTTGATTTGGACCCTTATCAATTTTATATTTTATCCTTACTTAACTCAAAGGTGAATGAAGTATTATTGAGTGCCATAAGTACAACGATTAACTTTGAAGTTGGCACTATTAAATCATTACCTATTTTATTGCCGAGTAAAGAGGAGCATTTAATCATTAATGAGTTGACTTCAAAATGTATTGAAATTTCAAAACAAGACTGGGATCTTCACGAAACATCATGGGATTTTTCTCTTCACCCTTTTTTATATGATAAATGTAAAGCCAGCACACTCCAAGAAACTTTTGATCGTTGGAAATCACTCACGAACGATCAGTTTTCTCGTTTAAAAATGTATGAAGAGCAGTTAAATGAGATCTTTATTCAAATTTACGGATTAGAAAAGCATGTTACCCCTGAAATACAAGATAAAGATATTGTTTTAACCATGGCTAATGTAGAAAAAGACGTGCGATCGTTCATTTCGTATGCAGTTGGTTGTATGTTTGGTCGATATTCTTTAGATGAAAAAGGACTTGTATTTGCAGGTGATGCGTTCGAAAGTCATCGATATCAAACTTATGCAACAGATGCTGAAAATGTCATTCCAATTACGGATGAGGAATACTTTGATGATGATATCGTGACACGATTTGTAGAGTTTGTAAAAGTCGTATACGGTAGGGACAAACTCGAAGAAAACTTACAATTTATCGCGGAAGCAGTAAATAAAAAATCAACCGAATCTTCTAGACAAGCGATCCGAAGATATTTTATAAAAGACTTCTTTAAAGATCATGTACAAGTGTATAAAAAGCGGCCCATTTATTGGCTATTTGATAGTGGCAAACAAAATGGCTTTAAAGCTCTCGTATATTTACATCGATATGATGAAGGGCTTGTCGCTCGTGTCCGAACAGAGTATTTACATTTGATTCAACGAAAATACGAAACGGAATTGGAAAGACTGGATACTATTATAGAATCGGATGTATCCACTCGAGAATATACAGAAGCGAAAAAAAGAAAAGAAACGATACAGAAGCAGATCATAGAATGCCAGCAATATGATCAGGCCATTGCTCACGTTGCAAATAAACGAATACAACTGAACTTAGATCATGGTATTAAGTCAAATTATGCAAAATTCCAAGGAATTGACGTCATTCACGGAGAAGGCCAACTGACAAAAAAGATGAACATATTAGCAAATATCAAACTATAACACAGCAATACAAATATGGTGTGACCACCTTTACTTCACTAAATCAAAGGTGACTAACACCAAAAAAAGAGGAAGATCTATGAACTTAGAACAAATTAAACAATCTTTAGTCGATATATTCTCAAGTGAACTTAAGGATGGCAAGCAGCGTCACATTGTTTTTTGGTACGACCCTGAATATGATTTTTCAGAACATATACCAGAACTAAAAATCGAAGGAGTTCGGATATTACATTTGACGAGTCACAATTCTTTCTTTGCTAAGTATGAGATTGAAAAGGTAGACCCTAATTCTCATTTTATAGTTTACTCAAATGATCCAAAGCCACTTGCAAGACAAAATTTGCTCATCGATATATTCAAATACAGTATTGAATTTTCCGCAAATAAAACGAGTATCATTATGAGAGACTTAGGAATTACAGATGAGTCCTTAGCCCATGTATTTAAGCATTACTCAAAGTTCTTTAATAATAAAGAACGATATTCAAAGTTTGCTTCTTATGATGTCGAAGAATGGACTGAGGAAAGCGTTCATTTATGTGTGCTAGCTTCTCTATGTAAAACCGATTTCTTGACCTTTGATGACATTGTAAAGAAATTATTTATCGACGAACTAAATGAAACGAATGCAGCTTGGCTCGATATTGAAAAGTTTGGAGATCCAGAAACGTTTTGGTCTCTTGTAGAATTTTACTATGGATATACGGGAGATCAAAAATCGTTACAACAATTGTTCATCACCATGTGTCTTTCCCATTTAAAGGAAACTTTCCAAGCGGATCTGCCACGAAGTTGGCAACCCTACGTTACAAGTGTAAAAATGAACAGCATTATTTTCATCAACCAATTTATGCATCATACGAAAGATGTTGACTTTTATAACCAATGGGCAAAACTAATAGAAGAACAATTAAATGTGCAACATCATATGACAGAATGGAAGAGTGAGCAGTATTTAGAAAGTGACACATTTCCTTGTTTTGATAAATATTTTATTACATCTCTTTCCAACTATATCAATGAAATGGTTCAAGATTATGATCATTACAAACGAATTATAAAAACCCGAAGAAAATTACACTGGTTTCCATATTATCAACATGAGTATGAAGCATTAAACTGGGCAATTACCTTTCTAGAACATATGGAAAAATGTAAAGACAAGTTGCGCGAAAATAATGCATTGCAACTTTTTGAATACTATTTGAGCAACTATTATTTAATTGATCAAGCATACCGTAAATTTCATTTTGCATTTGACCAAGCTCAATTAAAAGATGATTTGTCAGAAGTAAAAGAGTTAATAGAAAATACATATGTAAATGCTTACTTAGAAGAGTTGTCCGTTTATTGGTCCAATGCTGTTCAAAAAGAATTAAGCTCTCATTGGCCAATTGTAGGTATAAAACAACAACATAATTTTTATAACGATTTCATTCAACCCCATGTTAATCGAGATGAAAAGGTATTTGTCATCAATTCAGATGCGTTTCGGTACGAAGCTGCGCATGAACTCGTAGAACTACTTAATAGCACAAAAAAAGCATCGACTGAAATAGACGCCATACAAGGTGTCGTGCCTTCCTATACTTCATTAGGAATGGCAAGTTTGTTACCGCATCATTCCATTGAATATCGTGCTGATCAAGTAAAAGTCGATGGAAGCTCGACAAACGGTATCATTAACCGCCAAACGATATTACAAAAGAAAGTAAATGATTCCATAGCAGTAAACTATTCAGATATAAAAAATATGAAAAGAAAGCTACGCGATTTAATGAAAGGTCAAAAAGTCATTTATATTTATCACAACACGATTGATGCTAGAGGAGACCATGCCGCAACCGAACATGATGTGTTTTTTGCAGTAAAAGACGCCATCGACGAACTTTCAAAATTGATACATGACTTAGTAAATCATGTAAGTGCAACGAATATTTATGTAACTGCTGATCATGGTTTTGTTTATCAACAAAGTTCGATTGAAGCTTACGATAAGACTAGCCCTACCTTGACAGACAATGAAATTGAAAAAAGGAGATTTACCGTTACGGATTCACCCGAGCACCGTGAAGATGTATTGACTATTTCCCTAAATTACTTATTAGGAGCTGATAGTGAACTCTATACTACAGTACCTAGAGGAACGATGAGATTTGCCCGAAAAGGAACAGGTGCGAATTTCATTCATGGTGGATCAATGCTCCAAGAAATTGTCATCCCTGTTATTAAATACAAAACGGATCGAAGTGCATCTGATAAAAATGCAGTAAAGAAAGTGACTGTACAATTAACGAATATCTCAAGAAAAATAACAAGCATGATTACTTATTTGGAGTTTTTTCAATCCGAAAAAGTCGAAACAAAACGGCTACCTATACGTTTGAGTTCTTATATCGCTGACGAAGAAGGCTTGCGAATTTCAAATGAAAATACGATAATTGCGGATAGTACATCAGAAACACCGCAAGATCGTACGTATAAAGAAAAATTCGTTTTAAAAAATTTAAAGTATGATAAAACCAAGACCTATTATCTTATTTTAGAGGATGAAAACGAGAAAACGGTTTATGACAAAATCCCGTTTCTCATTGATTTAGCGACAAGTGATTAATTGAATGGAGCAAACAAAAACGGCTGAACATGTTAAATAAATCTGTGAAATGAGTGGTTTTGAATTGGAACAGGGTAAAGAGGCAGTATTATCCGTGTCGCAGTTCTCCCGCTCATTTCTCGTAAGAAATAGGGGGAACGATGAATAAAGTAGCTATTCGTAAATTTGCAGTTCAAGCAAGAATGCAGTTAATAGAAGACATAAAACAAAAAGCGTATGAATTAGGTATTGCCAAAAATGAAATAAAAGAGCCTGAACTATTTGAAGGTGGATTTCGAGTGAACCAGCGCATCTTCAAAACGTTTGAACTGAAGCAACGGGAAGAATTAATAACCAAAATTAACCATCAAGGATTCGATCACGTAATTGAGGAAGTTGCTTATACGTGGTTCAACCGTTTAATTGCACTACGTTTCATGGAAGTAAATGATTATTTACCAACAGGAGTTAGGGTGCTGACTTCCGAGCATGACGGAAAACAAGAACCAGATATCCTAACAGACGCATTAGAACTGGATTTAGAATTAGACCATGAATTGATATACCAACTTCTTGATACAAATGAAACCGAGGATTTATATAAGTATTTACTTATTAAGCAATGTAATGCCCTACATTCAATCTTACCTGTTATGTTTGAGAGAATTAATGATTATACAGAATTACTATTGCCATTAAATTTGCTACAAGAAGGTTCGGTTATTCACCTTCTTGTCACATCCATTCCAGAAGAGGATTGGAAAGAACAAGTCGAGATCATTGGCTGGTTATATCAATTTTATATTTCCGAAAAAAAAGATGAAGTTTTCGCAGGGCTAAAGAAAAATAAAAAAATAACGAAAGAAAATATTCCAGCTGCAACTCAACTCTTTACACCTAAATGGATTGTTCAATACATGGTTGAAAATTCCTTAGGGAGATTTTGGTTGAATTCTCACCCTGGGGACGAACTTAAAGAGGGGTGGATCTATTATATCGAAGATGCGCAACAAAATTCTGAAGTTCAACATGAACTTACTCAGTTGGTAGACGCAAGGTTAAATCCAGAAATGATTACAATCATTGATCCTTGTATGGGTTCAGGTCACATTTTAGTGTACGCTTTTGATGTTCTTTATCAAATTTATACGAAAGCTGGTTATTCACCTCGTGAAATTCCGAAGCTTATTATAGAAAAGAACCTTTACGGCATAGATATTGACGACCGAGCGGCGCAATTAGCTTATTTTGCGATTATGATGAAGGCACGAAGTTATCATCGCCGTTTTTTCAGTGAGCCTGTAAGAGTCAACCTTATATCAATACAAGAAAGTAACGATATTCCACCTGAAGCGATTGACCTAATGATAGAAGATAATGATCACCTTCGAGAGGACATCGAATATGTTTTCGCTCTTTTCAAGGACGCAAAAGAATATGGCTCAATTTTAATTGCTAATGATATTCAAACAGAAGCCATAGAACAACGTCTATATGAGTTGCAATCAAGTGATCCTTCTAATTTATTTACAGCACAATACCTTGATGTTTTATTGGATAAGCTACCCGTATTATTGAAACAGGCAAAAATATTAAATCAAAAATATGATATTGCGATTACAAACCCGCCGTATATGGGAAGGTCTGGAATTAATAAAACATTATTAAATTATATTAAAACGAACTACCCAATGACAAAAGATGATATGAGCACAGTATTCATGGAAGTTTGTTATACTTTATCCAAAAAAAATGGGTTTGTTTCATTAATTAATATTCCAACCTGGATGTACTTATCTTCTTATCTAGAACTAAGAAAGATGTTACTAAAAGAAGTTACAATTGTTAACTTGCTTCATTTTGGGAGAGGCATTTTTGGGTCAGACTTTGGTACGACAGCATTTGTTCTTCAGAAAAGCATTATCGACGGTTATGAAGCAACCTATCAACGATTATTCGAAAAGAAAAGCTCAGTTGAATCACTAGAAGTGAAACGAGAAAAGTTTCTTAACCGTGTCGGAACATACGTGAACGAACAAAAGAACTTTTCTATTATTCCAAACAGTCCAATCGCTTATAATATGACGAACGGTTTTATTTTTGCCTATGAAAAAGGAACCCCGCTTGGACAAGTATCTTCGCCGCGACAAGGGTTAGCTACAGGAAATAACGACTTCTTTTTAAGATTTTGGTATGAAGTGGATTTCCGTGAAATTGGTCTTCACTATAAGAATACTGAAAGTTTTTTAAATAGCGGTTTGAGATATGCTCCATATAATAAAGGTGGTAGTTATAGAAAATGGTTTGGAAATATCGAAAATGTTATAAAATTTGACAACGATCACTATGATAAATTGGCAACAGTTGGGAACCATTTGCCTTCGAGAAGTTTTTATTTTCAAGATTGTTTAACATGGTCAAAAGTAACAATTGGCGGGTTTTCCATGCGGTATAACGATATTGGTACACCGTTTGATGTCGCAGGTTGTTCCATCTTTTTTCAAGAAGAAGATCCTTTATTTATTTTAGGATTAATGAATAGTAATGTGGCAAAAACTGTTTTAAGCTTTTTAAGCCCCACTGTTAATTATGAAGTTGGCCATGTTAAATCCATTCCAGTTATTTCAACTGACGAATCTACTATTTCTAATCTTGTACAGGAATGTATCGAAATTAGTAAAAACGATTGGAATTCGTTTGAGAAGACTTGGGAATTCAAAGAACATCCGTTCCTTGAACATAAGGGTATCTGTGACACGATAGAGGATGCATTTGATGCTTGGTCCTACTATACCAAGCAACAATTTACTAAGATGAAAGAAAACGAGCAAAAGATTAATGAATTATTTATTGATCTTTATCAACTAAATGGTGACGTAACACCTCATGCTCTAGATGAAGACATTACACTTTCCAAAGCAAACTATGAGCGCGATATTAAGTCGTTTATCTCCTATGCGGTCGGGTGCATGTTTGGTCGGTATTCACTAGATGAAAACGGGTTAGTCTGTGCGGGTGGAGAGTTCGATCCTGAACGGTATAAACGTTTTAATCCAACCGAATCTAACGTTATTCCATTGACTGATGAAATATATTTTGATGACGACATTGTCACTCGTTTTGTTGAATTTCTTGTTGCCACATTTGGTGAAGAAAAACTAGAAGAAAATCTTGAGTTTATTACTGGTGCAATAAATAGAAAAGCAACCGAGTCAACAAGACAAGCACTTCGTCGTTATTTTCAAAAAGATTTTTTCAAAGATCATATAAAAACATACAATAAACGGCCAATTTACTGGTTATTCGATAGTGGAAAACACCAAGGGTTTAAGGCGCTTATATATATGCATCGTTATGATGAAAGCCTTGTTGCTCGTGTACGTACCGATTATTTACATAAGTTGCAACGAAAATATGAAGCGGAAACTGAACAGTTATATATCATTCTTGAAGGCGATGGAACGGTTCTTGAAAAAGGTGAAGCGAAAAAGCGAAAAGAAACCATCGAAAAGCAACTCATTGAAATTCAGCAATACGACCAAGTCATTGCACATATCGCAAATAAACGAGTCGTGATTGCTCCAGATGACGGCGTAAAAGTAAACTATGCAAAATTTCAAGAAGTAGAAGTACCTCAAAGTGACGGCAAGCAATTGAAAAAGTTGAATGTGCTCGCCGATATTTAACCGAATAAGGCACCAATACTACTTAGCCGTGGTAGTGGTGCCTTTTTTGGTGACGTTTACTAAGTATGTTTTTAGGGGATAGGATACAAACCATATTTAATATTCATCTCAAAAATTCAGTGTCTGGATGTTTTTTGTAATTAATTGAAGATTTTATTGAAAAACAGATTTATAATAAGTATAAATGATCTGTATATTCTAGGTGAGTACTAGTTGATTCGATGCTGTAATCTATAAATCAAATACTATAAAATTCGATCAAAAAAGTCTTCTTACAGAAAATTTTAGAGTGAGGAATGGAAATTGGAGGAATTATTTAATGAAGCAGCTAGAAGAAATGTATCACACCCTAAATCATTTTTGTAATCAAAGTCCAATACCAATGCTAGCTATTACTAATAGTGGATTGATTATTAGTGCTAACACACAGGTTAATTGCTTATTAAACAACGAAACGGATCTAGTAGACGGTTCCATTTTTGACTTTATTCAAGAAGGTTATCATGATTACATCGTTAATTCATTTGTTTATCTAAATAAAACGACTCAACCAATTCAATCTTTCGAGGTAAAAACTAAACATAAAAAATGGCTAAAACTACATTCCAGAATAATAAAAGAAAACAATAAAACGTATAACCTTTTAAGTGTTGAAGATATAACCAAACAAAAACAACGTGATTTAATGTTAGAATTAAATCAAGAAATACTTAAAATGATCGTAAAACGCGAATCTTTACATAATATGTTAAGCCAGATATCGATATTAATAGAAGAATATTTTGTAAGAAAATCATATTGTTCTATTATTTTAGTAGATCAAAATATAGAAATTAAAAAGGTAGTAGCCCCTAATTTACCTAAAGAATTTACTCAATCGTTTTATAATATTAAATTAGGTGAAAGAGGTTCATGTGGTGCAGCAATGTATCGCAAAGAAAGAGTGATTGTTCCAGATATTTCAACCGACCCATTATGGAATGACTTTAAAGATCATGCCTTATCCATCGGAGTTCGTGCATGTTGGTCTATTCCTATATTTATTGATGAAGAAGTCGTTGGTTCCTTTGCCATTTATCATCCGTTCCCATCTACACCAACAAGTCTTGAACTGGAAATGTTAGAGACTTGTGCTAATTTAGTTGGACTCGCTATTGAAAGAGCTGAGTCCGAAAAAAGGTTAATTCGTGAAACGGAAAAACGCTTTAAATTTGTTATGGATTTAATACCAGACCTCATTGTTTTTAAAGATGATCAAGGCGGTTGGTTAGAGGGAAATAGGACGGCAGTCGAAAAGCTAAAATTATTTCATAAAAAAGACATAGATGGAACAAAAACTTTACACCCTGATTATGAAGCTTTTATATCAGAAGTTGAAAAAACAGATCAATTAGCATGGGAACTAGGAACACCGATCCGAAGAGAGCTCATCCTTCCACAACCCAACGGGGAAGAGGAAGTGTATGATATTATTAAAGTTCCTCTAAATTATGATCATATATTAAGTAAGGGAATAGTAGTGATCGGACGAGAAATTACGGAACGGAAAAAAACGGTACAGTTGCTTGAAAGAAAGCAACAACAATTCCAGTCATTGTTTGATAATAATCCGAACGGGATATCTATTATGAATTTAGATGGAGATATGACAAGTTGTAATCGTTCTCTTGAACAAATACTAGGCTATGAGTTCAGTGATCTTAAAGAATACTGTGAATATTTAAATCAAGAGGAAGCTGAAAAGGTAAAGCGACATTTTACAAAAGCACTAGAAGGAAAATCCCAACACTTTGAAATGACAGTTAGTCACAAAAATGGAAACAAAGTCTATTTAAATCTTACACACGTACCCATTGTAGTACAAGAGACCGTAATTGGTGTTTATGCGATCGTTGAGGATATTACAGAAAAAACAAAATCAGAAGAACAACTTAAACAAACTAAAAATTTTTTGGAATCTTTAATCTATCATAGCGCTGATTGTATTGGGACATTATCATTAGAAGGTGAAATACTTCATGTCAATCCAGCAATTGAAAACATCTATGGTTGGAAATTAGAAGAAATCATAGGTAAGAAGTTCCCTGTCCTACCTATAGATCAGCAAAAAGAAATGGAACATGTAATCTCAGAAATCAAAGAAGGCAAAGATATCATCGGTTTAGAGACTAAAAGACAAAGAAAAGATGGTACCATCATAGATGTCAGTATTACGTACTCTCCCCTTAGCGATGAAACTGGTCAGTTGTTTGGCTTTACTTCGGTATCAAGAGATATTAGTGACCGAAAAAGAACAGATGAATTATTAAATCGATCTGATAAACTCTCAGTTATTGGACAACTTTCAGCAGCTGTAGCGCATGAAATACGAAACCCGTTAACGTCAATAAAAGGGTTCATCCAGCTTTTTAGAGATCGCATCAAAAAAGAATACACCGATTTAATGTTATCTGAATTAGAACGAATCGAAGTAATTGTGACAGAGTTTTTGTCTCTTGCTAAACCACAAGCGAATAATTTTAGTGAAAAAGATCCAGCACTTTTATTAAAAAATACATTAGCAATCATTGATACAGAGGCGCTATTAAATCAGATCGAGATTCAGTGTACTATCGATGACAATATACATACGATCTTCTGTAATGAACATAAGATTAAACAAGTGTTGATCAATATATTAAAAAATGCAATAGAATCGATGCCAGAAGGTGGAAACCTTGAAATTAATATGGAAAATAAAGATCCATACGTAATCATTCAAGTACATGATCAAGGATGTGGCATTGATAAGGAAAAAATTGAGAAGCTAGGTGAACCTTTTTATTCTAGTAAAGATCATGGAACTGGATTAGGACTAATGGTCTGTTTTAAAATTATTGAAGAGCATAATGGCCATATTGTAATAGAAAGTGAAGAAGGTGTAGGAACAACAGTTAGTATATCTTTACCGATTTCAAATGAGGATAATGAAGAAAAGCAAAAACTAGAAGATGGAATAAATATAAATTAATGGTCAATGGTTAATACAAATTTAATGTAATTCACAACAGCATCTTTTTGAAAAATAGATATTTTGTATTCGAGGCTGGGATAAAAGTATATTAGCCAAAGAAAAATCCGAACTATAATTCAAGATTCTACAGTTAGGAATTTGAATTAGTTCGGGTTTTTTCTCTTAATGGTGTTTCTGTACATAAATCATTCGTCTTTGGAGTTCGACATTTTAGTTATATCCCAGCCTCTTTTAAATTATTAAAAAGACTTCACTCAATTTAATAATATTTCATTTTTCTGCAAATTTTATAATTTTTTGGTAAATATTGATAAATTTTGGGTTTTCTATTATTCTAATTAACAGCTGACCAGTTCTACACTAACTTGGGAAAAGAAACATCTTTAATGAAAATTATTAACAATCATAGCCATTTTGATCGCTTAAAAAAGACGCTACATTCTCATATATATGACATGTTCAACGGGCAGATTGATGATAGATTTATCCTTCAAAGAAACAAGATTGCGCAAGTGCATGTCAAAATCGGTTTAGACACGAAGTGGTACATGTGTGCTTTTCAAGATTTATTACAATCGCTCGTATACATCGCTATCCCTAAAACGAATGATATAGAAGAAGCCAGTCAAGTTATCATGGCATTAACGAAGATACTAAATTTAGAACAGCAAATTGTCTTAGAAGCTTATGAGATTGAAAATGAAAGAATTCGTAACGAAGCGAAAGAACAGAAGGTAAACTTGGAAATCCAAGTTAATACTAGTGCGATAGAATTAGCAGCTATTAGTGAGGAAACGAGCGCAGCAATACAAGAAATGAGCGATAAAACAAATGAAATTAAGACATTAACAAACACTAGCTCTCAAATAGCCATTTTAACAGAAGAAAAATCTAAGGAAGGGAAATTGCGCCTTGAACATCTTGAGAAAGTGATTACCGAAACAGAAGCAAACATGAGAAAAATTACTTTAGAAATGAAAGAATTGTTAACTGCTTCTAAAAAAATTGAAGAAATATCTACGATGGTTACATCTATTGCTGATCAAACCAATTTACTTGCTTTAAATGCAGCTATTGAAGCAGCCCGTGCAGGCGAACAGGGTAAAGGTTTTGCCGTTGTAGCAAATGAAGTACGAAAGCTCGCAGAAGATACGAAAAATGCAGTTTCTGAAGTAACTGTACTAGTGAATCAAATAAACCGCTATACCGTAAATATGGCAACGTCCATTTCTGAAAATAATGAACATATAAAAAAGGGAACAAATGAGTCATGTATGACAAATCAATTTTTTGATAAAATTGTGAATTCAATGGTAAATATGAAAGAACAAAATGTCTTAATAGCGTATGAAATGAAAGAGCTTACAAACATATTTATGGAAGTTAATGGATCAGCCGAACAGGTTGCGGTTGCGTCAGATAAACTCATAAATATTACCAATGCATTATAATACAAAAGTTGACATGACAACTCCGACGAAAGATGGGAGGTGTCTCTTTTATCCCGCATCAACTGGCAGTAATACTGCCAGTAACAACAAATGAACACAGACCAAATGCGCCACGTCCTGTGGTAACGTTTGTGTGACTCAAATCGTGTGGGCCTAAACTAACCATCAGTAGGGGAAGAATAAAGCCCTCACTGATGGAAGTTTTACTTTCTTATGAAGTTAGAATGGAACAATTAAATCCGCTTTAATGAAATAGCATCTCGAAGTTTTCTTAAAGTCAATTTCGTCGTTTCTTTTCGCGCCATACTTACATTAACATATAGTGCATCTATGATTGAAAGTTGTGCTAGTCGTGAAGCCAGCGCTTCAGATCGAAATATCGTTTCTTGTGATACCGTATATAAGGGAATATCTACTCCATTACTTAGCGGTGACTTTGCTAACGTAGTAATTCCTATTGTGGTGACACCTTGTTCCTTTGCGACTTCTAGAGCTTGGAGTATATCCCGATTTGTCCCAGAGTGAGAGATAAGAACGACGACATCTTCTTTCGTTAATTGAGAAGCCGACATTAATTGAAAGTGCGAATCTTGATATGCAGTTGTTGGAATGCCGGTTCGTATAAATTTATGATGGGCATCCATCGCGATAATTCCTGATCCTCCATTCCCATAAAACTCCACACGTCGTGCGCTTAATATTGCATGAACTGCTTTTTGAAACCTTACCCCATCAATTACTTCAAGTGTTTCTTCCAATGTCCGAATATTGGATTTGAAGACTTTTTCAGCAACGATTTTTTCATCGTCATTTTCGTGAATGGTCTCATGAATATCTTGAATAGGAGTTACGATTTCAGAAGCAAGTGCGATTTTCATAGCTTGATACCCTTTAAATCCGATCCTTTTACAAAAGCGAAAGATCGTAGCTTCAGCAACTTGGAGATCTTCAGCTACTTGGTTAATGGTAGAATGGATAATCTTATTTGAATTTGAAAGAATATAATCTGCAATTAATCTCTCCTTATCACTAAATAGTGGATATGATGCTTTGATTTTTGCCTTCCAGTGCTGTCGTTCCGTCGACATATTTTATTCACTCCTTAGTAATAATTCAAAATATCCATTTTACACAGACTATGCGCCACGTCCTGTGGCAACGTCTTTTCGACCACATCGTGTGAGCCTCAACTAACCATCAGTCCGGAAGTGGAAAACGCACACTGATGGAAGTTTCTTGTTATCGAAAGTTATTATTTTAAAATAGAAGATTAAATATAGTTCCATTATATTTCAAATGAAAACGTTTTACAAAAAATATTTTTTCAAAAAAAGTATTGTGAAAAAAATTTTTTGTCATATAATAGGGATTAGAAAAAATATTTCATTCACTTTCTAATAGAGCGTATTATCGAATAGTTGATAGGCATATTTAATGCATTAATAATGATCTAAAGCATTTTTAAGCATTATCTTTGAAAGCGATTACTTACAATGTAATTAGGTAGTGAATGGAACTAGGAAGTTGATAGTGAGATATTTTTCGGATTATCAATTTTCTAATATAACTTTATGAAATGTACACATCTAAGAGGAGGAACAGAAATGAAAAAATTCAAAAGAACATTCTCTACTATTTTATTAGGATCAATGGCATTTGTCTTAGCAGCTTGTGGAAGTAGTGATACAACAACAGATGGTAATAGTGGAAGCGCTGCATCTGAACCTGAAGCTACTGAACAAGTTAAAATCATCCGTGCTGGTATTGGGTTAAACGATGAGCATCCACAATTTAAAGGATTATTAAAATTTGCAGAATTAGTTGAAGAACGCACTGAAGGAGCAATTGTAGTTGAGGCTTATCATAGTGGACAACTAGGTGATGACCGTTCAATGATGGAAGCGTTACAATTAGGAACGCAAGAAGTTACCGTACCATCAACTGCTCCAATCGCAAACTTTATTTCCGAATTTTCAGTATTTGACTTTCCATTTTTATTTCCTAGTAGTGAAGTAGCCGATGCAGTATTAGATGGTGAAGTTGGACAGAAATTCCTTGGTAAACTTGAAAACCAAAATCTAGTAGGTTTAGCATACTGGGAAAATGGTTTCCGTGATTTAACGAATAGTAAACGTGCTGTTGCGTCAATGGAAGACTTTAAAGGTCTAGCTGTTCGTACAATGGAAAATGAATTACATCTTGAAGCTTTCCGTGCATTAGGTGCAAATCCTACACCCATGGCATTTACTGAGTTATTTACTGCTCTTCAACAAGGTACAGTTGATGGACAAGAAAACCCTGTAGCAACGATTTATTTACAAGCTTTTCATGAAGTACAAGGCCATGTTTCTAACACTCATCATATCTATAGCCCATTTGTATTTCTGATGAGCAAAACATTCTTTGACGGGTTAACTGCTGAACACCAAGAGATTGTTAGCGAAGCTGCATATGAAGCTGGCTTATATCAACGTCAATTGAATCGTGAAGCAAATGCTCAATACCTTGAGAACTTAATTGAAGAAGGAATGACATTTACTGAAATTACACCTGAAGCTCGTGCTGAAATGGTTGAAGCAATACAGCCAGTACTTGATAAGTACGCAGAGCGTATCGGTGCAGAGTTAGTTCAAGAAGTTTATGATGCAATTGAAGCTGCAAAACAGTAGATAATAAAATAAAGAGACTTGGACAAAGTCGTTCAAGTCTCTTTATCCAATATATAAAACCATGGAGCTAGCGCCAATCTAGAAAATGTTGTGTGTTGTATGACTCTTTAAATCTATGAGAAGTGAAACTTTCTATAGATAAAATAAAAGTAAACAAAAGTATTTATCTTTACTATTTTGTTCAGATTTTTGAACTCTATTCATTATTGACCTTTGCATTAGGTAGATAGTTTTGTATGCTTTTATTCTCAAAATAGTGAGGATGTATTTTTTATGAGAGGGGCTTTATTAATGAAAGCACTAAAATGGATTGATGAACATCTAGAAGAAGTATTTCTCGTTCTTTTTTCTATTATTATGGTTACTGTTATCGCAATGCAAGTTTTCATGCGTTATATAATGGGGTCGTCATTAGCCTGGTCAGAAGAACTTGCAAGGTATTGTTTTATTTGGCTCGTGTATCTTGGAATCAGTTATGGAGTCAAAAAACAACGACATATAAAAGTTGACGTAATGCTACTACTATTGAAAGACAGAGCAAAGATTGTATTAAATATATTGGCTAATTTATTATTCTTAGGATTTGCCATTTTCGTGATGTTCTATGGATATGACATCGCTCAAAAACTACTAACTTGGGGTCAAAAGTCTCCAGCACTACAAATTCCAATGGGATTAGTTTATCTGGCTACACCCATTGGAATGGGATTAACAGCTATTCGGATTGTCCAACAACTTATCAAACAAGTTAAAATGTTAATTGGTATTGAAAAAATAGAGCCACTAACAGAGAAAGAGAAAATTCTCTCTAATGATGATGTGACTGAAATTATTGAAAATGACAAACTGAAGCGGTAAGAGGGAGGAGGACACAAAATGACAGCAGCTGTATTATTTGGTAGTTTCGCATTATTTCTATTATTAAGTGTGCCGATTGGTATTGCTTTAGGGCTTGCTACACTAGTTACTATTCTCTTCTCAGGTTCTATCCCTCTTGAATTTCTAGCGCAAGGGTTAGTTACTTCAGTTGACTCATTTCCATTAATGGCCGTACCTTTCTTTATTTTAGCTGGTGAAATCATGGGAAAAGGTGGTATTTCAGATCGTTTATTCCGAGTAGCAAATACCGTCGTTGGCAATAAAACAGGTGGATTTGCAATTGCGACCATCATTACATGTATGTTTTTTGCAGCTATTTCAGGGTCAGGCCCTGCAACTGTTGCTGCAATTGGTGGGATTATGATACCAGCAATGGTTAGACAAGGCTATGATAAAAAGTTTGCAACCGCTGTTGTTGCTGCAGCTGGTTCACTTGGAGTCATCATTCCACCAAGTATCCCGATGGTTATTTACGGGGTCGTCGGTGGTACTTCCATAGGGAATTTATTTATTGCAGGTATTATTCCTGGAGTTATAGTTGGCTTAGGGCTAATTATGTATTCTTATTTCTATTCAAGGAAAATGGGCTATAGAGGAAATGGCGAAAAAACGTCATTTAAAAAGTTTTTAGTAGCTACATGGGATGCAAAATGGGCTTTATTAATTCCTATTATCATTCTAGGTGGAATTTACGGAGGAATTTTTACCCCAACAGAAGCCGCTGTAATTGCGGTCGTCTACGGTTTGATTGCTGGCCTTCTATTATATCGTGAGCTGAAAATTAAAGATTTACCTAAAGTCTTCATTGATGCTGCCTTAACAACTGCTACAATTTTAATCATAGTTGGAACAGCAACAGCATTTGGTCGCTTGTTGACGATCGAACAAATCCCTAATCAAGTGGCACAGGCGATGCTTTCGATTTCAGAAAGTCCAATTATCCTAATATTATTAATAACGATCTTATTACTTATTGTTGGTTGTTTTATGGATACATTAGCGGCTATTATTATCTTAACGCCAATCTTATTACCGATCGCAGTAAATTTAGGTTACGACCCTATTCATTTTGGAATTATCATGGTAGTTAACCTCGCGATTGGTTTTATTACACCGCCACTCGGGGTCAACCTCTTTGTTGGATCTGGTATTTCGGGATTGTCAATTGAAGAAATCTCACGTGCGATTGTACCTTTTTTCTTAGTCATGGTATTTACGTTGTTATTAATTGTGTTTATTCCACAACTATCGATGTTTTTTCTTTAAGTGATTGAAAATTTTTAAATCTAGTAATATCAAGTTTAGGACGTATGTATTTCCACACTGGAAACACATGCGTTTTTTTGAACACCAAGGATCTTTTAACTTACGGATATCTCGTTACATTCTATTACAAAAATTGCTCTACCACATGGATGGATGAAAAGTGAACCAAGTTCCAAATTGTACAATAATATAATCCTAAATTCCACCACATTGTAATGTTGGTCAAGAAATTTTTCATTTACATTCGCACGATTATTTCGTATGATAAAGGGTGGCTTACTTTAGTAAAAGGAAATACATAACTTTATTAATTTAGAGTAGAACGGAGATTTAGAATGACACAATCGCTTCCATTTACTGTTTCAAAAAACGATCGTTTCTTTGATCGCCTCGGGGACTATGTTGGTGACGTTTTTTATGATATTTTACCTGAACATGGTTATGAATTACGAGATGAACAAATTTACATGGCTTTTCAAATTGAACAAGCTTTTAAAAATAAGAGTATTAGTTTTGCTGAAGCTGGAGTAGGTACGGGGAAAACATTCGTCTATTTATTATATGCGATTTGCTATGCGCGTTATATGAGAAAACCTGCGATCATTTCCTGTGCTGATGAAACGCTTATTGAACAGCTAGTCAAAAAAGGTGGGGATATTGAAAAGCTTGAAAAGGCACTAGGCCTTAAGGTCGATGTTCGACTAGCCAAAGCTCGTGAGCAATATGTCTGTATGAAAAAATTAGACCCACTTGCAAATCGAACTGAAGATGATGACCTATTACGTGTGCATGAGGAAATACCTAGCTTTGTATACGATACGAATTTCTCTATGCCTTTGTTTGAACGGTACGGCGATCGCAAAGACTTCCCGTGGGTACCGAATCATAAATGGGAACAAGTGGCCTGGGACCCTTTGCAACAATGTTCAACTTGTGAATGGCGTCATCGTTGCGGCCAAACACTTCATCGTAATTATTACAGAGAGTCCACCGATTTAATTATTTGTTCACACGACTTTTATATGGAACATGTATGGACGAAGGAATCACGAAAGCGAGAAGGGCAGCTTCCATTATTACCTGAAGCAAGCTGTGTCGTTTTTGACGAAGGCCATTTACTTGAGTTCGCTGCACAAAAAGCATTAACGTATCGCTTTCATTCTGAAACATTAAATACTGTATTAACAGCATATATGAACCAAAATGTCCGAGAAGAATCACTCGTATTAATCGAAGAAATTTTACTTTTACATGACGAATGGTTTGATATTTTAAGAGAAACAGCTGTTCTCGTAGAAGGTTCGGATCGACTCGATGTCCCTCGTTCTAAAGAAATGCTTGATGTAGCTCAAAAAATGGACCATTATGTACAAGAACTGTTAGAACAACTTGTTTTTGACTCAGAATTATTCACACTCGAGGATTATCACGTTAAAATTATTGAAGAGTATTTAGAATTTTTCTCCTATGGCTTAACCAAGTTATTAAAAGAGGGAGAAGGTATATTTTGGCTTGAGGAAAGTGAGCTCGAAACATCGTTTGTTATTATGCCTCGTCTCGTCGAAGAAATTTTGAAAAAAGAAGTGTTTTCACAAGGTATTCCTTTTATCTTTTCATCAGCTACATTATCAAAAGATGGTGACTTTTCATATATCGCCAATAGTCTTGGTATTTCAAACTATTCTTCATTCACTGTTGCATCACCATTTGATTATGAAGAGCAAATGAAACTTATCGCACATATTGAAGTAGATGAACACATAAAATGGGAGAATATTGGAGCTGCATTAGGAAATAATGCTGGTCATTCACTTGTGCTATTCACATCTGTTGAAGAAATGAGTCGTTTCCGTAAATGGGCCGATCAACAAACATGGAGCTTTGATATCGTCTATGAAGGTGATCAAGAAATTAGCGTTTCTGTTCAGTATTTCCAACAAAATCCTTCAACAGTACTTTGTGCTTATCATTTATGGGAAGGTTTAGACGTTCCTGGTGAAGCACTAACCCAAGTTATTATTTCATCGTTACCGTTTCCTCCTCATGACCCTGTTTTTCAAGCGAAACGAAAACATGTAAAAGATCCTATTAAGGATATTGATACACCTTATATGTTACTTCGTTTGCGACAAGGTCTTGGACGATTAATTAGAAGTCGTGAAGATCATGGAACGGTTCATATCTGGATGACCCAAACTCAAAAAGCAACACATCTCAATGAAATCATAAAAGTATTACCGATTGACTTAAAATGGGAATAAAAAAGTAGGCTGACATGTATCTCATGTTTCAGCCTTTTCCCATTTATTTTTTTAATGCGAAAATTTATACATTGGTGTATATTATGTTTATATAAAAGTTTATTATATATTCATACTTTTGTGTATATTAAAACTTGAGAGAAAAAGTATAGTCGCAATTTTTCGAATAAATGATTGTGCTATTACAAAAATGGAGAGGTGGACGTTGAAAATGAGAAATTTTAAAAAAGTTTCTATTATCGGTGTGCCAATGGATTTAGGTCAAAAACGTCGTGGTGTTGATATGGGACCGAGTGCCCTAAGATATGCTGGATTAATTGAAGAAATTGAAGCAATTGGTTACGAAGTAAGAGATTACGGTGATTTACAAATTGATCGATCACGTGTAAAAGAAACGGTACCTGAAAATTTAACGAATTTACATGAAGTTATTCGAGTAAGTGAAGAGCTTCAAAATGAAGTTGAAAAAATACAAGAAGAAGGAAGCTTTCCACTTCTATTAGGGGGCGATCACAGTATGAGTATTGGTTCGATTGCCGGATTAAGTAAGCGCTTTCAAAACCTTGGTGTAATATGGTACGATGCTCATGTGGACTTAAATACAGCTGATACATCACCATCTGGAAATATCCATGGTATGCCACTAGCTGTCAATTTAGGAATGGGACATTCATCACTTACGAAAATTGGTGGGGATCATCCGAAAATTAAACCCGAAAATATCGTTGTTATTGGTGCAAGATCAATTGATGAAGGAGAAAGGGAGTTAATCAAGAAAAACGGAATTAAAGTATATACAATGCATGAAATTGACCGTCTTGGGATGACAAAAGTTATTGAAGAAACGATTGCCTATTTAGCTGAAAGAACAGACGGAGTTCACTTAAGCCTTGACCTTGATGGAATTGATCCAACAGATGCTCCTGGTGTTGGAACACCCGTTATCGGAGGTATTTCTTATCGTGAAAGCCATCTTGCTTTAGAAATGTTAGCGGAATCAGACCTCATTACTTCCGCAGAATTTGTCGAGGTGAACCCTATTTTAGATATTAAAAATAAAACTGGTGATGTTGCTGTAGCATTAATTACTTCCCTTCTCGGCAAAAGGCTATTATAATGATATATTAGTTTGAAATAATTTTTATGCATGAAGGAGGGTCTATTATTGGCATCCAATGATGTGGAAAAGCAAAAACAAAATAATAAAAATTCATCTATGAACCGTTATTTGCTTTTTATAATACCTTCATTACTTGGTATTTTCCTGTTTATGACTCCATTACAATTTGAAGATGGTATTACTATTCCTGTTGCGTTTTTAGCAAAGCAACTTGAGGCACTAACGATTGAAGTGTTACCTTGGTTAGTGACTGCCATACTGTTTTTGGTGTCTATTTTCACAGGGTGGATAACGTTACTTAAGCCAGAAAAACCGTTAAAGAGCGATCTAATGAAAGCATTGTTTTTAGTACACCCTACATGGTTTGTGATCCGGGTGTTCGGCTTTATATTTGCTGTCATTACGTTATTTCAATTAGGTCCAGAATGGATTTGGTCTGAATATACTGGCGGACTGCTATTATACGATTTAATACCGCTGTTATTTACGATCTTTTTATTTGCTGGCCTATTTTTACCACTTTTATTAAATTTTGGCTTATTAGAGTTTTGTGGCGTATTATTGAATAAAATTATGCGACCAGTATTCACACTTCCTGGACGTTCTTCGATTGATTGTATTGCGTCATGGATGGGAGATGGGGCCATTGGTGTATTATTAACGAATAAACAGTACGAGGAAGGATTTTATACTAAAAGAGAGGCTGCCGTTATCGGAACTACATTTTCAGTGGTCTCGATAACGTTTAGTATCGTCATTTTAGCGTATATGGGTTTAGAGCATTTGTTTATCCCGTATTATTTAACGATCGTTCTTGCTGGTTTTGTAGCTGCTGTTATTATGCCACGTATCCCGCCGCTATCTCGGAAAGCTGATACGTACTATGTTGAAAATAAACAACGGTTTGCAGAAGGAGAGTTAAAGGGGAGAAATCTCTTTGCACTCGGAATGGAAAAAGCAGTTGAGCGTGCAACATCAAGTAACAATCATTTTGCGGTGATTGCAAAGGGTGGTATTAAAAACGTCTTTGATATGTGGTTTGGTGTTATCCCTGTTGTAATGGCATTCGGAACACTAGCATTAATTATTGCGGAGCATACAGCGTTTTTTGCTATACTTGGAGCTCCATTTGTACCGCTACTAAACTTGATGCAAGTGCCAGAAGCATCTCAAGCTGCTCAAACGATGGTGATTGGGTTTGCTGATATGTTCTTACCAGCAGTAATCGGAAGTGGTATTGAGAGTGAATTCACACGTTTTGTTATAGCGTGTGTTTCCGTAACTCAGCTTATCTACATGTCCGAAGTTGGTGGGCTATTACTTGCTTCGAAATTACCTGTTAAGTTTAGTGATTTAGCCATAATTTTCATTGAGCGGACTTTAATTACACTTCCTGTTATCGTAGCAATGGCTCATATACTTTTCTAATACAGAGCAAGAGCACCCGTTAATAAAAGAGGAAATGATTAGAGATTATCTTCCTTAGTGAGAATTTCAATTTCACCACTAAGGAGTTAGTCTCTTTTTTTCAACCATTTAACTTCGAACTTAGTACATAGAAAAAAGGACCCCAAAAGGAGTCCTGGTTAAACTTATTTTTGAACGTTAGCAGCTTGTGGTCCTCGTGCGCCTTGTTCAATATCAAACGTAACACTTTGTCCTTCTTCTAGTGATTTGAAACCATCACCTTGAATGGCTGAAAAGTGAACGAATACATCTTCGCCACCTTCAACTTCGATAAAGCCAAAACCTTTTTCTGAATTAAACCATTTTACTTTTCCTTGTGCCATGTAAATGCCTCCAAAGTGGTTATTCCACTGTAGTATTACTATTTTTGTCCAATTAACACTTTTTAATACGGAAATAACTTATTATGTAAGTTTTTTTCTCATTTTGTTATCGGAGCAAAAATAATTGTACTTATAATAGCAGTTTGCAATAGTTAAAATCAAGTTTTCACCATAGGAAGATTATAACAAATGAATTTTTACATCTTTTTACATAGGTATCATATAATTTTTCATATCAATCATTTGCATTTGATTGAATAGCTGCCATTTCAACACCTCATCAATCGTTTATATTTTGTATATTATGAACACAGACATATAATAGGGTATACTTTTTGTTTTCTAAAAAAAAAGTAGTCTTTTGTCGAAAAATAAATTTACAAAATTCTTATTTTTATATAGAAAGTTTGATACACTTAAGAAGTAAATAAATTGTACAGGGGGATACATATGGATAATCAAAGTGTCGTGTTATCAATTGAAAACAATGTAGGGATTGTAACATTAAATCGTCCCGAAGTAGGAAATGCGTTAGATTTTCAAATGGCAAAAGAATTATTAGACGTGGCTATAGCTTGTTCTGAAAATCAAGAAATACGAGCAGTTGTCATAACTGGTGCTGGTAATAAGTTTTCAGTTGGTGGAGATTTAAAAAGCTTTGCTAGTGAAGGGGAAGAGATTGGTTCTCACTTGAAAATTGTTACCGCTTACTTGCACCAAGCGATTTCATATTTTGCGCGAATGAACAAACCGTTAATTGGTGCTATTAATGGTATTGCTGCAGGGGCTGGAATGAGCCTTGCTTGTGCATGCGATCTCGCTTATGCTTCAGACAACTCAAAGTTTGTAATGGCGTATAACAAAGTCGGTTTAACACCAGATGGGTCTGGTAGTTACTTCTTACCACGTATCGTCGGTATGAAGCGTGCGTTAGAGTTAATGTATACTAACCGCGTCTTAAGTGGTCAAGAAGCAAGTGAGTGGGGCATAGTTAATGATGTCGTTTCAGAAGAACAGTTAATGAACGTTGTTATCGAACTCGCTGAAAACCTTGCAAAAGGCCCAGTGAATGCCTTTGGTGCAACCAAAAAATTATTCTCCCATTCCTTACAAGAGACGCTTGAATCACAAATGGCAATTGAATCAAATGTCATTACTGAGCGATCAATCAGTCAGGAAGGAAAAGAAGGAATTTCTGCATTTCTTGAAAAGCGCGAAGCAAATTTCTTACCAAAATAAACAGGATATTCTGGAGTACAAATGCTTATAAATTTGTACTCCTTTTTCCTTCCCATTTCTCTTGCCACCCCTTCAAATCTCCATAATTTTATCCCGCTACAACTGGCAGTAATATTCCACTGAAGGAAATTTCACTTTCTTTGATATATGTAAATCTTACTAAACATGAAAACCAATTGAAAAGCTACTAAATGGAAATACTCTAACTATGTAAAAAAGGTGTTTGATTAAATGAATCCTAATAATTAGAACTTACATGGATGGAGTGAAATAATGAAAGCAGTAACCTATCAAGGACCCAATAAAGTTATCGTGAAAAATGTCGATGATGCAAAAATTGAAAAAAAAGATGATATTATTGTAAAAATTACATCAACCGCTATTTGCGGATCCGATCTACATTTATACCAGGGTAACTTTCCGTTACCTGATGGTTACATTATTGGGCACGAACCGATGGGAATCGTCGAAGAAGTTGGACCTGACGTAACAAAAGTAAAAAAAGGCGACCGTGTCGTCATTCCTTTTAATGTTTCATGTGGGCATTGCGTATATTGTGAGCACGATTTAACAAGTCAATGTGACAATTCAAATCCACATTACGATTCAGGCGGCTACTTTGGATATAGTGAGAAATTTGGGAACCATCCAGGAGGACAAGCCGAGTATTTAAAAGTTCCTTTTGGAAACTTTACTCCCTTTGTTATTCCAGAGTCGTGTGAATTAGAAGATGAGTCACTATTATTTTTATCAGATGTTTTACCTACTGCCTTTTGGAGTGTCGATTATAGCGGTGTAAAAAAAGGAGATACCGTTATCGTCCTAGGCTGTGGGCCTGTTGGCTTAATGACACAAAAGTATGCATGGATGAAGGGTGCAAAACGAGTTATTGCTGTCGATTATTTAGATTATCGGTTAAACCACGCAAAAAAGATGAACAACGTCGAAGTCTTTGACTTCACAAAATACCCTGATATGGGGGAACACTTGAAAGAGATTACTCAAGGGGGTGCAGATGTAGTCATTGATTGCGTCGGAATGGACGGTAAAAAATCACCGCTAGAATTTATTGAACAAAAATTAAAGTTACAAGGGGGAACATTAGGCCCTATACAAATCGCGACTAAAGCTGTTCGAAAAAATGGAATTGTTCAACTTACAGGTGTTTACGGATCAAATTATAACGCCTTCCCTTTAGGGGCATTTTTTGCTAGAAATATTACATTGAAAATGGGTCAAGCACCCGTTATTCCTATTATGCCAAAACTATATGAACAAATTGTTAATGGAGATTATGACCCTAAAGAAATCATTACTCATAAAGTTTCCCTTGATGACGCAGGCCAAGCTTATAAAATTTTTAATGATCACGAAGATGAATGTATCAAAGTTGTATTAAAACCATAAATAACAAAGAGACTGAATTTCTCTAGCCATATCTAGATTATCACTGACTATGAATATCATAGTTGTCGGTTTTAGTCTTGACTAGTGGTAGCAGTCTCTTTTAGTTTTTAATTTATATTTTTAATAAAATAAGAAGGTTTTTTGCATCAAAAATCGAATTTTAACAAAGATAGTAATTTTTTGTAACATGAAGGAAATTGGGGGATGTCAATTGGATAAAGAATACGTAGTAAAACAAGCACAAAGAGCAGCAGAAAACACTGAACTAGCTCCACAAAAAGCATTTTTATTCAATTTTTTTGATTTTGAATTTTTTTATGATGATGAAAAAAGAGAATGCACGATTGAATGTCCTGTAAGTGAAACGATGTTTAATCCATTCGGTACCGTTCATGGAGGGATTTATACATATCTTGCTGATACAGCAATAGGTCATTTGAATTTCCGTTTTAAAGATGATAATTATGTTTCATTAGAATTAAAAACGACACATATGAAAGCAATGACAAGCGGGAAACTAATCGCTAAAGCAAGATATTCAAAGGATGGATACAATGTTGTATTTACGGAATGTGACATCTTTAATGAAAAAGATGAACTTGTAAGTACAACATCAGGTACCTTTTATAAAGTTAAAAAACGGTAGAAAGGTCAACATTATATAGACTAACCTAAATTAATGAGACACTATAAAACACCTTCGAAATGGTACACTTAAACAAAGTACTAATTCGGAGGTGTTTTTGCATGGGCAAAAACGTTTATTCAAATGAGGTTAAGTGGGCAGTTGTGAAAGATAAGATGAGTGGTCAGTTTACGAACCATGAGATCATGAAGAAGTATGGGATTAAAAATGTGTCTCAAATCAAAACGTGGATGAAATGGTATCGTGAAAATCAGGTTCATCGATTCGATCAACCAATAGGGAAACAATATTCATATGGTCATGGACCTGACAGTTCAAGTGATGAAGAGAAAAAAGAACGTCAAATGAATCACTTAAAACAGGAAAATGAAATCTTAAAAAAGATTTGGAGATCAAAAAGGAGTTGAAAAAGAAATCGTCCTCCAACTAGTCCAGACTTCACGAAAAAAATATACAGTATCAGCTATTTTATCAGCTTTAAATGTTCCCAGATCCACCTATTATCGCTGGGCATCTGCGCAACTAGTCGAGTTGTCTAAGGAAGAGGAAGCGATTATTTACCTTTGCGAAAAAACAAAGTACCGATATGGCCATCGTAAAATCAAGGAGCTATTAAAACGTGACTATCCCATCAAATTAAACCGTAATACTGTTCAACGGATCATGCAGAAATACCACCTTCAATGTAGAGTAAAGCAAAAAAGAAGGTGGAAATCTCAAGGGGAATCTGTCGTTGTCGCGCCAAACTTATTACAGCGAGAGTTTCACGCAAGCAAACCTAACCAAAAGTGGGTAACGGATATTACCTACATTCAATATGGTCCAGACACTTTATATTTATCAACGATCATGGACTTGTTTAATAATCAAATCGTTGCTTATAAGCTTTATACTCATCAACAAATCCCTTTGGTGATTGATACCTTAGATGAAGCACTAGAAAAGCGAGGAAACCCTAAAGGAGTCATCATCCATTCAGATCAAGGAAGTGTCTATTCTTCTTATGCTTATCAAAATCGGATTAAAGTAAAGAATTTAGTCAGTAGTAGGTCACGCCGGGGAAACTGTTGGGACAACGCAGTCATTGAGTCTTTCCATTCGAACCTGAAATCAGAAGAATTTCAGTATGTTAAATTCAATTCTTTGTCTTTAGAAGAAGTAAAGGCACGTGTAGATCAATTTATGAGGTATTATAACGATGAGCGTATCCAAGAAAAACTAGGCTACCACCACCAATAGAGTTTGGTGATATGGCAGCCTAGGAAGGTGTTTTATTACTGTCTCATATGACTAGGTCAGTCTAATATGTTGGCTTTTTTCATTTTTCAATTATCATGAGTGAGATAGAAAAATAGGAATGTATGTTACCATTAACGGGTTAAGTTCAGTGAGAGAAAACAGTAAATAACACGACTATTTTCAAAATCGCATGTGATTTTGAAAATAGTTGTTGTCATATCAGTCTTACAGTTTTTAACACAGATTTCGCACTGTTTTTATTAAGGTAAATAACAAGTGATTAATTGCTATTAGTTACTTATTAAAAGACAGAACTTAATCCGTTATGTTACTCATTCCTTAATTCTTGAGCGAGTTTCACAAGGCCATATCCTAAAATTCCAGTAACAATGTACATAAAAATATATATGATCGCCGATGAATTTAAGAAAACAAGAAGGACTATTAAAAAAGCCATCGTAGAAATGAATAATGAATACAAGAAATTTACTTTAAAGACGGAACAAACGATTCTTTGTATAAAATACAATAATGGGAAAATCACAAGTAGCGATATGATAAACAGACCTTTTAAGTTGGGGTGTGTAGTTGTAAACGATACTAACGATATTAAGAATATAATGATGGCAGGAAAATAAGTGACAATCATTTGTGTTCCATTAACCTTCATCAAATGCTCTCCTCTTTATTGAAGTTCTATATCTCTTACTTGAGTATATTTTGAATTACAAAAAGGAACAAACTTATTTTTCGAGGTTATAGATGACTCACAAAAGATATACGTAAAAAGCCAGGGACTTTTTCCTGGCTTCACATATGTGATTTATTTATTCTTCTTCAAAGTATTGGCGAAACTCTTTAGAATTTTGCTGAGCTTTTTCATCAAAATAAGGATTTTCTTCGGTCACGTTTTCTGGATCTAAATTTGTTTTCATCACAAAAGTAGGGCTGTTTGTCGGTTCTGCAATTACTCGATCAGATAACTTATTAAAATCAGGCATGTTTTTATTTCCTTGCTTTTCTTTTTCCATACTCCACACCTCCTTAGAAGATAGGGTGCTATTCCAATAAAGAAAATATGTAGCTAAACAGTCATTAATAAAGGTCCAATGTATGAAGATCTCTTAATATTTTGTAAAAATGATTGCTATTTTTTCAGTTTATAAGATATATTAGAAGTAATACATTTCGGGAGAGTGATGGAATTTTGGACAGTATACCCTATGACTCGATTATCTTATTAGGGGCATTGTTATTGTTATCAGGATATTTTTCTGCTTCGGAAACTGCAATTACGAGTGTTAATAAAATTAGGCTTCGTAATCAAGCCGAAAATAATAACGAAAAAGCAAAACGTTCATTAGAGATGGCAGAAAATTTCGACCAAAGCTTATCAACTATTTTAATTGGTAATAATATTGTAAATATTGCGATGGCTACCATTGCAACTAAAGTTGCAACTGATATGTTTGGAAGTAATGGGAGCACCTTATTACTTACAACTGTTGCTATTACCATATTAGTTTTAGTATTTGGTGAAATTTTACCGAAATCTTTAGCGAAGCAATATGCAGAAAAGTATTTACTTGCAATCTCTGCAACTTTGAGGGCAGTCATGAAAATCTTCTTTCCAATTACGTGGCTTTTTGTTCAACTCAAATTAGGAGTCAATAAACTAATGGGAGACACAGCGGAAGAGCCAAGTGTGACAGATGAGGATGTTAAAGCCTTAGTGGAAATTGGAGAAGAGGAAGGGACATTTCACACTCAAGAACGGGAACTTCTTCATAACGCAATTGAATTTGATGACATTGTTGTTAAAGACATTCTAACGCCACGACCTGATGTCGTAGCCGTATCTATTGATACACCAATTGATGAAATTAAAGATGTGTTCATAAAGGAAAAATATTCACGAGTTCCAGTATATAATGGCTCGATTGATAATATTGTTGGAATTATTTCTCATCGTGACTTTTTTACAAAATATGTCCAAGAAGATCCATTTACGATAGAAGAAATCTTACGAAAACCACATTTTGTAATTGGCTCGGTAAAAATCTCGCACCTACTTAAGGATTTACAAAAAAACAAAGTCCATTTAGCTGTTGTCCTTGACGAATATGGAGGAACCGCTGGAATTATTTCGATTGAAGATATACTCGAAGAAATTGTCGGTGAAATTTGGGATGAACATGATGAAAATGAACAGTTAATTGAAAGACTCGAAGACGGGAAGCTTCGATTAGATGGACGAATTTCTGTCGAGGAATTTTGCGAGTCCATTAACGTAACACTTCCTGAAACAAGCTCAAATACACTCGGCGGCTGGATCTCTGATACACTCGGCTATCTCCCGAAAAAAGGGGAGACGATGGTATACGAGAACATCCGAATTTATATTGAGGAAGTGCGTAATCGTAGAATTCAAAAAGCAACCGTGGAGATTCATTCTGAAGTTCAAACTGCATAATGAATGAAGACGCAGTGAAGAAGCAGAGGACAATAAGTTCTCTGCTTCTTCATTTTCCTCCTATTTTTTGTAAACTTTTAAATTCTATTCGCTCAATAAAATCATCAAGTAAATAAACTCGTCTGACTGAAACATAACTTGATCATTTTAAGAATAAAATCTTCTAATTGGACTTCTGCACATTCATTATTGGGGGGTGTTTAGAGTTTAAAACAATAGAAGCATTAGACTTTATATACGAACCTGAAGAGGTAATCAAAAAGCAATATAAAGTTTCTAAACAACATATTCTAGAGGCTCTATCAGGAATTCGAGCTACAATTGAATGGTTAGAAACTTCCATTTACAAACCTATCATTGAAGATGTTACATTTTTTATATCGGATGTACCTATTAATTATCCAGGACAGTTAGAAATAGACGATGAAGGCGATTTTAAGCCAGTTATCTATCTGAATATCATGGCAATCGCAGAAGACTTTAAAAATAAAGAGTATATTCTCGACATGAAAAAAACACAAGTGTGTTGTTATGAATATGCTGCTTTTATTTGTTTACATGAGGTTGGGCATCTTTTTCATGGATTAATTGGAGGAAGAGGTAGTGATAAAAGGGACCGTTTGTTTGATTATTTTAGTCGGGGAGAGTATTATTATGATCGGTTTATTGCCGAAATGAAACATGGTCATACGTACGAAGAAAAGAAAAAGTATCGAAATATTCCGCATGAGAAAGCAGCTGATCTTTTTGCTAGTCACAATTTAAGAATAATGGTAAAGAAATTCCAACAAGGAAAAGCTGACTCGTAAGTCCAACCATCTCTGAGGATGAATATTTAATCAAGCCTCAGAAGGACACCTTTACATGAGTCAGCTTTTTTTTCATTTATGAATGTAAGAGAGCAATATAAGCTAATGAGTTTATCCCGTTTAACTGGAGCAAGACTCAGCAAGACTCAGCAAGACTCAGCAAGACTCCACTAAATGGCCATAGACGTTGCCGTGTCCTGTGGCAACGTCTGTGTGATCCACATCGTGTGGGCCTAAACTAACTATCATTGGGGGAAGAGAAAAACCCTTACTGATGGAAGTTTCACTATTCCTTAGGTGGTGTTTCTGCAGCTAATTGTTTCAATGATTTAATTTTACCATGAGGATTTTGCGCTTCTTTACGTTTTCTAAATTGACGGTCTTCTTGACTTTTTGATTGTGACATTTGAATTCCCACCTTTAGTATTTTTAATAAACGTAATTCACACTATAAAAGGAATATCCTACGAAATGAATGTACTTTTTATAGTGGATATGTGTTTCTTGTTTGTCGATACTTTCAATAATAGTTTGCCAATTCATTTTTGCGTTATACAAGTTAAGGAGTAGCTAATTTTGACAACACTGTCTAAGCAATAAGGTACATCGTTGCTTCTTTAAATGACTGCATTCAAATTTTTTTTATTTTATATCCCAAGTATAAATAGTAAGGAAATTAGGCAATTTACAAGGTATATAACGATCTCTATGAAATCAGCATCCGATCTTTTAATTAGTAAGGAGGACCATTGCGTTGCTTTATGTTTATAATTGTTTTGCAGGCACACATTCATCCGCATTGGCTGCTGCTTATCATCTTGATAAATTACCAAAGGATCGTGAGCCAACAAAAGAGGAAATATTAGGTATAGATATTTTTAATAAATTAACCCCAGGGGACTTTGGGCGGTTTATTTACCACGGAAAAGATGAAGACGGTAATAAAGTCTATACGATTGGAAGAGGTAAATCTACTGCCGTTATACCTGCTCTTCACTCGTTATTATCATTGTTACAAGAAGACGGTAAAGAGATTGATCAAGTTGTATTCTCGAATTGCTCACCTACTGTCCCAATTTCAATGACTTTTGGTGGGTTATTTTCAAGACGTTTTCATATTGATGTTATTGGAGTTCCTTTATTAATTAGGGGCGCTAAACAAGCACACCGCACTATTATTCAATTAGTGGAACATACAAAAGCAGTTGCTTTAACAACTGAAAATAATATTGAAGTTTTGGAAAATGAAAAGTTCAAAGTAAGTGCGGTAAAACCTGACGTAAAATAAATCTGTTAAATTTTTTGTTGGGGTGCACCTCATAGAGTGGGGTGAGGAATCCATCGACAGCAGAACGCATTGATTTTCGCATGGGAAATCATTTGCGTTTATTTTATTTTTGATGAGAAATAACTGTTGAAAAACACGGGCACGTCATTTTCACCATTAAATTGGACAGGGGAGTTATTGTCCGCGTAGTTTCAGTATTTGAAGAACCATTCTTGTAATAGGGGATTCTTATGCCAACAGAGTTCCCACTCCAGCCCCTCGAGATCAAATATCCAGTCAGGTTAAAATTCCTAGCCTGGACTGCTGGTAGGGGCTAAACAGGAATGTACGCTTTACTTGTTACCTTACGATGGCTCGGCTGTGTTGTTTGGCGACTGATATTTCATAATAAGTTTGATCATCTTCATGAATTCGATCAATCATGATCAGAACATCTTCGAACGCTTTTGAATAGTTTTCAGTATTATGTTTTTTCATATAGTCGATCATCGTTTCAATTTCATCGTTAATTTTTTTATCCAATTGGTCGACTGTTATCCGTTTACTTCTACCACATTCATCAAAATTTTCTGGGTATTTAGGTATGTCCATGTTAATTCCTCCATATCTTACAAATAGTAATACTCGGACAGAAATTACCAAGTATAGTTTATGTATTTGATATTATCATAATTCTTTTAATGGAATTTGATCAAGGGGTTGAGTAATGAATTTTACATATTTTATTTAATAAAGTTAATTTATCATTCATTGTCATTGGGTTTGTTATGACATTGTTAAAAAGAACAGCCTATTATTCATTAGGCTGTTCTTTGGCCATACTAATCACGAACTTGTCTAAGTGCTTTACCGACAGAATCCATCATGTTGTTCATATTCATATTGTTATTATTGTTTCTGCCTCGCATCATTCCGTAAGCTGCCGCACCTACACCTAAGCCCACTAAAGACAACATCAAGCCATTGCGATTGTTATTTCGTCTTTTTCCGAACATGTTCATGATTTTATTCCCCCTCATAAATAGTGTTTGAAACTTGTCCCAAACATTAGTTATAATCAGTAATTTGGGCAGTATCTATGCGAGGATAACGTTTCCATGAGTTTGTAACATTTGGATTTATATTGCTAAAGCTTTTTGGAGATCCTATGGATAAAGAGTTCTGGATTTAGAAACGAAAAGAAGAGTTCCTAAGTAAGAAAGATTTCGGTGTTGTTAGTCATTGGGGAATCTTCATTTTGCTATGTATGAAGGAGATGCCTTTAGCACCCTCTCTTCAAGGAAAGCACATTAATGGGTTGTACGATGCTTTCTGGTAAAATCATTATTTTGGAAGCATAAGTCACGTGTTCTTTGTAAGATAAACACAACTCGTGGTAAAACTCCATTAACATTCTTATATCGTCAATCAAGTCTTGTGCAAACATTCCTGAACGGTTGATCAAGATGTTTTCGTATTTTGCAACAAGCCGTCTTGCTTTTCTGGTTATTGTTGTTGCATCTTTCATTTTATAGATTTCTCTTAGCTCGACCATAAACGAGAAAATATCTTCATTTAACTTTTTGCGAAGCTCGTTATTTAAAGTTTCAATGTTTGTCGAAAGATAATCATCCTCATTAAAAATAAACTGCTTTAGCATTATATAGTCACTTATTATAGGTTCATTTTCAAAACTTAAATAAATCCGCAATGTATTATAAGCATCGTGCATAGGATTATGCTGCTGACCTTGAAATTGTAAACCATAAAAGTCAAGTCCACGTTCAACAGAAACATTTTCTTTAGTAACACGTTTAGTAAAAATCGCTTGAAAATCTACATAGCGTTGATCAATTTTTTTAACTGTTCTTGCTGATAGCCCATGTCTTTCAGCATCCAACTTTAAACGAGAAATATCACTCGGAGACCATGAGAAAAAGCGTGAGCGCTTAATTCCACCAATCCAAGTTAAAAAGTCTTCAAACACTGTTTTAAAACCATCTGCACCAACTAGATCCTGATCATAAATCCCCGTTAACTTTTTACAAAAAGAAGAAAGGGGTTGAAGGTTCGTAGGACGGATATAGCGATCAAAATATGTGATTTCTTCAGTTTTTATATCGTATTTAACAGCGCCTAGCCGAATTGCTTCCATATCTTCATAAGGCATTCCACGATTTGAACATAGCATTTCAAAATCAAAAAATATATATTGTTGTACATCTGCCATCGTAATATTACCTCCTCCCAACTTGTAATTATAAGCCAATAGTACAAAAAAGAATAGAGCCAGTTCCTTCCTCATAACCATTGAAGAGCTAGAATACATAGTTTCCTTAGATGTATGTTAGTAACTTTCTTTTATTCTACGTATTCAAATGAACAACAACGAAGTCCAATAATAGCTTAAAAAAATTATGGAAATTAAATATTTTGACCTAAGATCACATCTTTAAAACGCGTTCTAATTCATTACATTGAACGCGTTTTTTTGTTCATTTTTGTATTCTTTTTTTTATCGCCCCATGAAAGTAATAAGATCGATACGACTAAAACAATAGCGCCGATCGTATTTTGCACCGTTAACACAATTGGAAAAAAAGGAAACGAAATGATTGCTAATAATACGGGACTGAATGCCCTTGAAACATTGGCAATCGAAAACCGTAAGTATTTAAGCGCTTCATATAAAAGAATCGTGCCAATAAACCCAGCAATAAGAGAAGAGGTTGCAATATAACCAATCCCTTGAAATGAATAGTTCCCATCGAATAATTCGCCAACAAGTAATGCGTACAATATAACGAAAAATAACGTTATACAACTATTCGTAAATAAGATAGAGTTGGAACTTTTTTCTTTAGACACGGTCTTTTTTATAAAAACATTGGATAATGCAAAAAAGAAAGTATATAAAAGGGCGAATAAACTACCTGTTAAATGAGCTTGATATCCACTGCCTGTCTCTACAAACAAAAACACACCCGCAATGGCCGATACTATAAAAACGACTTCTATTCTCGAAAGTCTTTCCTTTAATACGATGACTGAAAGTAATACTGCAAAAACAGTATAAAACCTTCCGATAAAACCAATTTGAACAGGTGAAAGTAGGTCCATACTAATAAATAAAAAAACGACACCTAATGTATTAAAAATACCCAATAAAATTATATTTTTTTCAAAGTAAAACTGCACCTTTTTTTTTGTAATAACTCCAAATAAATAACTAGCAAGAATGATCGTGGCCGCGTTTATTAATGCTGCTTTCGCTGGTGAAATTTCCAATAACCCAAACTTTGCCAATAACGGGCCGATCGCAACAGTCACAACTGACAGGATATTAAAAAAATGTCCCTTTTGCGTATTGCTCATTCATTTCCTCCATTCTCGTGTTCTATTATGTTACTATTATATTTCTAAATATTGAAGACGTTTTTTTACCGAATGACAGTGAGCGATAGAATTTTTATAATGCGGTACACTAGGTACACCTAATACTAAAGGAAGAGATCAATGACTAGTACATTAAGTTTAATAAAAGAGTGGCAAAAAGTCCTACAAATAGAAATTCAACATTTAAAAAAATTTGGAAGTAATAAGTATCGAGTGACAAAAGGACATTTACTTTCAAGTGATAAAACCTTCACGTATTATTTTGAAACGACTTCATCTTTGCGGATCCCCGTTGGTTCGAACGTACGTTTAGAATGGGGAAATGTAAAACAAGACGGAAAAATCCTCTCATCAGAAGGGAAAAGCATCCTCTTATCGGTTGAGCAATCGATCGGTGACCTTATTTTTGAAGCGACGATTTTTCATGACCCGTGGGAATTGCTAGAAGAATTGATTGAGCGATTAGAAGAATTGAAAAAAAGTAAAAAAAGGCGTGCTCGTGTACAAAAACTAATGGACCCTTCGATGGAAGCTAAACACTTAACAGAAAATGCACATAGCACAGCTCACGAATTATATTTACGAACCAAAGCGAATCCCGTCACTTTTGTCTGGGGACCACCTGGCACGGGAAAAACATATACACTTGCACGAGTTGCAGCCAATATGTATTTTAACAAAAGAAAAGTTCTCATCCTATCACACAGTAACCAGGCTGTCGATGTATTAGCGAGTGAAATCGCTACGTTTATTGAGAAGAAAAATAGGTTTGAGGAAGGGGACATCCTTCGATACGGTACACAAGTTGGAGAATTACTACAAATACACAACGCATTAACGACAAGCCAACTTTTAGAAAAGCGTGAACCTGATATAGCAGCAGAACGTGAATCGCTACTCACTGAAAGACGTGGATTAAAGCAAGATTTAGCAAGGTCTTTTAGTAAAAGAGATACTGATCATCTACTCGAAATCGAGACGAAAATTGCAAAGGTCCTCGAAAAAATTCGCCAAAAAGAAATTGGATACGTAAAACATGCTTTTATTGTCTGTACAACATTAGCAAAAGCGGCAACAGACTCGACGATTTATGATAAAGAATACGACGTTGTCATTGTCGATGAAGCGAGCATGGCTTATGTACCACAAGCTGCTTTTGCTGCTTCTCTAGGGAAGCGAGTCGTTATATGCGGTGATTTTAAGCAATTGCCACCAATTGCAGCAGCTAGACATGAGTTAGTTGACCGATGGTTAAAAGAAGATATTTTTCATCGTGCGGGAATAGTTGAAGTCGTCAACCAAGGAATCCTTCATCCGCATTTGTTTCTATTAAAGGAACAAAGACGAATGCACCCACAAATTTCTGCCTTTACGAACCAGTATATTTATCAAGGACTCGTAGGTGATCATCCGAGTGTTCAAAATAAACGTAAAAAGATTGTGAGTCAACAGCCATTTCCACATCGTGCCTCCGTGTTAGTGGACACTAGTTTCTCGGGGGAATACGGGATTCAAGAAAAAAGTTCAAAATCACGTTATAACCTGTGGCAGTTACTATTGTCGTTTCAACTTATTCATGAAGCTTTCATTGATGGAGCAAAATCAATTGGCTACGTAACGCCTTACCGAGCTCAAGCACAAATGATGGATATATTACTCGACGATCTCTATGAACAAGAAAAACGTGTCGCGGATATTATCTCCGCAACGGTACACCGTTTTCAAGGAAGTGAACGAGATGTTATGATTTTTGATTCTGTAGATAGCTATCCAGAAGAACGTGTAGGGATGCTATTAATCGGCAAAGATAGTGAACGACTTATAAATGTAGCAATTACGAGAACAAGAGGTAAATTTCTTCACGTAAGTAACACTGCTTTTATTAAACAAAAAGTATATCGTGGAAAAACGCTCAGAAATTTAGTCGACCATCAAATCGAACATAATGAAGTAATAACACCGAGAGAAATCGGTACGTGGATAAAACATCAAAACCCACGTCTACAATGGATACATGCGTTGAAATTAGAACGAGTGTTTCATGACATTCAATCCGCAAAACAGTCAATCATTATATCATTACCTAATCGATCAACCATCCCGATTGAATGGGAAGAACAATTACAAAAGAAAGCATCGAACGTCAAATTAACGGTTATATCAGTAAATGAACAACAACATGTACGAAACATACAATTTATAAAAGCTGAAATCTCATTTTCATTTGTACTCATTGATCGTCGCTATCTTTGGGTAGGACTCCCCCTTGAGGCGATGAAACGAATTCAGCCTCCACATGTTTCAGTAAGACTTGATTCAAAAGCATTATCAGAACAATTTTTAGCGCAATTACCATTAGATCAATTATAAGTGAAACAAATTCAAAATTTTAATTAGGATAGCTAATTAAATTTCTTTCCTGCATACTTTCTTCAAATTTTTTTGGTAATTTTAAAACAAACCGAATTAATAAGCATAGGGGGACACTCAATGAAAAAAATCAAGAAAACCTTATCTGTATTAACTCTAACAGTAATCATTACTGTTTTAGGCGCATGCGCCAATCATGATGAACATGACCAAACAAGTTCTGAAAATTCTGCTCAGGAAGAAGCAGAAGATCATGAACACCAGCATGATCAACAAAATGATCGTCATGATACTGAAAACCTTACTGCGCCTGAGCAATTTAATGAAAAAGCAGGGGAAAATCTTCTTCATTTCAATACAAAAAACATTACTCGGTTATCATCTGATGATCCAATAGAGTTATCTATCTTAACATCCCAAACCATTTGGCCAGCAACCCATGAGGCAAATCAACCAGGAACTGTCATTTTAGCACCTTTAGAAAACTGGCAGTTATCTCTTGCTAGTCTAAATCTCGTTCATCACCCTAATGATGGTCCGTTATTTTTTACAGAAAACGGTGAAATTCCTGAACAAGTTATGACCGAAATTAATCGCTTACAACCAAAAGGCAATGTAGCTGGAATTCAAGTTATGGTTATGGGGGCAATCAATGAAAACGAATTGGACAAGTTAACAGATTTTGACATCGAACAAACACCAATGACCGAACCTGCTGCATTTGCAAATGAAATTGATAAAATATACGCAGCGCTGACAAACGGGACTCCAAATGGCGTGATTGTAGGTTCGATGGACGAAGATGCCAAAACATATTCAATACCTGCTGGAAGTTGGATTTCTCATATGTCAGAACCATTACTTTATGTCACGAAAACCGATCTACCTGAAGAAACGAGTGCAGCTTTAGAACGTCGTAATGGCAAAGCTAACATTTACGTACTTGGGTCAGAAGAAATCATTTCAGAAAATGTTTTCAACCAATTACAAGAATATGGGAATGTGACTCGAATTTCAGGTGACAACGCTGTTGACTTGTCGATTGAATTCGCGCAATTTAAAGATCGAACAACTGTCTTTGGATGGGGTATAAGTGATCCTGGACATGGCTTAATGATTGCCTCAACAGCTTCTCCTGACCTTGCCATTACTGCAGCTCCATTTTCGCACTTAGGGAAGCACGCACCAATGATTTGGTTAGAAGAAGGGGAAGTAACCGAAGAATGGTATCCGTTTTTAACGAAAATTAAACCAATGTTTGATTTAGAACCAACAGAAGGCCCATATAACCATGCCTATTTACTTGGTACAACTAACTTAGTTTCCTATCAAACCCAAGGAATTCTCGATGAAAAACTTGAAATCATTTCAGCGCATGGAGATCATCACGCTGGTCACTAAGTAAAAGAGGAATAGTCATTCAATCATTATATTCCTCTTTTAAAGATTGACAAAGTAAACATCGAGGAGTAAATTAACATTAATAAACTATAATATAGAAATACACCTTTTTAATCGCTGAATCTTTTGAGCGGGGGAACCAAATTGGACCTATTGGTCTTGGGGTGAATCGAAGTATAGAAGGGATAACTCTCAATCCCTAACCCGTCAGCTAACCTCGTAAGCGTTAAAGTAAAAAACGAGAGAAAGGTCAAAATATAAGGCCATTCTTTGTAATGGCCTTTTTTGGTGTGTTTTAGGGGAGAGACGAATGAAGAAACAATTTGCAGTAATTGGTTTAGGTCGTTTTGGTGGATCTGTTTGTAAAGAACTATATCAAATGGGCCACGATGTGCTAGCGATTGATTCGAGTGAGGAAAAAGTGAATGAATTTATGAATTATTCTACTCATACGGTAATCGCTAACGGGACAGAAGAAAGCATGCTACAAAGTTTAGGGATCCGTAACTTTGACTTTGTCATTGTTGCCATTGGTGAAAACATTCAATCTAGTATTCTATGTACTCTTTTATTAAAAGAGTTGGGCGTTAAAAATGTTTGGGTTAAAGCCCAAAACGATTATCATCACAAAGTATTAGAGAAAATCGGGGCCGACCGAATTGTACACCCAGAAAAAGATATGGGAATTAGAATTGCCCAACATCTCGTTTCAGAAAAAATTATCGACTATATTGAGTTGTCTGATGAATACAGTATTGTCGAATTGTTAGCGACAGAAAAAGTAGCAAACCGTTCTTTGATTCAATTGGATATTCGTGCAAAATTTGGTTGTACAATTTTAGCATTTAAACGAAAAGAGCAAGTAATCATATCACCGTTACCAGATGACCTTATCCATTTAAATGATATCCTGATCGTCATTGGTCATAAAAATGATTTAAAACGGTTTGAAGATGAGGGACTATAAAACAATGAAACTTATATCTTGGAACGTAAACGGAATAAGAGCATGTGTGACGAAAGGATTCTTAGATTATTTTAAAGAAATGAATGCCGATATTTTTTGTCTACAAGAAACAAAGTGTCAAGAGGGGCAAATCGAGTTAGAATTAGACGGGTACGAACAATACTGGAATTACGCAGAAAAAAAAGGGTACTCAGGGACAGCTGTTTTCACAAAGAAAAAACCCCTAACGGTATCCTATGGTGTAGGTAACAATGATGATGAGCGAGAAGGGAGAATTATTACACTAGAATTCGAAACGTTTTTTCTAGTGAATGTATATACACCCAATTCGAAAAGAGACTTATCAAGACTCTCAGAACGTCTTGATTGGGAAGATGAACTTAAGGGTTACTTAACTGAGCTCGATACAAAAAAACCTGTGGTTTATTGTGGAGATTTAAATGTAGCTCATCAAGAAATCGACTTAAAAAATCCAAAACCAAACGTTGGGAATTCTGGATTTACTGAGGAAGAACGTGGCAAAATGACAAAATTGCTATCAAATGGATTTATTGATACGTTTAGATATCTTTATCCAGATGAAACAGATGTATATACATGGTGGTCTTACATGAATAAAGTCCGTGAACGCAATATCGGGTGGAGAATTGATTATTTTATCATCTCAGAGCGTCTACAAACAAAAATAAAAGATGCACAGATTCATAGTCACATTTTAGGAAGTGACCATTGCCCCGTTGTATTAACATTAGAAACACCACAACAGTTAAATAATTAAGGGGAATTGTTATAGAATAGATATAAAGAGGCTAGCTTTAAGTAGGTAAAACACAATACTTAAAGTTAACCTCTTTTCTTTGTTTTAAAAATTTTAAAAAAACAAAATATAGTGTTGACATCCGGTTCATCTGTTATATAATAATAATTAAATAAAAAGTTGTTATATTACAGTTAAGGGAGGGGAATAAACAATGAGTAGAAAAGAACGTGAAAATATGATTCGCTATATTGAAATGGTAAGAGGTATGGAAAATCATAAGTTCTCACATATGACGGATCAAGACATTGAACACATTTATGAAAATACTTATTTGTACCACGAAAGTGAGTAACAAAACAATTGACACGACAACAAGCGAGAGGGACTCTTTCAAGAATAGTCCCTCTCGCTTGTGATTATTTTTTCTTTCGGAGCGTTTTTAACGGATAAAATGTCCCACGCCAAACGATACCGCCACGGATTGTCGTAAGAATTGTTGCCCGTGTAATACAGTACATAAACAGAACCGTAGAAATTGGAAATACCCAAAAATACCGAAGTGCATCTTTAGCCATAACATTCGATGTTTGTTTGTAGACAAGAAACAGAAGAACTATTGAGATCAAATACACGATTCGAGTCGGTCCTTCCGTAAGAAATAGTGCTATAAAAGGGAATAATTGTGAAATAAATAAACCTGAAATGGCAAACAAAACCATACTGTAACGATAATAAAGACCAGCAAATGCATTTTTTTCAAGACCAAGGATTGCTTCTTTTAACGTCCGATACCATTCAACATCGAGATGCTCCAATGCAGAAACAAACCGTTGTTTCTTTCCTAGTTTTTTTATCTGAATCCCAAGCATTAAGTCATCGTCGGGACGTTCACGGATCGAACGATGGGTGCCAATGTCTTCATAAGCTTCTCGCTTTAAAAGATTAAAAGCACCGATCCCAATGGCAACTTTACTTTGATCATCATTTGCTTTCCAAGGTCGTTTAAAATAGGAAAAACCAAAAAGAAAAAATGTAACAAATGCTTTTGCCCAAAACCGCTTAACATTCATATTTGGAGCTAAAGTCAAATGATCTACATCATTTATTACCATGTACGAAATTGCCTTTTCTACCGTGTCTTTTTTATAGTATACATCGGCATCGGTAAAGATGATAAAGTCTCCTTTTGAAGCTAAATACCCTTTATACAATGCATGGTTTTTTCCGAGCCATCCTTCAGCTAATTCCTCGATATGAATGACTCTTACTCGGTTATCACCGAGGCTTATTGTATTTATAATTTCACCTGTTCGGTCTGTAGAACGATCATTCACGACAATCCATTCTATGTTTTTATACGATTGTTGGAGTTGGGTTCGAAGGCTACTTTCAATATCTTTTTCTTCGTTACGGCCAGCAACGATTATTGAAACGAGTGGTTGTTCATTTTGATCGAGCTTATTTACTTTTACATCTTCTAATTTTACAAGTTTTCTCATCCCAATGGTCGCATCCACTAAAACAGATAACCAAAAAAGACAAGTGATTGTCGCAAGAAAAAACATGATCTTCACCACATTTACTTTCATTTACCTCATATTATACGGAAAAGTATAACGTTGCTTCAACAAACTGTCATAAATAAATTCACTCGAGGTGGATTATTTAAGGTAATGTAACGCAAGTATCTCTTCAGACTCAGTAAAGAATTAGCAAACTCTTAAATAATTAAGGGAAAAGTAATACAGATAGTTATTAAGTGTGTAAAAAGAAGCTGGGTCATGAGTAAGACTGTCTACCATCATGATCCCAGCTTTTTTTATCAATGCCTTACGTACGCGTTACTTATTGCAGTTTTACGCTTCAACAAAACGAGGAATCGGATCGTGAAACGCTGTCCATTCCAAATTCATTTCTTCATCGGTTAGTAGACATCGATCGAGCGATGCTTCGACCTCAGCATGCTTCATGTCAATTCCGATTAAGACTAGTTCTGTCATACGATCTCCGAAGACAGGATCCCATTTCTCCAATAATTCTGGTTCTTCTTGGAGTGTTTTCTGTTTCTCAGTCTCTGAGTAAGCAGCCACCCATTCACCAGCACCTTGAATTGTTACTGCCGATCCTGCTTGAGAGAGAAGACCCGCCATGTCATTTCTTGAGGCCAACCAGAAAAATCCTTTTGCTCTTACGACATCTATAGGCCAATTTTCAAGCCAGTCCATTAATCGCTGAGGATGGAAAGGTTTTCGTCTACGGTAAACGAATGAACTTACTCCGTATTCTTCGGTTTCTGGAATATGTTCCTCGTTCAATTCTTTGATCCAACCAGGAGATTGACTCGATTTTTCAAAATCAAACAGTTTTGTATTTAAAATTTCTGAAAGAACGACGTTAGATTGTGAAGTAGGGATGATCTTCGCATCTGCATTCATTTTTCGTAAGAAAGCTATTAATTCTTGCGTATCACTATCTTCTAATAGATCGGTTTTATTTAAAATAATCACATTCGCAAATTCCATTTGGTCAATCAATAAATCAGCGATATCACGTGTGTCTGTATCATCTGTTCCTTGTTTACGATCTAATAACGATTCACCCGATGCGTAATCTTCCCAAAAACGGTTCGCATCAACAACCGTAACCATCGTATCCAATCGACATTTTGAAGTTAAATCAATATCCATTTCCTCGTCCAAATAGGTGAACGTTTGTGCGACAGGGATCGGTTCACTAATGCCTGAAGATTCGATGACTATGTAATCAATACCACCTGCATCTACTAATTGTTCAACTTCTTTCATTAAATCCTCCCGTAACGTACAGCAAATACAGCCATTTTGCATTTCCACTAACTTTTCTTCGGTTCTTATAAAGCCACCGTCTTTAACCAGTTTAGCATCAATATTCACTTCACTCATGTCATTCACGATTACAGCGACTTTCAAACCTTCACGATTGGAAAGGATATGATTTAATAAAGTTGTCTTTCCCGCGCCTAAATAACCACTTAATACTGTTACAGGTACTCTCATTTATTGTAAACCTCCTAATATACTTTCAAAATACTACACGCCCTCATTAAAAGTAACCATTACGATTTAAAGTCTAACTGAATATATTATGTTTGTAAATAGTATTTATTACGATTTACTCTAAAAATGATTTCCTAAAAATAGAGGAAGAAGCTATGTAAGGATAAAATCGTATAAAGTGATATGATACAAATGAATATAAAAGAGCAATATACATAAGGAGAAGACAGATGAATAAAAAAGTAGTCTTAATTACAGGAACAAATAGTGGCTTTGGTTACTTAGCGACAATAGAACTTGCTTCGAAAGGTTTTTTCGTCATTGCCACAATGCGTGATCTATCAAAAAAACAAGCTTTATTAAAGGAGGCAGAGCAACAAAACATATTAGATTATATTGAAGTATTTGCATTAGACGTGACCAATGAACAACAAATAGAAAACGTGAAACAGCATGTTAAAGCGAAATATGAGAAAGTCGACATTCTTATAAACAATGCAGGATATAGTATTGGCGGAATGACTGAGTTACTTGAATTAAGTGATTGGAAAGCGCAATTCGATACAAACCTTTTTGGAGTGATCGCGCTAACGAAAGCCTTCCTACCATGGATGCGAGAAAACCGTAGTGGAAAGATCATAAATATTGGAAGCATTAGCGGCCGTGTTGGCTTTCCTGGATTAGGTCCATATGTGTCTTCTAAATTTGCACTCGCTGGATTTAGTGAGTCACTCCGTCTCGAATTACTTCCCTTTCAAATTCATGTTAGTTTAGTAGAAGCTGGATCTTATAAAACTGCAATTTGGGGGAAAGCATTAGGGAAAATAAATCCCACTACACAAAGCGAGTATGACGAATACATGAAAAAGATCTACAAGGAAGCGAAACGTTCGGGCGAACAGGCTGCTGACCCGAATGAAGTCATTCAGGTCATCGTAGACATCTGCGACTCGCAAAATCCAAAGTTTCGCTATCCTGTTGGAAAGGGAATTCGACTAACTATGTTTTTAAAAAATTTACTACCTTCAACATTTTTTGAAATGATTGTCCAAAGAAAATTAAGAAAAGGTAACAGGGAATGAACTAATACTAAAAAGAGAAGTCTCGTTAGTTTTGTATTTAATGAATCCGAATGTGCACCTATAAATTCATCCAATCGCTCATTAAGTAAAGGATAATTTCTCTTAATTGTCGAATTACTCTTAATTGTAATTCGAATAATCAATTACGGGGTGCCCTATGATTAATCAAATTGACGAGTATTTGTCGAAGAAGTCTAATTTTTCTGGAAGTGTGCTAATTGCACGCAAAGGAGAAATCCAGTTTCATAAAGCGTTTGGATTTGCAGATATGGAAAAAAATATCAACAACACAGTAGATACACGTTTTTCAACAGCTTCGGCCATTAGTAAACCGATCACAGCGATTGCTACGTTACAGCTGATTGAACATGGGGTTCTATCGTTAAATCAAAAAATAGGAACATTCTTTCCGCAATACAAAACTAATTTAATTACGATCCATCATCTCTTGAATCATACATCAGGCATACCCAATTATTTAATGCTTAGTAAAGCAATTGATATGCAAAAAGAGTATAAACCTGAAGAAATCATCAACATTGTTCATGCTAAAGGCTTGAGTTTTTCACCAGGCAGGAAGTTTTCCTATAACAATACAGGCTTTCTCATGCTTGGATCGATCATTGAACAAGTTACGGGAAAAACTTATGAGCAATATGTAAAAGAGAATATACTTGAAACGATAGAAATGAATGACACAGGTTTTGAAAGAGATGACTTTGAATATACAGCAAAAAATTATATTAAGGGGAGACCAGGTATTTTCTTTAACCCTTCGCTCATGTTTGCATGCGGTGAAATTCATTCAACTGTGGGTGATTTATATAAATTAGATCGTGCGTTAAAAGAACATCGACTACTTCGTGAGAAAACGGTAAAATGATGGAAGAGCCTAGTTATATTGGGAAATGGATTACTGTCGGTTATCCATGGCTCATAAAAAATCAATTTCAAGGACGAAGCATTTGTCACGGTGGAACACACCCTGGAGGGTACATCAGTCATTTCGAAAGATATATTGATGAGGATGTTACGATTATTGTTCTAAGCAACAATATGGTCAAACATTCTAGATTATCGATGAAAGAGTTAGGCGCAACCTGGATTGCAAGAGAACTGGCGGAAGTAATTTTTGCGAAAAAACTACGATTTTGGCAGAAATTTTTATAAATTAATAGATTTCTCTTATAGAAGCAGAAGTTGATATGAACTACCAGTTTCTGCTTCTTTCTCTGGTTTCAACTGTTAATCGACCTGGTTGGAAAATGTATAAGTCAATTCTAATCGTTTATGGTCCTAATCTAACTGCATAAAATTCTAACCCCATCATATAAAATTTTACATTAATTCAGGTCGATATAAGCTCTTAATTAAGAAAAACATCTACCAAAAATACAATAATCATCACGAGCTGAAAAACGGCTTTCGCAAACGTCCCACTTAAAAAGGCGATGAATGTTCCTAAAGCGACTTTCAAAGCGTCCTTTAACGTTTTTCGTTGAACAAGCTCCGTAACAAGAACGAGTAAAAATGGAACGACCAATATCCCAAACGGTGGGAACACAAAACAACCGACAATGACACCGACTGTAGCCGCTCGAATGCCCCATTTAGTACCTCCAGATCGCTCGACAAAATACAGATTTGCCAAATAATCCGTTAAAAATAAAACAATCGTTAATAGGATAAACGTTCCCCAACTCCACCACGAAACTGTCGCAGAAATGAAAAAATAGTATAAAACAACACCCAACCAAATTAACACAACCGATGGAATGATCGGGTATATCAATCCTACAAAACTCAAGACGAAACATGCTATAATGATGATCCAAAGAAATATATCCAAATTCTCACCTCGTGTTAGATTTTAACGAAATCGATCTAGATATACAAATGGTTATTTCTCTAGTGAACTACCCCTACTTACCACCATTACCGATTGCTTGAAGTGGGAGCTTCTTTCGGAAAAGCGTTAAATGTTAAGCTCTAACAATGAAGAAAACCAGCAATAGTCTTACCTATTGCTGGTTTTCTAGTTTCAATCCATTTCCTGAACCCATTTATGTTTAGTATTCATTAGTGATTGAATACAACGATGTGACTTCTCCTTGTCTTGAAAGAATTCCCATAATTGCTCTTGAAGTACAGGAACAACCGACATAGATTGTGAAGACACCGCTTCTCGCATATCTTCATACATCGTTTGATAAAAGTCTATATCTGACTGTTTATCGCCACAATGACATTTTCCGCCGCAAAGGTGTTCATTAAGATTACTATAAGACGATTTTAACTCATTTTTAATTTTTTCCATTAACTCACTATTCCAATATTCATGAGTCAATAACTTCAAAACTTGTAGGGCATGATCGTGAGCCACTTTTCCAGTATTCATTACGGCCATTGCTGTACCTCCTTTGTAAGATTGATATCGAACTTGATAATAGATTCAATTACTAATTATAATTTTACGAATTTTCTAATAATTTTGCAAGTATTTTAACCAAATTGTCAAAATCTGCTGTCTAATACTAAAAGAAAAGACAAGGACTATACACAATTTGTTAAGCTGACTTCTCTTTGCTCTTTGATACATTCAAACTATTAACTTAATATAAAAAAACAGTCAAATATTGAAGTTTTTATTTATTAGTAATTTCAAAAGAAAAAGGGAGCCTGAGTGTCTCATATCAATTTTTATCCCGCAACAACTGGCAGTATTACCCCTACTTCAAGACTTCGAGGAATCAAAGAAGGATAAGTGGGGGAAGAAGAAAACCCCTCACTGATAGGAGTTTCATCTTATCTGTAAATGCAAGTTTAGTAGAAAAATGCTATAGTAAAATAAGTTGCATAAAAAGACCTCCATATTATTACTACAGGATGGAGACATCATCAAATGAAATTTTTTCAACGGATTTACGAAGGCACGATGATCCTTTTAGTTGTTCTAACTATCATGACGATATGGGCAGACAATCCTTATAACCAGGTAGTAAATTGGGGTGTATGGGTTATATTTGTCATTGACTTTTTATTTCGTTTGATAAGGGCCAATGAAAAATGGGTTTTTATTAAACAAAATCCATTCCTTTTAATAGCGGTAATACCACTTGACCAGTTTTTTCAAATTGCTCGTATTGTTCGAGTTGTTTACTTATTTAGAATCAAGACCGTTACGAAATTTTATATACAACCAATCATTGATAAAACGTCTTATCAATCAAAAGTCGCTGTATTAGGAATTCTTCTTCTTTTATTAACCATAAAATCGATATTATTATGGAAAATTGAAGTTAAAGTTACCTCACTAATAGAATCATTTGTTTATGTTATAAAGCACTTAATGTTCTTTGGTCATCGCAGTGTCGAAGTCACACAATTTGGGTCCATTATACTTTTAGTCATTATCACCATTTTAGGAGTATTGCTTCATGGTATTGCTTTACAGTGGCTTTTTATAAAGGTTGAAGAATTTTATAACCGATACAGTGATCGTAAAAATAAAGAAAAGGAAGAACAGTTATAAATAGCTCTAATGCTGAATTTTCGACATAAATAGTTGTTAGAGGATTTGTTTACATTTCCCTTATCTCATCCCGTAGTATTAAGAGAATGTATTTAAAAAAGATCTTTTAACTTTCCAGCATAGGGTATCTCTATGGACAGGCTACTATTAACATATTTATTGTTATCATCATATAAATGAAAAGTATTCCTGGGCTCACAAATTAACTGAGGGAGTGTTAGTGAATGGAATTATTTGATGCGATCAAAACAAGGCGAAGTATTGGTGTCGTTAAATCTGATCCTATCCCAATCGAATATATTCAACAAATTCTCGAAGCAGGTACTTTTGCACCCAACCACTTCAAAACAGAACCTTGGCGCTTTTTTGTTCTAACGGGTGTTAGCCGAGAAAAGTTAGGTGAGGTATTTGAAGAAATTTCAAAATCTGATGCTGATAATCGAACAAATCCAGAATTAATTAAAAAAATAGAACGGGTCAAAAAAAACCCACTCAGAGCTCCAGTTATTATAACGGTAGGTGTGGAACCTAGTACAAAAAAGAATGTAGTGATCCAAGAGGAATATGCTGCGGTTAGTGCCGCGATCCAAAATATGTTATTAGCTGGTCACGCGCTTGGTTTAGGAGCAATTTGGCGAACGGGAGCGATATGTTACCATAAAAAAGTAAGTGATTTTTTTGGAATGTCTGATCGTGGAGAAATTTTAGGATTTATCTATCTCGGGTTTCCCGATATGAACGTGCCTAAAGTAAAAAAAACGAGTTATAAGGATTATACGACATGGATGACATAAATAGTTTACAGTAGACCAAGGTGTGACTTTACTAAAAAGTTCACACCTTTTTGTCTTATCAAAAATTTTAATTTATTAAATACAAGCTTCATCTAAGACAAAACTAAATTTTTAATTCCTAATAATAATGATTACAAGATATAGAATATAAGCGACCGACATCATTACACCTTCTGTTTTTCCAACCCGATATTCCGTTCTAGAAAAAATAAACAATTCAACCGTTAACACTATCATAACGATGACATCAAAAAAGATTTTCGGGTCTACAGATAGCGGAGTAATAATAGATGAAACCCCTAATACAAATAATATATTGAATATGGAGCTTCCCACAATATTACCTAAAGCAATTTCACTTTGCTTTTTTAATGCAGCTGTAACAGAAATGACAAGTTCAGGCAGTGACGACCCAATTGCTACAATTGTTAAACCTACTAATGTTTCACTCATTCCAAAGGTATAGGCAATCACTGTACTATTTTCTACAACTAAGTAACCACCAAATATGATCGCCGCTAAACCACCTAGAGATAGTAGTATATTTTTACCCCACGTATGCTGGGTGTTAGTAGCATCATTTTCTTCAACAAATGTTTCACGACTATTTCTTGCCATCTCAATAACATAGTATAAAAAAATACAAAAGAACAATAGAAAAACAATACCGTCACTCCGCGAGAGGACATTGGCTGGAGCCCCCTGTAAAAGTTGATCACTCATTAAAATAAGTAATGCAATACTAGCCAAAAACGCTAACGGAATTTCTTTTTTTATCGTTGCCCTTTCAACTTTAAGAGGGTATATGAACGCGGTTACCCCAACGACGAGAGCGGTATTGATAATATTACTCCCAACGACGTTCCCAACCGTAACATCTGTATTTCCTTCTAACGCCGCGATTATACTCACGGTTGCTTCTGGAGCACCTGTACCAAATGCAACAATTGTAAGTCCAACTAATAGGGGAGACACCCGTAATAAACTAGCAATTGCAGCTGAACCATCTACAAAATAATCTGCACCTTTTATTAATAAAGCAAACCCTACAAGTAATAATATGTAAACCATCTGCTAATCCCATTCCTTTTAAATGTAATAATGATTAAGTTTCTCTTTTTTTTTAAAGAGTATCCATATAATGAAGAAAAATGGGACAGTAACAACAAAATAGCTAATCAAAAAAATTGGAATTACGTGTTGACACATATACCCCTATTGGTATATTATTAAGACATCGACAAGATACCTTGCTGGGTATAATGTAAATAAAGGAGATGATGTTATGAGTAATGTAAAAGATATGACAGCAAAAGATATTATGGAACGTATCGTTAATAATAAAGAACTTTTTATCCTTGATGTCCGTAATGAATCAGACTTTCAAGATTGGAAAATAGAAGGTAAGTCATTTTCTTATCTAAATATGCCATATTTTGAACTAATTGAAGGTGTTGACTCGATTATAGAACGATTACCAAAGGATCAAGATATTGTTGTTGTATGTGCTAAGGGTGGCTCATCTGCATTTGTAGGAGAGATGATCGTTGAAGCTGGGTTTAACGGAGTTTATTCGTTAATTGATGGAATGAAAGCGTGGAGTGAGCATTTACACCAAGTTCGTATTTATGAAGACGAAAAAATCAAAGTCGACCAATTTATCCGTATTGGAAAAGGTTGTCTATCCTATATGGTTACATCCGATGATCAAGCATTAATTGTAGACCCAAGTCGCTTTACCGATGTATATATTGATGCTGCGAAAAAAGAAGGAGCAACGATTACACATATTGTTGATTCTCATTTACATGCTGATCACATTTCAGGAGGTCATGAACTAGCGGAAGACTTAGGCGCAAAGTATTTTCTCATGAAGAGTGAAGGAGCAATATGTGACTTTGAAGCATTAGAAAACTATGAAAAGATCGAGTTTAACAATATTAAATTAGAAGTATTAGCGGTAAAAACACCAGGACATACACCTGGTAGTGTCTCGTTCTTCGTCAACGACAAATTATTATTCTCAGGAGACACCATTTTCGTAAGTGGATTAGGTCGTCCAGACTTAGGAAATAAAGTTCGTGAATGGGCCGATGATTTATATCACACCATTTATGATAAAGTAGCTACTATTGCTGATGATGTTATCGTTCTTCCAGGTCACTACGCTAATTATGTAGAGGAAGTAAATGACAAAGAATTTATTGGCGACCATTTAGGAAATATTCGTGCTCGAAATGAAAAAATGTTTTCGATGACAAAAGATTCATTTCTAGATCATGTGGAACAATCTGCGTCTTCTGTTAAACCACCGAACTTTGAAGAAATTATTGCGATTAACCGTGGAGTTGAACGAGCAGATAAAGATCGGAAGCAAGAGTTAGAAATTGGACCAAACCACTGTGCAGTACACCATACTCACTAATTTGGTGTAGATTATTAACAAAAAAGATAGGTTTATTTTACACATTATAATACCTCTATAGGTAAAAAAGTTGACTAATCACTGTTTGCATTTTATTATACTTATAGGGGTAAAGGTATATTGAAGGAGGAAGTTATATGTCAATCAAAGTAAATCAAGTATTAGATGCAAAAGGATTAGTATGTCCAATGCCAATTGTTCGTACAAAAAAAGCAATGGATCAATTAAACTCAGGTGAAGTGCTTGAAATTCAAGCTACAGATAAAGGGTCATTAGCTGATATAAAAGCGTGGGCTAATTCAACAGGTCACCAATATTTAGGGACAAACGAAGAAGAAGAAGTTCTAATTCATTATTTACGAAAAGCCGATCCTTCTGAAACAAAAGAAGAAGTCGATTACCCACATGTCATTTCTAATGAAGAGTTAGAAGAAAAAATCGGCGAAGTTGGAGTAACAATTTTAGATGTACGTGAGCCAGCAGAATATGCGTTTGCGAGAATACCACAGTCCATCTCAATTCCATTAGGTGAGTTGGAACAACGTTTAGGTGAATTAAATCAACAAGACGCTATCTATATTATTTGCCGTACTGGTAATAGAAGTGCAATGGCAGCTAAACATTTAACAGACCATGGATTTACAAATGTAATTAATGTAAAACCTGGAATGACTCAATGGACAGGAAAAGTAGAAACTAATTAACAAAACTACCTTTTAAGAACCACTTTAAGACGATTATAAAACGTTTATATATAAGAGGAGATGACTTTAATGGATAGTAACAAAGTATTAGATGCAAAAGGATTAGCTTGCCCAATGCCAATCGTTCGTACAAAAAAGGAAATGGATCAACTCGACTTAGGTCAAGTACTTGAAGTGCACGCAACAGATAAAGGATCAAAAGCGGACATTGCTGCGTGGTGTAAAGCATCTGGAAACGAATTAGTTCATCACGAAGAAGATGGAAACGTATTTAAATTTTGGATCAAAAAAGCATAGATACTATTCCAATAAGAAGAGGCTGTTCCATATTAAAAACTACTCAGCAACCAAGGACCAGCCTTTCACCTTCATTAGAAAGGAGGGATTTCGTTGCTGAAGAAAATATTTCCAGGGCTTGAGTGGATGCTAACCTATAATAAACATGATTTACGTGGTGACTTATCTGCAGGTTTAATCGTAGCCATTATGTTGATCCCACAAGGTATGGCCTACGCGATGCTAGCAGGATTACCACCAGTTATCGGTTTATACGCGTCCACCATTCCACTTCTTGTCTACGCCTTATTTGGCTCTTCAAGACAACTTGCAGTCGGACCTGTTGCAATGGTATCTCTACTAGTATTAACAGGGGTTCAGACCCTAGCGGAACCAGGTTCAAATGAATATATATCACTTGTTCTTTTACTTGCTTTAATGGTAGGGGTTATCCAACTTGCTCTCGGTTTACTTAAACTCGGTTTTGTAACCGAATTTATCTCTCATGCTGTTATTAGTGGATTTACATCTGCAGCAGCCATTGTCATTGGACTTAGCCAACTGAAACACTTATTAGGCATAAATTTACCATCTACTGAAAATGTATTCAAATTACTTTATAAAGCATTTGGCCAACTGACTAGTATTCATCCTTACACACTTTTAATTGGTGTAACAAGTATTATCATATTAGTTGCTTTAAAAAAATGGTTACCGAAAGTACCAGCGCCGCTTGTCGTCGTTGTTTATAGCACACTTTTAGTGTATACATTAGACCTACATGAAAAAGGGGTAAGTATTATAGGTAAAGTACCAGATGGTCTACCGACAATTTCTTTTCCAGTATGGAATATTGAATCCATCAGCGCTTTAATGCCAATAGCGATTACCATTGCGATTATTGGTTTTGTGGAAAGTTTCGCGATAGCCAAAGTGATTGCAACAAAGGAAAAATATAAAGTTCATCCGAACCGTGAATTAATTGGTCTTGGTCTTGCTAACGTTTCTGCATCGACGTTTTCAGGTTATCCAGTCACTGGTGGGTTTTCTCGATCAGCTGTAAACTACGGAGCTGGAGCAAGAACAGGATTGGCTTCGATCATCACCGCTGTCTTAATAATATTTACTTTACTATTTTTCACATCATGGTTTTACTATATGCCAAATGCTGTCCTCGCTGCCATTATCATGGTTGCTGTTTACGGGTTAATTGATGTTAAGGAAGCGAAACACTTATTAAAGATCAAAAAAATCGATGGAGCAACTTTGTTAATTACCTTTGCTTCGACTTTGACACTAGGAATCGAAACGGGGATTTTCATTGGTGTTATTTTCTCTCTCATCGTCTTTATTTGGAGAAGTGCGAATCCACATGTGGCCGAATTAGGGTATGTAGAAGAAGCGAACGTCTACCGAAATATTAAACGTTATCCTTCAGCAATTGCAAAAGAAAATGTATCAATTTTAAGGATTGATTCGCCATTATATTTTGCAAACATTACGAAAATCGAAGAGATGATTCAACACAAATTTTTAGAAAATCCAACCATTCATACGGTCATTCTTGATTTTTCAGTAGTGAATGATATGGATGCTGTAGCAATTGAACATTTAGATGAATTGTTAACCACTTATCAAAGTATTGGAAAAGAGATTGTGTTCTGTGATATTAAAGGACCTGTCCGAGATATCCTAAAACGTGCGGGTTGGTATGAAAAATATAAAGGCAAACTCGAGTCTCATTCAATTGATGAAGCACTTTCAATAATAAAGGAGTGAGTATCAATGGAATGGCAAGAAATACAAACTGAAAATAAGTTATTCTTTGAAAAAATGAAGAAGATTGATCCTCAATTTTTTGAAAGAATGGTTCAAGGGCAACAGCCTGAATTATTTGTTTTAGCATGTAGTGACTCTCGAGTCAGCCCATCGGTCATTACGCAAATGCCACTTGGAAAGCTATTTATTCACCGGAACATCGCTAACCAAGTGGATGAACAGGATGAAAGTTTTTCAGCAAGCTTGTACTATGCTTTAAAACATTTACATGTAAAAGGAATTCTTATCATCGGACATACTCACTGTGGCGGAATAGAAGCTGCAATTAAACGAAATAACGAAGCAGCTTTGCAACCGTGGTTAAAAATCATCCGCCAATCAATACCTACTAAAACAAAGACCACATACCCAGCACAACTATCAAAAGTAAATATACTGAAACAAGTCGAGAAATTATTAGCACATCCCATCTACCAAGCGCTCGGACAAGATATACCTATCATTCCTGTTCTTTATCATATTGAAAACGGAGAAATCGAACTAGTTGATTCTGAATTAGCACTAGTATAAAAATGGCTGATTAATATAACTATACGTCTATACACAAACGGAATTTGTTATTGACAAATATACCTTTATGGGTATATTATAAAAGTCCAATAAATACCCATATAAGTATTAATAGGAGGAGATATAAATGGAACAAAAGAAAGCGACGATGATTGTGTTTGATGGAGATTTAGATAAAGCATTAGCAAGTTTTATTATTGCAACAGGTGCAGCAGCAATGGGGAAGCCTGTCACGATGTTTTTCACTTTTTGGGGATTAAATGTTTTACGTAAAGATGAACATATCCCAGTAAAAAAGAACTTTCTAGAAAAAATGTTTGGTAAAATGATGCCAAGAGGTCCTGAAAAACTAGGATTATCAAAAATGAACTTTGGTGGGGCAGGATCTAAACTGATGAAGCATATGATGAAAAAGCACAATGTCGTTTCGTTAAATGAGCTAATCGAGATGGCTAAAGATTTAGATATTAAGATGGTTGCTTGTACAATGTCAATGGATGTTATGGGAATCCAAAAAGAAGAGTTAATTGATGGTATTGAGTATGCAGGTGTTGCCACGTATTTAGCTGAAGCTGAAGAAGGAAATGTAAACTTATTTATCTAATAAACTTGTACGAACATATATATAAATAGACTAGTATCCTTTATTTAATAATATGTTATTCTGAGAAAAGGAAGTTCAAAGTAAATTTACTTTCCGATATTCCATTTTAATCAGTAGAGAGGTTTTCGGTATGAAACAGAAAATCAAAATGGCCGTTTTTATAATAGCGGTTGGCGTAGGAGTGGCTATTATGTTTTTTGGAACATCAAATGAACACATTCAAGAAATTACGACTTATGAACTTGCTACCAAAATGAAAACAGATAAAAATGCGATATTTATTGATGTACGTGAAGTCGAAGAATTTTCCGAAGCTCATGTTGAGGGGATGACAAATATCCCACTTCTGTAAACTTTAGTTACGTATTTTACCAACTGTATTTTTACTTAACAAACGACATTCTATCCTTTAATATAGTAGAATAGCAATGTAGTCGGTCGATTTAGGAGGATCAAATGGCTATTATTTTATTCATTCTTTTCTTTATAATGATATTATTATATCGAAGGTTTGTTCCAGTTCGAGGCGTAAAATGTACAAACCTTATTCATATTAATGAAGATATAAAAATTCTGGACATACGTGACTACAATATTGCTAGTCATCAGCCCATTACAAGGGCTATTAATATTCCTTTCGCCTATATTAAGAGATATTATCATCCCTTTAAGGGTAAAAAAGTAGTTGTTATATCCAATGATGTTGTGGCTAAGAATTTATGTATCCGTTTTTTAAAACAAAAGGGTGTTACAGTTACTGGTTACTATTTATGCCGTCCTTCTAGTGAGGAAAGCCGAAATATGTTAAAAGGAGTGGATACAATTGGATATCATAAAATGGATAATTGTAATCGTCCTTATGATTTTAACGATTCGAAACTTTTTACCCGCAAAAGGAGTTAAACAACTCAGTAATAAAGAAGTGAAAACGATCGTTAGTCAAAAAGACATTCAATTAATAGATGTAAGGTCCGCTTTAGAATATGAGTTAAACCATATTGAAGGTTTTAAAAATATTCCATTATCTAAAATTAGCAAAAGACACTTTGAATTAGATCGTGAGAAAGAAGTTGTTTTAATTTGCCAAAGTGGCATGAGAAGCAATAAAGCAAGTAAAAAATTAAAGAGACTCGGCTTCACGAACATTACCAATATTAAAGGCGGAATGTCTTCTTGGTCATAAAAACACCCCCACGTTTCCTCCCATGAAAATGTTGCGAAACGTGGGGGTGTTTTTACGATAAAAATACTGCTCCTAATTCATTATTCACCGTGGAGCTTAAATTTAAGGTAGTAGTGTAGAAACCATAAACGAATTGCTTTATTATTTATTAATCATGCTATAATGGTTTGTAGTTTTAATGAGAAGTAAATCAAAGGTACAAATCTTTTTATATGTATTCTAGAATACGTTAAACTTTTTTCAGTAAGAAGGGAGAGCTAATGATGATAAAAAGTCGCTTGAAGAAAAAAAAAGTACTTACATCACTTTTAATTGCGGTTTCATTCGGTGTTTTTACGGCAGGATGTGGGACAAGCACGAGTGAGCCACAAGAAGAATACGGAAATGAAGAGGTTATTAACCAAGCTAGTTTAGAAACCAATCCGATTGTAACGATTACGATGGAGAACGACGAACAAATTAAGATTGAACTCTTTCCAACGATTGCACCAAATACCGTAACTAACTTCGTTTCTTTAGCAGAAGAAGGATTTTATGATGAAGTTATTTTCCATCGTGTCATCCCAGGGTTTATGGTTCAAGGTGGAGATCCTGATGGTAGTGGAATGGGAGGACCTGGTTATTCGATAGCAGGAGAGTTTACTGCAAATGGTTTTGAGAATCCGTTAGTCCATGAACGGGGAATTATTTCAATGGCAAGAACAAATGATCCAAACTCAGCAGGCTCACAGTTCTTTATTATGGTGGAAGATTCACCTCACTTAGACGAGGATTATGCAGCTTTTGGAAAAGTACTAGAAGGTATGGAGACGGTTGATCAAATTGTACAAGTCGACAGAAATGCTCAAGATAAACCAAACGAAGATCAAAGAATGAAAAGTGTCACTGTAGAAACACATGGAGTGGATTACGGAGCACCTGAAGTGATAAAGTAGTATGTAGGAGGCTGACCTCTAAACGAAAAGTTGACTTTTTGCTAACATTTAGGCAGTGTTTAAATGATCATTATTACTTATAATAGTCGAACCATTTAGAGTCATCCTCATATTTTTAAGAAACGACTTTATATTTTCCTGTTCCTTTACAATTTGGGCAGGAAATTTTTTTTGAAAAAATAAACCATATCCTTTTTGGTACCCAACCCCTTCCATGACAACGTTTACATATTATGAAAATTGCCAATATCTCCTCCTTACATAATCATGCGGTGTCATCTTTCTTTACTAATGGGATTTTTGTTTTTAATAAGGCAGAAACTTCTTGTGCTATAGCATCATCTTTAATACGAAACACTTTTTTAACAATAGCAGTGTCACTTACATCATGAAAGTCTAATAATGATGAATTGCCGCTTTGAAGACAAGTGACTAGTGTCTTCCCAAAGAAGTGATCTGAAAATACAAGCGTGAAATCATACATCCTGCTTTCTGAAGCATACCCAATGTGTTGAACTGTCGATAAGTCGTCCATACCATAGATTGATTTAAACAATTTCATCACTCCTTTATTCAATTGTTGTTAAAAAGTCTTCTAGAATTGAACCAAATAATTGAAGGGGAAGGACATCAAGAGGGTAAAGTTAAATCGGATTTCGTATTGTAAAACGTAGAAGATCAAGTATAGATTAGAACTTTTATGTTCCCACTTTTCCATTTGATAAATAATGGTTAATTCAGTATATTCATTCACTCCATCTGTCATTCCAATTTAAATAAATTTTTTACAATATCTTCTATACTCTTCTTTTTCCTCTATAACTTTAGTATGTAATAGCTTTTCGTTTAATTTGACTCCAATAGTAGGTTTATAATGACGCAAAGAAAAAAGAGATTGACTAATTAATACGTCAACCTCTTAGGGATAGCTATGCTTTTATTAAAATTTATTCATGTGGAAACGATGGGTTTGAAATACTGGAAAGTGCTTCACCAGCTTCATTTTGGTAGATATTTTCCACGGCAAGATCGCCAATCGCCACCATTCCAACTAATTGTCCGTTATCTACTACTGGAAGCCTTCGAATTTGTTGTTGAGCCATTAATTCGGCCGCTTCATGCACATCCATTGTTGAATTTGCGGTTACGACATGATTAGTCATACATTGTGAAACAGAGGTATGACTATCAACGCCTGATGCTGTTGTTCTTAACGTAATATCACGATCAGTAATAATCCCCGTTACTTGTCCACTTTCTACCACAGGAATAGAGCCAACATTCAGTTCTTTCATTAATTTTGCAGCTTCTTGGACTGTTTGTTGAGGTGACACTGAAGCAATATTAGTGGTCATTATATTTTGAAGTGTTTGTGGCATTATAACTCCTCCTTTTCATATTTAGTATTTCCGAGTTCACCACCGCTATGTATATAGGTTTGAAATTAGGGATTTCCTCGTTATGTTCTTAGGTTAAAGACCCGCACCTCTTAGCTTAGCGTAGGTGGGAAGTTCTAATCAGGTGAAGTCGAAACTCCATCTGATTCCCGATGTTCCAGCTTGCTGGAAGGAGTTCGCGAAGTTTGTGTTTTAATAAGGTTATTATTTTTCAACATGGGGATACTAGTTCAATATTAGAAATTCACAATTAAATATAAGGTCTTTTTGAAAATAAGTAAAAAATTGTAGGTAAATTATAGTTAAACTACTATAAGGAGTCAAAGGATCCATGAAGTTGAGTTCTTTATTACAAGCAATCGAAATTGACAATATACCGGAAGACATTCCTGATATTAATATTAGTGGGTTGCATTTTCATTCACAAAAGATAAAAAAGGGTTTTGTATTTATTGCTATTTCAGGATATGAAACGGATGGACATCAATTTATTGAAGATGCTATCAAATCTGGCGCTGTCGCAATCATTGGTGAAAAAAAATGGAGTAATCCGACTATTCCCTATTTTCGAGTGAAAAATAGTCGAAACAGCCTTTCTAAACTTGCCCAATGTTTTTATGGTACTCATACAAGTAACAAAACCTTTATAGGGATTACAGGAACAAACGGGAAAACAACGACCTCCTATATGCTTCGTCATATATTAGAAAGTGCTGGTATTCGCTGTTCATTAGTCGGGACGGTTGCCAATATTATAAATGGAGAACAATTACCTCCATCTAATACGACACCTGATCCACTTACATTACATGAACTCATCCACAAGAGTAAAGATGAAATTATCATACTAGAAGTATCTTCACATGGCTTAAACCAAGGAAGAGTGGATGATATCCCGTTTGATTATGCACTTTTTACGAATTTATCGCATGATCATCTTGATTATCATGGGTCTATTTATAATTATTTTGAAGTTAAAGCACAACTATTTAATAAACTATCTCCTCAAGGAGAGGCCATTATCAGTAACTATTGTGATTGGAGTAGAAGGCTACTCGATCGATTAACTATTGAACAAAAAAATGTATTTTCTGTTGGCTATGACGAAATTGATCATATGAACTTAGCAAATGTGAATGTTGAGTTTTCAACGGAATTTGATCTTAAGGAAGGTAATTATGAATATAAAGTGACGTTACCATTGAGTGGATTACATAATGCACAAAATGCGTCACTTTCTTTTATGGTCGCACGTAGACTCGGTATTCATGCAACACAAGTGATTGATGCACTAAATTCATTTCCTGGTGTGCCAGGCAGGTTCGAAACGTATAACCACGAAAATGGAGCAACTTGTGTAATCGATTATGCACATACACCAGATGCACTAACCCATAGTTTACAAACTTTAGTAAAAAAAGGTGCAAAGCGTATCATTCATATTTTTGGGTTTAGAGGAAATGGAGATCGTTCTAAACGAAAAGAAATGGTAGAAATATCTTCGAAATATAGTGATCTTTTTATTTTAACATTAGACGATTTAAATGGAATGGACTCCCAACAGATGGTAGACGAGCTTCACCATCTACAAAAGGTATACGGAAATGGAAAAGGAACAGTTGTAGAAGATCGTACAATTGCTATTCAAGCTGCACTCGAACAAGCCGAAGAGGGAGATTGGATATTAGTTACTGGTAAAGGGCCTGAATTTTATAAACAAGTATTTCATTATCCGACCTTTTCAGATAAAGAAACCATACTTTTTCATTCAGAAGCTTATGGAGCTTAATATTCCATAAGCTTTTTTTATCGGTCATGTACCTAAAAATTCCTTTCCCCATATACTATTCCAACTAGGATTAGGGAGAAATGAATAATGCGAGAAGATCCAAATTCTATAAACTTTGTCCGTCACTTTTTGCCCAAATCATCATTATCAGTAGTATCAAAGGAGCTTGGAGAAAAGTCCAATTATCAACGATCCAATCAGGAACAATGTCGCCTTTATCCTGCCTCGGTCAATACAGCATCAGGAATGAAATGGGGTTACATTAATCGACAAGGGTATTTCGTTCTTTCCGCACAATATGAAAGTGCAGATGACTTTCAAGAAAATGGTCTTGCAATCGTGACAATAGACAATAAAACTGGATTAATCCAGTGTTCAGGTTCATTTGTTGTGAGACCTATATATGAATCCATTCTACCATTTACAGAAGCGCGAGCAGTTGTCATAGACGAAGATGGATTTAAAGTCATCGATGAAACTGGTAATGAGCGAACAACGAAAGCCTATAATTTTATTGCACCCTATGAAGACGGACGCGCGGTCGTAGCTAACACTTCACCTGATGGCAAGTACCTATATGGCTATTTGGATCGAAGTGGTCATGAAATCATTCCGCTTCAATACGAATTCGCAATGGATTTTAAAGCTGGAAAAGGACTTGTTCGGTTACAAGACAACAACTTTGCATTGATAAATGAAATTGGGGAAATTTTGCAAACATACCCATTTCAAACTATGAGCAGCTTTAGCGAAGGTCTAAGCGCTTTTAAAAACACATTTAATGAACCTTTCGGCTATGTAGATGAGCAAGGAACCATTGTCATTACCCCTCAATTTTCCACTGCCCAGCCTTTTCAAGATGGAAAAGCAGCCGTAAGCACAGCGGCATCTGATCTCTTTAATCGCTATGGTTTAATCGACGAGAAGGGGAATTTTGTCATTCCACCTCAGTACAATGATATTTTACAAATTGGAGAAGGTCTTGTTGCACTAGGAAATGCAATTGATGCTGATAAACCATACATCGGATCAGTTTATGCGATAGCAACAACAGCGGGTCGTCGTCTCACCGATTTTATGTATAACTCAGTATCTAGCTTCAAGGATGGATTAAGTTCGGTAACGAAAGGACAATTCACATTCTTTATTAATAAAACAGGACGACTTGCGAAAAACTATCCTGTTATTGCAGGTACAGGAACAGTTAGTTTAGAAAACGACCTTATCAAAGCATTTGTTGATCAACGTGTTTTGTATTTTGATCGAGCAGGAACTCTAGTATGGAAACCGAATACGATCATTCCACTAGATCAAAACAATCAAATTCGCGAAGTGAAATTCAGCCCAAACAAAGACTATCTCGTATACTACCCGGTAATCGAGGGGATGAAAAACAAAGAAAAACAAGAAGTGATCAATCAGTTATTAAAAGATAAATCAAATGTGAAAGACGTACCTCGTGATGTTCAATTAGATTATACCTATTCTGGTGATTTTTCTATCGAAATGTATAGAGGTAACTTACTCGTGATCAAGCTGTCAGCTTACGAATACCCGTTTGGGGCAGCACACGGCATGCCAAGTCAAGAGTTTATTCATATTAATTTAATTACCGGGGAGGTATACGAATTAAAAGATTTATTTAAACCAAATGTAGATTATGTAAAAGTGTTAAGTGACATTATTGGCAAGCAGATAGCAGAGCAAAATGAATTTTTATACTTTTTCCCTGATGCCTATCAAGGAATTAGAGCTGACCAGCCATTTTATATTACTGAATATGCCCTAGCTATTTACTTTTTACCATACGAAATAGCGGCATTTGCAGCAGGGTTTCCAACATTCAAAATTCCATTTGACGACATTATCGATTTGATCGATGTTGAAGGGTCATTTTGGCAGGCATTTCATGGAAATAATGGTTAGCCTTTAAAGTGAAACATCATGCAGTCGGTTTTTTCATAGCCTATGCATGTTAGTTGAGGCCTACACCATAAATGTCAGTTCGAATGGTTAAATAACTGAGGTAGTTCTCTTACTGTATTATACATTTCATGCGATGTTTAAATGATATCGCATTTTTTCATGATTATGGATAAATAATGGTGGAATTTAAATAATAAATAATAATGGTAGAGAATGATTAACAAAAAAGGAGGTCGAAAATGCTATGGGTAGCCAGACTGGAATAATCGTTCAAAACTCTTTACAAGCACTTCTCAAAGATGAAACCTTTTTGCCAAACTTGCAAGGTGAAACTAGAGAACAAGCATTCGCGTCACTAGCTGCAATCCTCTCGACGCCTAATCATGTACACAAATCTTTTTTACGTATTCCGCTAGAGAATGGAAAAGTCGTCCGGATTCCTGCATACCGTATCCAACACAATAATACACTCGGTCCATATAAAGGTGGTATCCGTTTTCATGAACTCGTGAACGAAGATGAAGTGACAAATTTAGCTGCTTTAATGACTCTAAAAAATGCCTTGCATGAAGTTCCATTCGGTGGTGGAAAAGGTGGCGTTGTTATTAACCCCAGAGAGTTTACCGAAAAGGAACTTCTGCTCATCTGTAAAAAATATGTACAATATTTTAGTGATATTTTAGGACCAGATAAAGATATTCCTGCACCAGACGTTGGCACAGGCGACCGCGAAATGGACTGGATGACAGCAGAATATAAAACAATTCGTCCAGGGCAACCTTATCGAGGAAGTTTTACTGGGAAAAGTGTAGTCAATGGTGGATCTTTAGGTAGAAGAGAAGCGACTGGCAAAGGGGTGTACTTCACGTTTCGCTACTTGCTTTCTGATTTTATTAAAGAACAAAAAAGTTGGTTAACTGACAATGGCAACCAATTTGCCAAAACCGCACTTGAATGCGCAAATCGTCCATTAAAAATTGCGGTTCAAGGTTTTGGTAACGTAGGATCAGTCGCAGCACTTGAAGCTTATCGTTGTACACATTTACAAAGCAATATTGTTGCCGTTAGTGATCGAAACGTCACGCTATATAATTCAGAAGGGTTAAATATCCCAGCATTAATTGATGCAACTGTAAAAAATCAATATGATTTACCTACAACCGAAGAACAGTTAGCTCAATTTAATATAAAAGCTGACATTTTAAACAGAGAGGAAGTTCTTTACTTAAATATTGACGTACTCATTTTAGCTGCACTTGAAGATCAAATTCGTAAAGACAATGTAGATAAAGTCAAAGCAAAAGTGATTGTAGAAGGGGCGAATGCGCCTGTCACGGGTGATGCAGACCGTATTCTAAATGAAAATGGCGTTATTATTATTCCAGATATATTAGCAAATGCGGGTGGAGTGATCGTTTCCTATTTCGAATGGCTACAAGGTAGAGAAACTCAATTTTATAGTGAAGAGGAAGTATTTAAACTTCTATATGAGAAAATGACAAACACTATGAGTACGATTCTTCCTCAGTATTTCGGTGATCCCTTTTCACTAAGAGAAAACTGTTATATACATGCTGTTATGAAATTATCGACAATTATCAACCGCCAAGGAAAGTTGTAACAGTGTATGTGAAAAAGAATGAACTAACTAATTGCTAAAAATATAATCTTAAAATTAGGATATGATCTTACAAAATGAAAAAGAAATTTACATTGACCTTTATAGCTTTATGTATACTTTTCAATCTAACGGCATTACCTGTTTTCGCAAAAGATGACCAAAATCAAGTATCTTTTATCGTCAAAGCATCAAGTCACTCCCTATTTCAGTCGATCACAACCGTACAGTCCGATACTTTATTCCACGAAATTGTGCAAGCAAAAGCAACACCTGTGACAGATATACCGTTTTCCCATCGATATCTTTTATTTATTGAAAATGGGCTAGTACGTATTTTAATTGCTGATGATGTAGGACAACTATTTGATATTCAACAAAATACAAAGATAAATGTAAAGCGACAAACTAGCCAGACGATTGTAGACCATTTTAACACATTACAATCTGATCACTTTGGTACAATACTTTACTGGGAAGATGCATCTGAAATGATCCCAAAGTATACGTCGTTTAAAATTACCGACCTTGAGACAGGGTTGAGCTTTAATGCCCAAAGACGAGCGGGCAGTAAGCATGCAGATGTGCAACCTTTAACACATCAAGATACAAAAATCATGAAAACAATTTATGGAGAGAAGTGGAGTTGGAATAGAAGAGCGATTTTGGTAAATGTCAATAATCAAGTACTAGCCGCTTCAATGCATGGAATGCCTCACGGTAGAGGAGCATTAGCCAACGGTTTCCCAGGTCACTTTTGCATTCACTTTAAAGGAAGTACGACCCACAGATCAAAAAACACAGATTTATCGCATCAAGTGATGGCTCATAAAGCGGCTGGGTTGCTTGACCCTTTTATTAAACAGCTTTCAGCCGAGGAAGTTATTGACTTGTTCTTTATCGCCATTAATCAAAAAGAAAACGATATACTGAGTATCATTTACCAAGGAAATGCCAATGAGGTTCCGATCGAAAACATCGTCGCCATTAGGAAAATGGAGAAAAAACATAGGCCCGTCAAAGAAAAACCGTTCATCTACCAAATCCCTGTCACTTTTAAATACAGAGTGAAAGATGGACCCGTCATTGAAGAAACCTTTTTATTTACAGTCCTGCGAAAATCACCAACTGATGGATGGAAACTTGTCCACGTACCATTTAAATAATGGTTGAGGCACCTTTACTGCTTTTTAATGGTAAGGGTGCCTCGAACTGTTTTCACCGTTTAACTGGCGCTAAGACTCCCACTTCAAGGCTTTAAGGCAACAATAAAGACTAAGTAAATGCTTAAATGAACACAGACTAATAACGTCACGCCCTGTGGCAACGTCTGTGTGACCCACCTCGTGAGGGCCCCAACTAACACTCAGTGGGTGATGAAGAAAACCCCTACTGAGTGAAGTTTCACTTTGTAGTTTTGAGAAATTTCTAAATTCTAAAGGAATTTCAAAAAAAGTGCTCTCTAGTGTTCTGTAAAGAATAAACTCGAATATATTAAGAATGGTGAATATAAGGGGGTTAGACGACATGGCAAAAGTAATCATTATGTACGAACAACCTAAAGATGCAGATGGATTCGAGTCGTATTATTTTGGTGTTCATCTTCCTTTAGCAAAAAAAATTCCTAATATTAAAAATGAGGCTATCCATCGCGTGGTTAGGACGCAAAACACAGACCTCAATCTTTACCTAATTGTAGAACTTGAATTTGAAAGTTTAGAAGTTTTACAACAAGCAATGGCAACTCCTGAGGCAGATGCAACAGTAGCGGACCTTCCTAATATGAACAAATATTTGCATCATTCTCCGATTATTTCAATCGTTGAATAAATCAAGTAGAAAACTAGTTTTGAATTAATAAAGGAAGCTAGATTTTCAGGATAGATGTCTACAATATCATAAAAGTTGGTGGAGAGCTCATGATAATATGAGTTCTTTTTTTGTCAAAAAATAAACACAAAAGTAGTCGAATTCTTTTATTTTCTTCAGTAGTTTGTCATTTCCTGCGCTTCCCGAGGAAATAATTACTTCATTTCCACGTTATATTATTTAAAAGGAATTTTAACTTCCTTCATACAGAAATATCAACAACCTAATTTGCAAAAAAAATCCTTCAAACTAGTCATTTTCACTATAAATTTAAATAAACGTTTAATTAATATTTTATCACCCTCCATGAGTAACGCCTAGCTGAAAAATCCATATAATACCTACAAGGATTTTAAAAAAGGGTGTATGTCTATGCCAGCGATGGTTGGAGCTATAAAAGTAAATAGTATTTCAAGTAGTGGAATTTTTCATATTGGGGATGTATTTAATATATCACCTAGTAGTCAGTCCAAAACATTTGCGGGGGCTGGATCGTTTAACACAGGTGACGGTTTACAAGTAAGAAATGATTATAGTGTGACGCAAGTATATGATGCTGATGTTGTGGATCAACCAATGGTAGGAAACATTTAATTAGGAGCGTTATCTATGAACTTTTTTATCAATCAAAATATTGTCATTCATACCTTAAGAGTAGATGGGATAACAAACTCTTCTGTTCTACAAATCGGAAGTGCTGGGATGATTAAAGGAATATCAAATTTATATAATACAGGTGGATTTACCGAACCAGCGCCAGAAATTGAAGGTGCTCCTACAACTTTACCTTATGTACCCCTTGCACCCCCAAGTATTTAGCAAAGTAAAGGAAATCAGTGTGAAGGTGGGAGATGATTATGTATAACAACTGGAATTATGGATCGTATTTTGATAAAGTGAACGGCTACCTCCAAGCACAAAACGAAAGAATTCTTCAGTTGGAGCAACAACTTATGCAAATGCGCGAAGAATTGACTCAACTAAAACAAAGTCCTCCTGGTAACAACATTGATCGGATCGAGTATAAGTTTGACCAACTAAAAATCGAGCGGCTTGAAGGAACGTTAAATATTGGGCTGACCCCTAATGGAGGTACCTCACCCATTGAAGATTTTAATGTAAACCAAAATGAATTAAGTGTGTCTGCCTTTGCGCATATGCATCCTGAAACTGTTCAAGCGATTCAACATCAAATCTACCATTATTTAGATCATGAATGTCATCCGTTAATACAGTCACTAGAGCAAAAACACAATTATCAAATGGATCCACCTTATCGTAACTTTATTATCGGAGATGTAAAAAAACAAATCGATCAGCGGATCCATCATTATTTAAACCAAGTTCAAGGCAATCAATATGATGTAAAACAAGTCGAACAAATGACCGTCAACAAAGTAAAAGAAGATATTGGCAACACGTTTGATGCCTTTATTAGACATTTACCAAGAGAGGAGAATCCACCAACATGAATTTCAATGTAGTGAACCGTAACTTATCAGTAGGTACCATAAGAATTATAGGTGTCGCTAGTTCTTCTGTTTTTCTAGTAGGTGATACGAATACCATTAGTTTATCGTCTTATTTTGATACACCGCCTGAGTCTCTTATTGTCGGGCCATTCGTACCGCTAGCTCCTCAATAGTAATTTAAACTAAATACACAAAGGTTTAGTAGACAAGAGGTGAAACATGCAAAAACGTATTTCACACGTCAATCATATGAATGTGACTGATGTATCAACAAGTAGTCTTTTTCAAGTCGGTGATAGTTATAATATAACCCCAAGGTCACGAGCACTTGCCTTACAACGTCAAATTGAGTTTTTTTATGGTGATGAAGGTAATTTTGAAGCCTTCCCAATTTTTCATATTCAAAATCCGCAGCCTGTTTTCACTGAACCCATTTCAATTTCACGATCAAATGAAAACCCATTTATTCATGTTAATAGTATTAAAATTACAGGTACAGCGGCTGCTTCTGTTCTTCATATTGGCTCAAACTGCATGATTGATGCTGAAACTCGAGTGAAACACATTCGACAGTTTGTTGAAAACCCATATCAAATGCGTAACGATCAAAGAAACGTAACATAAAATAAATTAATCTTGATAAAAAGGGTGTTTATATGCCAGCGATAGTAATAGGTCCATTTAAGATTAATAGTAATGAGGGAAATATCAGTTTTGGAGATGTTTTAAACATGTCTCCTAAATCAGCGGGAAAAACGATTACAGGTTCAGGAAGTGCACTTACAGGGGATTTTATTTGCACAAATAACGGGATCAGTATTAATGGAACCTTTGATCCTGATGTTGTCGACCAAAACATAGCAGCAAATAAATAATTCTGTAGTTAAGGAATTTTTATAAAACGAAAGGAAGATCAAAGTGAAGAATTTTGATCCATTTCAACATATGAAACAATTTCAACATTACTTTGATCACTTTTTTAAAGACGACTTTTGGGAAAACTTTCAAAACTTACAGATTAACTCTATGAATGAAGTAAAAGTAAATTTATATGAGTCTGGTTATGAGCTGGTCTGTGCAATCATTCTTCCAGGAATCAAATCAAAAGAGGATATTACGATTTATATTGATGAAAAGCTTATCGAAATCGAAGGGCAGATGAATTTCAATTTAAACGGCTACCGTTCATTACAAGAGGAGGCCACTGCAGGTAATTTTAAACGAACCATTGAACTTCCTTATTTAATTCGTAAAGACAGAGTAGAAACGGTTTATCGGAAGGGAATTTTATATATACATTGTCATCGTTTATTAACACAAAACGAACGTCAAAAAATAGCGATACAATCAATAGACGATGAGGAGATGTCAGTGGAAAAATAAAAGAACTCTATAGCAAAAAGCAAGAAGACGCTATCTCTTGCTTTTTGCTTTTTATATTTACAATTAAAAAATCTTAATATGATAATTTTCAAAAAATTTTTTAAAATGGTTTCATAAATATGGTAAACTAAAATTGTACAAGGACTATCCATGATAGGGGAGATTCGATGAACTTTTCAGAAAAAGTTGTAGTTATTACTGGAGCAACTGGCGGAATAGGTAAAGCCACTGTAGAAAAATTTGCTAAAGAAGGCGCTAATATTGTATTAGTAGACCTAAACGAAGGAGCACTTCAAGAAACGGCACAAGAGCTTCAATTAACCGAAGGAAAGTATCTACTTGTACAAGCAGACGTTCGTCATGAGGAACAAGTCGAGCGCTATGTACAATTGACAAAAGAAAAGTTTGGAAGAATTGATGTATTCTTCAATAATGCAGGAGTTGAAGGTGTCGTACAACCGATTACAAAATACCCTTCAGAAACACTAGATATGGTACTAGACGTCAATGTAAAAGGTGTATTTTATGGTCTCAAACACGTATTACAAGTAATGCAAGAACAAAAAAGTGGTTCAGTCATTAATATGTCATCTATTGCTGGATTAAGAGGTAGCCCAAATGTTAGTGCTTACATCGCTTCGAAACATGCAGTAGTAGGGCTAACAAAAGCAACAGCGGTTGAAGCAGCAACATATGGTGTTCGTGTCAATGCTGTAAACCCATCCCCTGTGAATACTCGAATGATGCGCTCTTTAGAAGCTGGATTTAACCCTGAATACGCAGAACAAGTGAAAGAAAAATTAACACAAACCATTCCATTAGGTCGTTACGGTGAATCTGAAGATATCGCTAACGCTGTGTTATATTTAGCTTCAGAACAATCAAGTTTTATTACAGGCGTTATTTTCCCAATCGATGGTGGACTTTCCGCAACATAAAGTGAAACTTTATTCAGTGGGGTTCCTTCATCCCCTACTGAATATTAGTTGGGGCCTTCACGAGGTGGGTCACACAGACGTTGTCACAGGAAGTGACGTTATTAGTCTGTGTTCATTTAAGCATTTACTTAGTCTTTATTGTTGCCTCAAGGGCTCAATAATATTGTATAAAGCAATTTTTATCTAAAGTAAAAGGTATACTTAATTTCATAATGTACTGAAACTTCTGAATTAAGGAGACTGTTTATGAGTAAAATAGACGTACACGTTCATGCTTTTCCTGACAAATTAATGAATGCGATTTATAACTGGTTTCGTAGGGAAGGGTGGAATGTTCCATATGATGGTTGGAGTGCAGATCAAATTTTCGATTATCCGAAGCAACTAGGGTTTGAAAAATTTTTAGTACTTCTCTATGTACATAAAAAAGGAATGGCAGAAGAGTTAAATGACTGGTTATACGCTCAAGCAAAAATACGATCTGAAATTGTTCCGATCGGCTGTGTACATCATGAAGATGACGTAGAAAAAGAAACTGAAAAATGCTTGGGTGAGTTAGACTTTGCAGGTATGAAGCTACATTGTCAAGTTCAAAACGTAAAAATGGATGATGAGCGCCTTTTTCCACTCTATGAAACGCTTATAAAATATGATAAACCCGTTATCGTCCACGCAGGAACTGCACCATCTGACGCTACAGGAACGGTTGGGGTTAAGTATTTTGCACGAGTAATGGAACGCTATCCTAAATTAAAAGTACAAGTCGCACATCTAGGGATGAATGAGACCGAAGAATTTTTAAAGCTAGCTGAAGAATTACCAGGTGTTATGTTTGATACTGCAGCATTAGAAGCTAAAAGTATGTCTGATGAGTTTCCGCCACCTGAACAATTTAAAGAGTGGATTGAACGATTGCCAGATCGAATGATGTATGGTAGTGACTTACCGTTACTTAATGGAAAAGCTGAAGAAATTCAAGCACAGTTTGAAAGCTTAGACCTACAACCTTCTGTTCAACAAGCTTTATTTGGTGAGAATGCAAAGAGGTTTTGGCGAATTTAAAGATGGACTATTTTTACATTGTAAGGGCGTACAAATGGAAGTACGTCTCTACATGTAAATTTTTCAATGTAAATCAATTTTTTTTGATATGCCTATTGTTAAATGAAAAAAATGGTAGTATACTCAATTAATCAAATATATTTGATTAATAGTTGGAGGTTTAAAAGTTATATTTTTTGTTTCGAAAATCAATTTTTTTTGATTAAAGGGGCTGGAGTTAATGGTTGATGTGTTAAAGAGCTTTCTGTTCATTGCCTTTGAGTTATTGGTTTTATTTTTCTTCATTTCATTTATTATTGGCCTAGTACAAGGGTATATCCCGTATGAAAAGATCGAAAGTAAACTCGCCGGGAAAAACAAATTAATTGCTGCCTTCTTTGCTTTATTTTTTGCGTTTATCACACCTTTCTGTTCATGCTCAACGATCCCATTTGTTGTTAATATGTTGAGAAACAAAATTCCTTTTAGCATCGTCATGGTATTTCTTTTCGCTTCGCCTGTATTAGACCCAACGATCTTAACGATTATGGGCGTTGTTCTAGGCTGGAAAGTGACCATTATTTACATCGTCATCACTGCGATACTTTCACTCATCATCGGTTTTGCCTTAGAGGCATTAGGATTTGAACGTTTTGTAAAAAATGTTATGATATCTGGATTTGAAACCAAGACAAAAACATTTGATATCCGCTTTGCGCTAACAGAAACTATGAATTTAATGAAAAGTGTCTTTCCTTATTTATTAATCGGTGCCGCGATTGGAGCTGTTATTCACGGGCTCGTTCCGACTGAGTGGATTGCTACATGGTTTGGACATGATGCTTGGTGGCTCATACCTATAGCAGCCATTGTTGGCATTCCATTATATATACGCTTATCTAGTATGATCCCAATCTCACAAGTATTAATTTTAAAAGGGATGGCGTTAGGTCCAGTCATGGCCATGATGATCAGCTCAGCAGGTGCGAGTTTACCAGAAGTCGTTCTCTTAAAATCCATCTTTAAAAAAGAACTGGTCATTGCCTTTGTTGTATCCGTTATTTCAATGTCTACGATTTCAGGGTTTGTTTTTTATCTTATATAAGGAGGGGATATGATGTTAACGATCTTTAAAAAATTGATCAAAAAAGAAAAGAAGAATACTAGTTGCTGCAAGATCCAAATTGAAGAAGTAAAAGAAAACCAAGAAAATAATGCTTGTTGTCAAAAAGAAAAGCATTAACTTTAATATAATAGATTAGTTTTATGGTGACTCAGTAAGTTAATCAAACACATTTCCAGCTGGTAAGACGTCCGTGTAACGGTCTGGTCTACCAGTTTTTTTTTCGTTGAATTGTTTTTTCTACCTTTTAATTTTAGTGCTTTAAAGAAGCATAAACGTAAATAAAGAAAGAAAACAAGCATTTTATTAGCATTGTCCTTATATATTTAAAGTAATGACATGAATGATATACACATAACTGTCTGAAAAATGAATGGTTGGTGTTGAAAGGAGTGAATGTGAATGCTTCATATTGTAGCGTGTATTAAACAAGTGCCAGATACGAAAATCATCAAGATGAATCCAAAGACAAATACGATGGATCGAGCCAGTGCCCCAGCAATCTTAAACCCTTACGATTCTCATGCAGTCGAAGAAGCAGTAAGGCTAAAGAACAAATATGGGGGTACAGTATCCGTCCTTACAATGGGCCCACCACCAGCAGTAAAAGCAATTAAAAAGTGTATTGAAATTGGTGCTGATGAAGGTTATATGATCTCAGACCGTGCGTTTGCAGGTGCGGATACATTAGCAACGAGCTATGCGTTAACATGTGCCTTAGAAAAAATTTCGAAAATTAAACCAATCGATCTCATTCTTTGTGGAAAGATGACCATTGATGGCGATACAGGACAAGTTGGACCTGGTATTGCTAGACGCCTCGATATTCCACCATTAACATCTGTCAAAAAAATAGTTGAAGTCAACAAAGAAAACGGGTTTATGGTCGTTCATCGCAAACTGGAGGATGGGTATGAAGTGATTCAATCGCAATTACCATGTTTACTTTCGGTAGAAAAAGAGATTAATGAAGTTCCTTATTCATCCTTCCCGAATATGCTGAAAGCTGCTCGCTATGAACCTACGATTTGGGCTGTTGCAGATTTAGATGGTGTCGATAAAAAGCAACTCGGTTTAAAAGGTTCACCAACGATCGTTTCAAAAGTATGGGCTCCACCAAAACCAGAAGGTGGGAAAATTCTAGAAGGTAACTCACAAGAAAAAGTCGAGCAACTGTTAGGTGTTCTAATGGAGAAAAAAGAATTGTTCGCACAAAAAGGAGGAGCGTTATGAATTTTGAAGATTACCGAGGGGTCTGGGTATTTATCGAAGAAAATGTAGGTGAAATTGCTCCTGTTTCTCTGGAATTGTTAGGAGCTGGGAAAAAACTTGCAGACAAACGAGGTGTTGAATTAGGTGGTGTCATCATCGGTGATCAAGTGAAAGGTCTCGTCAATCAAGTATACGAGTATGGTGCTGATGTTGTGTATTTGTATGATGCCCCCATTTTTAAAGATTATCGTACAGAATCGTTTATGAAAGCCCTTCTTGATTGTTGTGAAAAACATAAACCTGAAATCATTTTATATGGAGCAACTTCAACTGGAAAAGATTTAGCAAGTGCGGTAGCAACGGACTTACCCACAGGACTAACTGCCGATACGACAGAGCTCGATGTTGAAGAGGATACAGGATTGTTATTAGCAAGTCGTCCAGCTTTTGGTGGTAACATTATGGCGACCATTTTGTGTAAAAAATATCGTCCGCAAATGGCTACTGTTCGTCCGAAAGTTATGAAAGCATTATCTAGACAACCAGGTCGAACGGGGAAATTAGTAGAAGAAACACTACCGTTAAAAGAAAAAGATGTGCGAACAAAAGTGCTAGAAATTGTCCGTGAAACGACGAAGAAAGTAAAAATAGATGAAGCTGATATTATTGTCGCTGGGGGGAAAGGGCTCGGTAGTTCAGACGGATTTCAATTATGTCATGAACTCGCTGACACGCTCGGTGGTGCTGTTGGGGCAAGTCGCGATGTCGTGGAAGCTGGGTGGATTGAACATCACCATCAAGTCGGTCAGACGGGCGTTACTGTTACACCGAAAATTTACTTTGCGATTGGGATATCTGGAGCGATTCAACATCTTGTTGGGATGAAAAATTCAGGGCTCATTATAGCTATCAATAAAGATCCTGAAGCCCCAATTTTCGAATCTTGTCATTATGGCATTGTAGGGGATGCGTTTGAAATCGTTCCGATGTTAATTGATCAATTTAAAGTAGCATTGTCGAGAGAGGAGGCAGAACATGCCCGAAAAGTTTGATTGTATTGTCGTAGGAGCAGGACCTGCAGGAATATCATGTGCTTATGAATTAGCCAAAGGAGGGGCGAGTGTTCTACTTCTTGAACGCGGTGAATATCCTGGTTCGAAAAATGTAATGGGGGGCGTTCTTTATCGTCAAATGATGGAAGATGTTATTCCTGGCTTTTATAAAGAAGCCCCACTTGAACGTCCTGTCACGGAACAACGCTTCATGATGATGGATAAAGAGTCTGCTGTTACCTTTGGGTATAAAGGGATGGAGTGGGGTAGGGAGCCTTATAATAATTTCACTGTGTTACGCGCCAAATTTGATCAGTGGTTTGCGGGAAAAGCCGTGGAACAAGGAGCTCTACTCATCAACGAAACGGTCGTATTAGAATGTATCGTAGAAGATGGGAAAGTGATCGGTGTAAGAACCGACCGACCAGACGGGGAAGTGTACGCCGATGTCGTCGTATTAGCTGATGGAGTTAACTCACTCCTTGCTAAATCACTTGGTTTTCATAAAGAATATAAACCTGATGAAGTGGCACTTGCAACAATGGAAATTTTAAAGCTAGATTCAAAAATTATCGAAGACCGCTTTAACTTAGAAAAAAACCAAGGCTGTACGATCGAACTGTTTGGTGATGCAACCAAAGGGATTTTAGGTACTGGTTTCCTTTATACGAACAAAGATACATTAAGTATTGGTGTTGGGACACTCCTGTCAGGTTTAATTAAGCATAAAATTCGACCGTATGAGCTCTTAGAGTATGTAAAGAACCATCCAATGATTCGCCCATACATTCAAGGAAGCGAACCACAAGAGTATTTAGCTCACCTCATTCCAGAGGGAGGCTATCATTCAATGGGGAAAGTCGTTGGTGACGGTGTCATTGTGGTCGGCGATGCGGCCCAACTCGTCAATGCCATTCACCGTGAAGGGTCAAACTTAGCGATGACATCTGGAAGGTACGCTGCAGAAACAGTACTAAAGGCAAAAGAAGCTGAGGACTTTTCAGAAAAAACGTTGGATTATTATCGTAAAAAATTGATGGATAGCTTTGTTGGCCAGGACATGAAAAAATACAAAGATTCTACTCATCACTTTGATAAATTCCCACAATACTTTGATCAATATATACCGATGGTGAATAAAGCAGCCAGTCAAATGTTTACAGTCGATGGTACGTCTAAGCGTGATAAACAGAAGAAAATTATTAAAGATATTGGTTCTCCTAAACAGAAATTCAAAATTGCTCGAGATATGTATCGAGCCTGGAAGGTGATGAAATAATGAGTGAACAAAAAAAGGGTCAGTCTATCGAGGAAAAACAGTATCTTGTTCGCTTTAATGCCGATACGAAATCACATCTTCATGTAATGGATGAAGACATCTGCTTAAACAAATGCCCAGACAAAATCTGCACGATCTTTTGCCCAGCCGAAATTTACAAATGGGAAGACATACGAATGCATGTTGGTTATGAAGGTTGCCACGAGTGCGGGAGCTGTCGCATCGGTTGCCCTCATCAAAACATTAAGTGGGAGTATCCAAAAGGTGGGCATGGTATTGTTTTTAGGTTAGGTTAATAGAAATTCACCATGTTAAAATTCTATATTCGAACGGAAAGGATAATAAAAATTAAACAAAGAGGCAGGGACACTTTTGTTACCCTTGCCTCTTTGTTTAATCTATTACAGGAAAGTGCTTCTATATTTATGAATAAATTTACATTTTTCGTGGAAAATACTTCTATAAATATATTTTATAGGAGTGAACATTTTGGAACAAACAATTTATGAAAAACTTGGCGGTGAAGACGCAATTGCAAAAGTGGTCGATTATTTTTATACTGAATTAGTGCTCAAGGATGATACAGTAAACCACTTTTTTAAGCATACAGATATGGAAAAACAACGTCGACATCAAACAAAATTTATTAGTTTTGCATTAGGAGGTCCGAATCAATATTCTGGACAATCGATGGAAAAAGCCCATGAAGGAATGAATATTCAACCAGAGCAATTTGAAGCGATTGCAAAACACCTTCACACGGCCCTTGCTCACTATGGAGTAAACGAATCAGATATTGATACTGCCTTAAGTAAGGTTGCATCATTAAAAGACGATATCATTTATAAGTAATTTTACCTTTTCACCAAATCAACTTAATAAGAAAGTGGATAATCCTAAACCGTCAGATCTCTTCCTTCAGTGGAGGGGATCTCTTTTTTTCCTTATGCTATTATGTAGTAAACCGTTTAAGGGGAGATCACAAAATGAATTCTCGTGAAAAGTGGAATCAAAAATACGAAGATCGTCTCAAGTTTCATGAACTACCAGCACCAAATTCAAGGTTACAGAAATTAATACCCTATCTAAATGGGGGGACTGCTCTAGACCTTGCTTGTGGCCTTGGTGCAAACAGCATATTCCTCGCTAAACAAAAATATAAAGTTGAATCCTTTGATATCTCAGAAATAGCGATTCAACATTTGAAGGAGCAAGTTGAGAAAAACAAGCTCACCATAAATCCTACTTCATGTGACTTAACTAACATGAGTTTCCTTAATGGGAAGACAAATTTATTTGATCTCGTCGTTATCACTTACTATTTAGATCGATCGTTATTTCCTCTTATCCCATCTTTAATTAAAGATGATGGTTACTTTTTTATGGAGACATTTTATCTTACAGCGAATTCACAGCATAAAGTTTCGAATCAATATAAATTACAGTCTGGTGAATTGCTTTCTATCTTTTCTGATTGGCATGTCCTATTTTATGAAGAAAATGAGTATGAAGGTCGTCAAACTATCTTCGTAAGGAAAAAAAGCTTAACTAACTAAACGTACCTGTTACCTAAACCTAAAAGGAAATTATGTATGTGCATCTATTCACATAGATTTGTAAAAAGAAACGAAGAATCGATCTTGTTTCTTTTTTTAAATACTAACTTGCAGCTTGCGGGATTTGAGTTATTTGATCTTGACTCGCTCGTTTTTCAATCTCTTTTGTAAAAGTAAGAGCATCGTCCATCGTTGGGAAATAAGCCGATACGAAGTACGGATGGAAACATTCAAACTGACCACATTTTTTCGCTGGATAAACGAGAACTCGCCATTGATAAAAATTACTGTTTTGTGAGATTTCAGTTCCTTCTAGAGCAATTAACCAATGACTAAAACCTTCATGTAATTCTGTGTTGGGCAATTTTTCTAATGCTAAAATCCGGTCATTCTCACCAATAGGGACGAGAGGCTTTTGATAAAACTCACCAAAATTAGGAATGAATTTCATACACATTTCTCCTTTTTATTAAATTTTGAAGGACCAGGACTTAGTAGTTGTATGGAAGCGTTTTCACACCTTATGAGTTATGGCTTTTCAATCGAATTATTGTATTATATGTTCGTTTTAGTAAAAAGATTTTTGTTTTTAGAAAATTCATGAAATTTTTCGTTAAAATTTGTTTGAAAAGAGTCGTATGAATGTTTGAAAGCAAAGAACGTAACTAAAAAACTAGTATTCTGAACAAGAATATCCCTAATACAGGGTTGTAAATAAACAAAAAATAGTACAATATTAATCTTAAAATGACTTCAAATAGAAGATTTTTATGGAAAAGTCGAATACACTAAAATACTTTTCACTACATCTTAAGGAGGCAAAATGAATCAAACAGAAATCTTAGTCATATTTACAGAACTTCAAAATTCATTTTTAAATGTGTTTGCACTTATTTTAACGTTTTTAGGAAATGAAGAGTTTTATATGATTATTTTACCTCTCGTTTATTGGTGCATATCGAAGACCGCTGGATTTAGATTATTCTATATTTTTCTAATGTCAGTCTACATTAACGCTTTTTTAAAAATCCATTTTGCCGTAAAACGTCCGATTGATATTGAAGGGGTAAACTCAATCTTTTTAGAATAAGCAGAAGTGGGGAGCCATTATCCATATGACTCGTTTCCAAGTGGACATGCCCAAGGATCAGCAACACTATTTGGCTATTTAGCTTACTTAATTAATAGACGTTCCTTTTGGATATTTACTATCCTACTTGTGTTCTTTATTTCTTTATCTCGCTTGTACTCAGTTTTACATTGGCCAACAGATGTCATTGTAGGAATCACACTTGCAGTCATCATCTTAGCCGTCGCAATTCCAATCGAAAAAAGAATTACGAAGTTATCTTCCAAGGCTCATTGGCTCCTTGCTGTAACCGTTCCAATCATCCTCATGATCATTTTTCCAGAAGAGGAGGGTGTTAAATATGCTGGATTTTTACTTGGGGCGGGAATTGGTTTTTTACTTTAGGCACAGACCAACCAAATGAAAATTTCAAAAGTATTATGGAGAAAAGCAGGTGCTTTTACCATTGGAATAGTCGGACTAGTAGCTATTCAATCGGGTTTAAAATGGACTTTTCCAGAAGCAATGCTTTTTGATTTTCTTCGGTATACCCTCGTAGGTCTGTGGGGCTTGTATGTTGCACCACTTGTATTTGTGAAACTAAAACTATATGCATCTGACAAAACGCATTCTGCATCAATAGACAACACAATTTCTGGATAAAGCATTAAGAGGCTGACATTATAATAAGTCTGCCTCTTTTTTGGTTCACAATAGATATAGGACAGCTTTAAACTACTGGAGTGATTAATGCTGGAGAATCGTTTTTCGGTGAGTTGACCTCCGTTGACACTTCATACGCTTCCATTTCATGAGCTGGGAAAGGATGTAGCACAGTATTTAAAATGGTTGGGTCTTCGATTGAGGGATTAAGCCAAACATCTTGAGCATCCTTTGTTAAAATGACAGGCATTCGGTCATGTATATCTTTCATAAATAAATTTGGACTTGTTGTTACAATTGTACAAGAATAGATTATGTTTCCTTCTTGAGAATGCCACCGCTCCCAAAGCCCGGCCATCGCAAATACGTCATGATTGACGAGCTTTATCCTCATTGGAACTTTATTCTTATGTACTTTTTTCCATTCATAAAAGCTATCTGCTATAACCATGCATCTTCGTTTTTTGTAAGCATGTTTAAAACTCGCTTTTTCCGCTAAAGTTTCTGCACGAGCATTGATTAGTTTATAACCTATTTTCGAGTCTTTTGCCCATGATGGAATTAGACCCCAGCGGAGATATCCAGCACGATTAACATGTCCATCATTAATAATTGATAAAATATTTTGACTAGGCGCGATGTTATATCTGTGTGTATATTGAGTTTCAAATTCATTTGCAATCTCAAACTCATCCCTTAATAAAGATGGATCTGCTGTTAATGTAAACCGACCGCACATTATGATCACCTCATTTTGTTCTACATTTTATTATAGGCAAATTTAGGATAGATCATAAAGAACTCTTTCCTAAAGGAAAGAGAAAAACAAACCAAAATTAGATGTGAAGAACAAAAACCAGTTGAGCGAAACACCTCAACTGGTTTTATATAATATGTAAACTACTTTAACTCTCAAACCATGGTGTCCCACTCTGCCGTACCTCCTAGTGTCTTAAAAACCTACTCTCGTAGGTGGGTGTCCTCTCTAAACGATCCAACTTCCCCCAGCTTGCAGGGCTTGTTGTCAGGATTAGAATGTTGAACTCCCAAAAAATCAGTATCGGTTTAAGACAATATGAAGTACTAACATCGCAGGGCTAGTTATGTAAAAGGAGGAATGGGAATTGAAACTTTCGTTTTCCATTCCTTTCAAGATAACGCATGTATGGTATGCGCTATGGCAAGAGTTTTGAAGTGAGAAGTGAAGTTCATCACGTTCTCGGGTTTGTTGTACTTGTAATATATCATGGCTGAACGACTATTTTCAATGGAAAGTAAAGGTGACATAACCAAGAGAAACTATGTTGACGAAGCTAGGATATATTGTGAGTTTATTTATAAAAAATCATTCAGTAAAAGTAGATACAAACCAAACTCCAAACTTTATGATAGAATAATAAGTAGAAGCAATTAAGGAAGGATTTAACATGATACTATTATTTCAAATTATTGTTTGGTTATGCCTCTGTGCTCTCATTTTTTATGTTATGTGCTCTTGGGTGTGGGAAAAGAGGGTAAAGGAGAAGATGAATGCCATTCGAAAAACATGGTATTTGATTTTCGTTATTGGTGTTTTTATTGGGTGGATGATTGATCCTTTGTCTCTATTTAACGAGTGGAAGAAATATTTAATTGTAGCTGCATTGTTTATATTAATTGACGCATTTATATTCTTAAATTCGTATATTAAAAGAGTCGGGAATAGTGAATTAGTGACTGAAACGAGAGAACTATTAGAGGAAAATGACGGCTTAATGAAAAATCATCAAAATAAATTAAAAACCTTCGCACATCTATTGAAAAATGATACGATTAACGTTTATGATGGAGGTAAGGAAGCTTATATCATAGGAGTAGAGGAACTCATTTCTCAGTTTGCAGAGCAAATTAATGTTTTTGCCCAAGTTTGTAAATACTCTACTGAAAATGAAAAAGAACATCTTTTAGAGCATTTAGATGAAAAGGTAAACGCAAGAAACAAACTTCAACGACACGAAATTTTTTATAGCGATAATGAAAAACTAGCTCTTATTCCACTAGAATTATATGAAGAGTCATACGTACTTAAATTATCCTCTACTAATTACTTAACAGAAACAGATTGTGTGCTGTTCACATCGTTAGTATCGATATATGATTTAATGTCAATAGAAGGGGAAGGTGATGATTATGAACAATACGAAAGAGAAACCTAAAGTGATAAAAGTAAGAAAAAAACGTTCACGTGTAGGGTTACCTAAGTATGAAGTGAGTCCCCGGACTAAAGAAGTTTTAAAGCGTAATGAAAAGATGATAGAGGAGTATAAAGAAAAAAGAGCTTGACGATATTAAAAGACATGGAGTAATTCTCCATGTCTTTTATTCATGTTTAGCGTTTTTGCTCATAATATAGATCAATAATGCTAAATTAAGGTGGAGATTACATGAAAAAACAAATAAAAAAAGTGAAAAATGTGAAGCTCCCAAAATACAGTGTGTCACCACAAACTAAAAAAGCCTATGCGAAAAACGAAAAGATGATTGAAAGGCTTAAAAGGGAAGAAAATATATCGTCATAACTATATCCGCAAAAGAAAAAGAAGCGAACTATTGCGAAATGGATTCGGAACAAAGGAGTATACTCCAAATAACATAGCAATTGGAGACGGAAATCACACTGGTTTCCGTCTCTTTATTTTCCTAATATATCAGGTGTTTTGTTATTTTTAACATATAAAATAACACCTAAAAAAGCTGCCGCGTAAATTCATATGTATTTGATATTTAGGTGTTAATACGAGTACTAACAATGTATATTACAAGTGTATTTTATCCCGCAACAACTACGCATAAGAATTGAACAAGCTAATGACATTCTTAAGCAAAGGAGGGACAAACAAGGCAGAAATACAAGGTGAATGTCCTTCATAAAGTCAATGAGGGACAAAACAAGACAGAAACGCAGTAGAAATGTACTTAATTAAATCGATGTTGATTATAATAATGTAAACATACCAATACTCAATAAAGTCACCTTTGTAAGGGTGTTAGTTTTGACATTAATGTACATTGTTACCGTTTTCTTAGCAAATTTTGTTTGGTTTATGCCTAAAAAATTATCGCGACCAGAAATGTATATCATCTGGTTCTTCGTATCTTACATTGTGATTACAGTCGATCTCTCTTTGGGTCATTTAATGGAATTATATTATTTTAATGAAGACAAAAGTGTCAGCCCTGAAGCATTATTTATCAAAATGATCACTTCACCATTATTTGGAATTGTTTTTTCGAATTATCCCTTATCTTATAGCATGGGTTGTTTTTTCAACCTTTTTTGAATGGTTAACAGTGAAGTTCAACTATTTAACCTATACAGGTTGGAAACTGTGGTACTCGTTTATATTTTAATATTTGCAGTTATTTTTATGAGGTGGCATTTATTTTTTATTAGAAAGAGATAATCAATACAATAATAATAGAAAAGATTACCCTATTTGGTTGAATAAAAATTTATTCAGAAAGTTGGGTAATCTTTGTTGTTAACTATATTAATGACATGGGAAAAGGGAATAATTCGCCACGTTTCGTATCCACGGTTCGGCATTTTCGCCGTTTGAGTCAGCCATCCACAAATCACCGATAAAATCGGTTTCTTTTTTTCGTATCCAAGTTACTTTTTGAATAGGAGTTAAGAACTTCGGTTGATAATCACCGTAATTCTTTGGTGGTGTGGTTATTTTTGTTTGATTTTTCCCATTTAAATTTAAATGATATAAAGACGGTTTAGGTCTTTCGCTAGGATCATTCGACCACTCACGTTCTTGTACTCTTGACACAATGAGGGAGTGATTATTTACCCACGTAAACCCAAGCTCTGCATAGTTTGGTGGGGTAAGGTTAAAAGTCGTAGAAGAGGGAAGTTCTTTTACTTTTAAGTCTTTATTTTTAAAGCCAAATACTATTCTCCCACCTCCTGCAATATATCCTAATATATTTTTCTTATAGGCCCATTTAGGCTCGTCCAAATATTGAATAACTTCATCGATCGCTTCAAAGTTTTGACCATCGAAAGAAATGACACAAAGCATATTGCTATCCATCGCTAGTGAAGCTGTGGGCGATACAATAAAGGAGATCCATTTTTGATTAGGGGAATACGTTAGCGAAGTAGCATTAATAGCCATTACAGTTAGTTCGCCTTTTTGTACTTGGTTCGGTATTACGAATAATTCCTTTACATGTTCAGTCAAGCTTTTTAAATTTTTATATCCATCTGTTATTGATATCGTATAAAGGATTGGATTAGTCCAACCCTTAGGACGAAGGTCAGCACTAGAAGAGACGATAAACCCTTTCCCATCTAGCCGCCATTCGTAATCATCTACCCCTAATGCGAAATTATAAAAGCTCTTTAAATCTGATATATTCAGAACCCCATCGCTTTTGAAAGCAACAATATTTTCAGTAGGAGACCATTTCGGTCGATATCCATTAGAAAATATTAGCTGATGTTGTCTCGTTTGAATGTTATATACCCAAATTTCATTTTGTGTATCACTTTGCCCCTTTTTTTGATAAAGTAGCATACTTCCATCGTAGGACCACATTAGAGAGGAAGTGTATTCGGCTATTTTATCTGAAATCCTTTCTTCTTTATTATTTATTTTTGTCCAAAGGTGCTCATCTCGAATAAAGGCTACTTTTACATTTGAAGGGGCTGCTTCAGCATGGATGTTTATCGGCAGAAGAAGAAAGAGAACAATAAGAACTTGTAGTACTTTCAATATATCACCACCATAGATTTATTAGAAAGGATATAAGAGGATGACTAATTAGTTCATCCTCGATTTTAATATAGTATTATGGGACCTCATTTCAGTCGTTTTACATAGGTGATTATTAAAACTCGTGGTTCGGGGTATGATTGGTTTCGGTATGAAGAGCCAGTTCCTCTAATTTTTTATGTAAATATTGCTCATCTAAAGACAAAAATGTTTTTTCTTTAATGCCTTCGATAATATATTCTGAAAATCGTTTTATTTCTTTTTTTACATCAGTATCATTGTGGGAAGCAACAACGTTTAATGCTTCTAGAATGGCTGTCAGTACCGATACATCATCCTTGGCATAATAGAGAATTTGGTAAAAACAGCGATAAAGATATTCTCGAAAATGCTGCGGCTTTAACATTAATCGAAGAGCTCGCTTATCATCATTGTAGAAGCAACGCTCAATATTTTTTTGACCTAATACAGTTAAGACTTTTCCGAGTTCATTAATACAAGAAACAGCTGTATTCGGGTCATTGATACCTGGTGATAACGCCTTTAAACAAATTTCTACCAGTTTCGTTAAACCAAAATCCACATCTTGAATAGTTGCACGTTCATTTCCAAAGTGAAAATAAGATAAATAGTGGTTAGCTTCTATTTTTTTGGACAGAGGCCATATGTGAAGAAAAGGCGTGAACTTATCGACGTAGTCACCGAGTTCAAACCGCATTTCAATGATAACATCGTCTTGTTTTGCTCGTTTAATAAGTGGATCAAAATCGATAAGCTGTAAATATCCTGGAGTTTCCACGTGAACGAACAAAGGTTCTCTTTGCTTAATTTCAGCGCTTTCCCAATCATCCCACGGTGCGTCATGATGAGAAGTATCCTTATTTTGATAATTTTCATGTATGGCTCCAATTGTATTCTTAGAAATTTGATGGATTAAATTACTGACTTGTATCCAAAGCGAAACGTGATGGATAAAAAACACAAAAAAACCTACACAAACAATCGCATATATAACAGCTACTGTCGGAGAGAAAAATAAAGCAACTCCATCTCGTTCTCGTATTAAAAGGAGTGTTACGATTGAAAAAATAAAGCCACTGATGAACACACCTAAGATGCGCTGGGTATGCTGATCGTTTACAAAGTTTTGTATCGTCCGTGGAGAAAATTGAGACAGATAAGTCGTTAAAACAACCATAATCGTAGAAAAAGAGATAGTGGTCATTGTTAATAATGAAGCCGAAATCGCACCTAATAACGTTTGGGCTAAGCTTAAATTTGTGAAGAAGACATCAGGAACAAAGCTCCCAAGTTTTGTTGAATAAAAAATATGATAGTCCAATTGAACAAAGAAGAATGAAAGGACGATAGCAACAACACTATAAAAGCTAGGTAAAAAGAGAAAGTTTGATCTAAGTTGTAAGAGTCTCGTTTGGAGTCGGCTCATCATCTCACCCCTCTTATGTAATCGTAGCTACCGTCTGTAAAACAGTTCCTATAAATATTATTATTTCTTTTTTGACGAAAATTATGAAATAATGCAGGAATTTTGTAGATTTCGCTGAATGTATGAGAGACGAAAACAATTCGTATGATAAAAGAGAATAAAAAGGAGTGATTATAAATGGCGATTGAAAACCCTAGCCGCACTGAAATAGGAGAAATTTTAAAACGGAGTAAGCGTATTGCAGTCGTTGGTCTATCGACAAATCCAGAAAGAACCTCTTACATGGTTTCAGAAGCAATGCAAAATGCAGGCTATGAAATCATCCCAGTAAATCCAGCGGCAGTCGGGGAAGAAATTCTCGGAGTAAAAACCGTTGGAAATTTAAAGGACATTGAAGGTAGTGTTGACATTGTTAATGTGTTTAGAAGAAGCGAGCATTTGCTTGAGGTAGCGAAAGAAGCTATTGAAATTAAACCTGATGTATACTGGGCTCAACTCGGACTTCAAAACGAAGAAGCCTATGAACTGTTAAAGGAAAACGGCATTACAACCATTATGGATCGCTGTATTAAAGTGGAACATGCATTAACGAAATAGTTACAGAAAGTCCTTAACGAATGAAAGAAGTTAAGGACTTTTTTTGCCAGAACATTTGCTAGTCGGAGCTAATCGAGAGCCTTCCGCTTTTCATTGTCTAGCTACAGGCTCTAGCTCCTCGAGGTCAAATAACCTGTCAGCTCAAAAGTCAAAAAGCGGACTTTTGCCTGCCAGAACATTTGCTAGTCGGAGCTAATCGAGAGCCTTCCGCTTTTCTTTATACAATTTTTTTTAAAAAGGAGGAAAAACGAAGGTAAGTACAAAATATAGAAAGAAACAGATGTTCTTTTATGATATATTGTTAAAGGGAAATTAGATTTTTTCCTTGTTTTAGGTTATAGTTCTATTCTATAGACAAAGAAAAAAATGAATATGAGCGTGGGAAAGGAGCTTTCAATTTGGCGACTAAACAGAAATTAGAATACAATGATGATGCCATACAGGTACTAGAAGGCTTAGAAGCCGTCCGTAAACGCCCTGGAATGTACATTGGTAGTACTGACAGTCGCGGATTACACCATTTAGTTTATGAAATTCTAGATAACGCAGTAGACGAAGCATTAGCTGGCTACGGTGATTATATAAAAGTTACGATACATAAAGATAACTCGATTAGCGTTACTGATGATGGTCGCGGAATGCCTACGGGGATGCATAAACTGGGCAAACCGACACCTGAAGTCATTCTTACTGTTTTACATGCTGGAGGAAAGTTTGGCCAGGGTGGTTATGCAACCAGCGGAGGACTTCATGGGGTAGGTGCATCTGTTGTAAATGCATTGTCTGAATGGCTAGTTGTCGAAATTAAACGAGATGGAAAGATCTATCGTCAACGCTTTGAGCACGGAGGAAAGCCTGTTACGACATTAGAAAAAGTCGGTACAACAAAGAAAACAGGAACCAAAATCCACTTTAAACCAGACACTTCCATGTTCAGTGTAACGACATTCAATTTTGAGACGTTAACTGAGCGATTGAGAGAAGCAGCCTTCTTGCTCAAAGGGCTGAAAATAGAGTTAGTTGATGAACGTAAAGATAAAGAAGCAACGGAAACTTTCCACTATGAAAATGGAATTCAAGCGTTTGTAGAATATTTAAATGAGGATAAAGAAACGTTAATGCCTGTTTTCTTTTTTAATGGTGAACAAAATGAGATCGACATCGAGTTTGCCTTCCAATTTAATGACGCCTATACCGAAAACGTGTTATCTTTCGTTAACAACGTGCGAACAAAAGACGGTGGAACGCATGAAGCTGGGGCAAAAACAGCGATGACTCGTGCGTTTAATGAGTATGCAAGAAAAGCGAAATTATTGAAAGATCGCGACAAAAATTTAGACGGTTCGGATATTCGGGAAGGATTTACTGCGATTATTTCAGTTCGAGTACCTGAAGAGAAACTCCAATTTGAAGGCCAAACAAAAGGGAAATTAGGAACACCAGATGCCCGATCGGCCGTTGATGCCATTGTTTCAGAAAAGCTCGCTTATTTCTTTGAAGAAAATCCTGATTTAAGTACGATGCTAATTAAAAAATCAATAAAAGCTTCTCAAGCACGTGAAGCGGCACGAAAAGCACGCGAAGAAGCTCGAAGCGGAAAGAAAAGTAAGAAAAAAGACGTTCTCCTTAGCGGGAAATTAACACCTGCTCAATCAAAAAACCCGAGCCGCAATGAACTGTACTTAGTCGAGGGAGATTCTGCAGGAGGTTCTGCTAAACAAGGACGAGACCGTAAATTCCAAGCCATCCTACCACTTCGAGGAAAAGTTATTAACACAGAAAAAGCAAAGTTAGACGACATCATGAAAAATGAAGAAATCCGCACGATTATTCACGCTATTGGAGCTGGAGTCGGCGCTGACTTCTCTATTGAAGATATTAACTATGATAAAGTCGTCATTATGACAGATGCCGATACAGACGGTGCTCATATTCAAGTGCTTTTGTTAACCTTCTTTTATCGCTATATGAAGCCGCTCATTGAAGCAGGAAAAGTGTATATTGCACTTCCACCACTTTACAAAGTAAGCAAAGGGACAGGTAAAAAAGAAGTCCTTGAATATGCTTGGGATGAAAGCGAATTGCAACAAGCGATCAAAAAGATCGGTAAAGGTTATACCATTCAGCGTTACAAAGGTCTTGGTGAGATGAACGCTACTCAGTTGTGGGAAACAACAATGGACCCTGATACACGAACGCTTATTCGAGTAAAGATTGATGATATTGCTCGCGCAGAAAAACGTGTATCGACATTAATGGGAGATAAAGTTGAACCACGCAGAAAGTGGATTGAATCTCATGTTGCATTCGGGTTAGAAGAAGAAACGAATATTCTAGAAAATGAGAATATTATGGTGACGAAGGAGGATTAACTTGGCACAAACAGAGCGCTACCTAGACCTACCACTAGAAGAAGTTATTGGCGATCGCTTCGGTCGCTATAGTAAATACATTATCCAAGATCGTGCGCTGCCAGATGTGCGTGATGGTTTAAAACCCGTACAACGGAGAATTTTATATGCGATGTATCGCGAAGGAAACCTAGCAGACAAGCCATTCCGAAAGGCTGCAAAAACAGTCGGAAACGTTATCGGTAACTATCATCCACACGGTGATACGTCAGTGTACGATGCAATGATCCGGATGAGTCAAGACTGGAAGCTTCGAAATCTACTTGTTGAGATGCACGGGAACAATGGTTCAATTGATGGTGATCCACCCGCTGCGATGCGTTATACAGAAGCTAGGTTATCATCAATTGCCTCAGAACTATTACGAGATATTGATAAAGAAACAGTTGATTTTATTTCAAACTTTGACGACTCACAGGAAGAGCCAGTTGTTTTACCATCAAAGTTTCCTAATTTACTCGTAAACGGTTCAACTGGGATTTCTGCTGGTTATGCCACAGACATTCCACCGCATCACCTAGGTGAAGTTATTGATGGCACAATCCATTTGATGGAAAACCCACTAGCTAGCTTAGAGAACTTAATGAAGTATATAAAGGGCCCAGACTTTCCTACAGGAGGTATCGCTCAAGGTCTAGACGGAATAAAACAAGCGTATCAAACAGGTAAAGGAAAGGTCGTACTTCGAGCAAAAACGGAAATAGAAGAGCTAAAAGGCGGACGCCAACAAATTGTCATAACAGAAATTCCATACGAGATCATTAAAGCAAACCTCGTAAAGAAAATGGACGAGCTTCGTTTTGACAAAAAAGTAGACGGAATGGCGGAAGTACGCGATGAAACCGATCGAACAGGACTACGTATCGTCGTGGAATTGAAAAAAGATGCTAGTGCTGAGGCAATTTTAAACTATTTATTTAAAAACACAGACCTACAAATAACGTACAGCTTTAACATGGTTGCCATTCATAATAAACGCCCACGATTACTCGGGCTAAAAGAAATGTTGCAAGCGTATATTAGTCATCAAAAAGAAGTGATTACACGTAGGTCCAAATATGAATTACGGAAAGCAAAGGAAAGAGCTCATATTGTTGAAGGTCTCATAAAGGCGATTTCAATCTTAGACGAAGTGATCGCAACGATCCGTTCTTCAAAAGATAAGAGAGATGCAAAGGATAATCTTATTGAACGCTTTGAATTTACTGAGCCACAGGCAGAAGCAATTGTTACGTTACAACTATATCGTTTAACAAATACAGATATAACAACACTACAAAAGGAAGCAGACGAATTAACTAAATTAATCAAACGATTAGAAGCCATCCTTAATAGTGAAGCAAAACTAATTGCTGTCATAAAAAAAGATTTACTGCAAATCAAAGAAACATTTGCAGATGAACGAAGAACAGTCATTAAAAAAGACGTTGAGGAAATCAAAATCGACCTCGAAGTTCTCGTTCCAGCTGAAGATGTAATGGTTACCGTTACAAAAGAAGGGTATGTCAAACGCACAAGCCTTCGTTCATACGCTGCATCTAATAGCGAACCACCAGGAATGAAGGATGAAGATTATGTGATAGGCTTTTTCAACACGAATACAGTTGATACTCTTCTCATTTTCACAAAGCTAGGAAACTATTTGCATTTACCAGTGCATCAACTCCCAGACATCCGCTGGAAAGATAACGGACAGCATGTCGCCAACCTCGTTACTGGATTAGATCGTGAGGATGAAATACTTCATTCGATGGTCATTAAAGAGTTTAGCGAGGAAGAGTATTTATTATTTATTACGAAGAACGGAATGGTCAAACGAAGTCAGTTGTCCCTTTATAAAGCACAACGCTTTACTAAGCCATTAGTCGCTGTGAAGCTTAAAGATGATGATGAAGTTGTAAATGTACACTTAACACAAGGGTCTTCGGAAGTATTTCTAGGAACAAATCAAGGATACGGTTTATGGTTTACAGAAAAAGAAATTAATATTGTCGGCCAACGTGCAGCAGGGGTTAAAGGAATTAACTTAAAACAAGATGACTTCGTAATAAATGGACATACCTTTACATTGGATGTAAAAGTATTTTTCTTCGTCGCGACTCAACGTGGAGCCGTTAAAAAGATAGCAATTACTGAATTTGATAAATCAACAAGAGCAAAACGCGGACTCGTTTTGTTAAGAGAGTTAAAAAATCAACCACATCGAATTGTCGGTTTAGAAAAAGTAGTAAACAATGAACAAATCATTTTAGCAACAAAAAACAATGCAAAAGCATTTGTTGAAGTTGCTCACCTACGACCGAATGACCGATATAGTAATGGATCGTTTGTTTTAGATAGCACAACCGATGGGGAAGTCAACCGAATATGGAAAATTGTCAGTACTGAACAAAAAAATGATGAGTAGTATCACTCATCATTTTTTTTGTTCAATTTCTAATACGCAAATCACGAAAGAATGTGGGGTTGAAAAGTAGATGTAATATAAATAACCGACAACTTATAGCAAAATTAACACGAGAAATCTGAAATTATAAGGAAATCACGAAGTTTCCATAATAATATTATGTAAACTAGTAAAAGTAGTCACTAGATAGTAGTAGGGCTTTATGATAGAGTAATAGTATAGTCAGGTTTTATTACAAAGTTAAGTCAATAAAAAATAATATATGTAGGTGATAAATATGGTTAAGCAGGAACTTTCTAATTTCTTTATTCAGAAAATTGAAACAGCAAAAGTGCAATTTGAACGAACAATTGACTGTAAACACACTGAATTTGACGATCTTTATCCATACATGAGCGAACAACCACAATTCTTTTGGTACAAACGCTATGTAGCGTGGCAAGAATTATTAACAGTTGTTAAACTAGCGAACGAATTAGATTTAGACTGGAGTCAAGCTTTTACAGAAAAACAAGCTAAATACGTTCAATCCAAAGTATTAGATGCCAAAGTTTTAGATTACTGGTATGAAGAAGTAAATTCTGAAGAAGAAAAGCAAAATAAATAAAACAATATATAATTCAGCACCTAAAATCATTGCGGTGCTGATTTTTTTATTGAACTCCATTTAAATAAATTTTAATTTCGTCTCACTATTATGAGTTTACTTGGGTTTTGAGACCATCTTTTTCTTTTAATTTTTAGTTCTTATAATATATATTATGTCGGGGGCGTTAAAGAATGGAAATATAGACATCTACTCTATTCGATATCTATAACTTCTATCCTTAATATTATCAAGATCGATGAATTCTACACTATATTCAATAACATCATTAATAAATAATTGGTGACGCTTTGCAAACTCTTTTACTTCTGTTAATAATTCTTCGTCGTAAGTCGTCTTATATTGAACTCGATCTTTTGGTCTTAATTCTTTATTAAAAGTGATAACATTGTGAGACAATACGTTACGTAAGCCGCTTTCTATTAAATAGTTGGCATGAGTGTCATACTCATTTGCTAAAGCGTTTAATCGGTCAATTATAGTCTTACTGATATTTGTTCTAAATTTAACCCTTGATACATCTGTAGTATGTATTAAATTTCCATTTGCTTTTTTCCACATGTTCATCATTCCTCCTGATTAATTTTAGTTGCATGTAACATCATATATTCTTTTTTATATGAATGATAATTTTCAGGTATATTCCTATAAATTACTTCGGCAAGTTTAGGTAAACTATCTTTACCTTTAACCCAGATGCGATATACTAAATTTTGTGATCTCCGATCGCAAATTCCATGATTGATAAACGGAAAGTAAACCTTCTGAAAATAGTAGACTTCCTGAAGTCACATTCATTACATAGCCAGTCTTTTGGACCCAACCATCCCCATCAATAACTCCACGAACAAATGAAGGTAGAAATTCTTCTGGAACTTCTGGAAATGGGACGGTTAGAGATTTATTTGCTGAAACCCCTAACTTTTCCAAATCATTTTTAATTTTTTAAGAATTGATGATTAACGTTGGTGTTTTTCTCGTTGCCCCAATCGGTGCCAATATGTAGTCTGCTTCCATATAGTTTGCAATTAACCGAAGTATGTTTTCATCTTTTTGAGTGAACGTTATGCTATGCAATTGATGATGTACACAACCATCTGTAATAAATAAACCCAATACCCAAGCCATCTCATGTGTCCAAACGGTAAAGAAATCTTCATTCACTTTATGTTTACGAGGTTGGCCTGAGTATTGTTCACGATTCATTTTGACCTTATGTTTATATAAAACATTACGAATGGATCGATCCGATAGACCTGTAAGTTGTTCCATTTCTTTATATGGCATTTCACTTTTGTATAGTTCTATGATGAATTCATCAGTAATACCAGGCTTTCTTGGCATGTTTTCTCCCCCCAATAAAAAAATAATAATTACTGAGTAACATGAAAGCTCATAGAGCATCGTTCTACATTTCAAAATACATCTCGCCATTTATTCAACTATAAATCAATATGTAACACTAACTCCATTATACAAACATCTGTTCTCTTTTGCAACGAGGTGATGAAATCTAGACAATAAAAATTCAAATATTTCTCTATCTATCATAATATATAACCTCTAACTAGCAGTATTTATCTCAATTTTCCAACATTTGTTTCGTCTAAAATTAATGTATTTATATCGCTTAAAAATAGATTTGCAATAATATCGTATTTCCACTCCCATTACGGCCAACTAAACCAATTCGATCTTGTGTATAAATGTGTAATTGATTAACGTCTAATAAAAGTCGATCCTTTATATAATGTATAATGTTTCAATACTTCTAATAATTTCATACGATAATCCCCTACTTTCCATTTTCGAGGACAAAAAAAGCCCCTATCTACAGTCAGAATAGGAGGCATTCAAATAGGTGTACACGAATAAGAGACTACGCTCTTCGTTAACTATAGAAATCCATTACTAATCTATTTTTATAGAAAGCTCTAACGATTCTTAGCGTTAAGCTATAATCTCTTTTTTTTCTACTTTTGTTTTCAATTTCATTCGCTCTAGATTATGTTGTTGATGTAAAAATAAAGATACACCTAGTAAAACAATTACCCCTCCAAATATTTGTAAGGGGATTACTCGTTCCCCTAATAAAAGCACGGCTAAAATCGTAGCTCCAACGGGTTCTCCTAGAATACTCATTGATATTGTCGTAGTGTTCACATAATTTAATAAAAAATTAAAGATCACATGTGCAATCGTGGGTACGATGGCTAATAATATAAAAATCCCCCATTCTCGCATTTCGTAGCCCGACATAGGAACACTCGCCAAAAGATTATAAATCGTTAAGGCGATACCAGCAAATAAAAATACAGAAAAACTATAGATCCAATGAGAAATTTCTTTCACCTTGCTTTGCCCCACTAACAAATACGCAACGACGGCAATCACACTTAAAAACGATAAAAGATTTCCAATCATGGCTGACAAACTACCATGGCCAAAATCTCCCCAGCCGACCATAACAACACCGATCATCGAAATTCCAATGGGCCATAGTAGAAGCATATTCATTCTTTCTTTGTAAAAGAAAAATGCGCCCAACAAGGCCACAATCGGTTGTAATGACAAAATAATCGTGGAACTGGCTACTGTAGTTAGTTTCAAAGAACCGAACCATAACGCAAAATGTAAACCTAAAAAACTACCAGCAATCGCTAAAAGCAACCAATCTTTGTTCGATAGATTGAAAAACTGTTTTCTTTTTATCCAAACAATAGGTAACAATAATATGCATGCTAAATACATACGGTACATACTTAATATCGTAGCTGGCGCCTCGGACCATTTGACAAAGATCGCTGCAAACGAAATGGCGATAATAGCTATAGTTAATAATAATCCAACTGGCTTTTTCATGTTTCCTCCTGTCTGTTCTTCTTTCCCTCTCAACTATGTAACGAGGTTAGACCTTAAATCAATTTCTATTTGCTGAACACAAATATTACTTTAACACCTAATAGTATCATTTCATATTGTTATTTTTCCATAATAATATTTCTGTTTATGAAATTGAAAAAATTAAAACGGAATAAAACGAACAAGAAGAGAGCGAATGTATGGTGGTTACCCCTAAAAGTTAGAGTTTTTATTATGCAGCTGATTGGCTGGGTTGAGTTCGGTATTCTACTGGACTTAAACCAGCCAATTTTCCTTTTGATCGTACATGGTTGTACCAGTAGATATATTCTTCAATCCGTCTTTTTAATTCTTCATAGTTTACTAATTCTTCCCCATAATACATTTCTTGCTTTAAAATACCAAAGAAATTCTCCATCGAAGCATTGTCTGCGCAGGTTGCTTTACGTGACATGCTTTGGAATACTTTATTTTCTTTTAATGTCTTCACCCATTGACTGTGCTGGTAATGCCAGCCTTGATCGGAATGGATGGTGGTGCGATAAGTTGCATGATTATTTATTATCTCTATTGTTTCTTTTAAAGGCTCCATGACAAGGTCTAACGTGGGACGTTTCTTGATTTCAAAAGCAATAATTTCCCCGTTATAAAGGTCAAGAATCGGATTTAAATATAACTTCTCTTCGTCTAGACATTTGAATTCTGTAATGTCGGTTACTAATTTTTGTAGAGGGATAGGTGTGCTAAAGCGGCGGGATAATCTGTTTTTCGCTATTCTTCCAACCTTCCCCTTATAAGAATTGTATTTACGAGATTTCCTCATAAATTTCACACACTTTAACCCCAATTCACGCATTATACGATACACTTTTTTATGGTTTATAGAATGTCCTAACTTCTTTAATTCTTTCGTGATCCGTTTATAACCATAACGTTCATGAAACTTTTTAAATAGTTCCGTAATGATTTTTTTAAATTCTGAGTCCGAATCTTCTCTGTCAAAGTTCCCGACATGATAGTGGTAGGTTGCTTCTGGAATTCCCACGACAAGGAGAATATCTTTTAATCGGAATCCATCTTCTTTGAGTTCGAATGCCACCTTTGCTTGTGCTTTTCGTGGAAGGCATTCTGATTCTCTCGAAAAGCTTTCAACTTTTTTAGGTAAGCATTTTCTAGTCGCAATAATTCATTCTCGCGTTCCAGTTCTTCTTCGCGTGTTAACTTCTTCTCTTCTTTTTTCATTGGTTTATTGGTGTTTTTAGACATAGAAGATCGCCCCTTTAATCTTGGTTTTAGGCCTTCTATCCCTTGTTCATTAAATGTTTTCATCCAACGGTGAATTAATGAAGGATTATTCAATCGAAATTGTTCAGCAGTTTCCTGAAAAGAAGCACCTGTCTCTACCATAAATTGTATCGTATCCATTTTAAATTGAACAGAGTAGGCACCTTTCATTTTTCTTCGCTTTAATCCCTCTATCCCTTTTATTTTATAGGCTCTTACCCAATCTTGTATTGGTGTTTGAGAGGGCATATTATATTTTTTCGCTAGTGACTTATATCCAAGATTTCCATTTAAATACTCGGTAACAAGCTTTATTTTAAATGCTTCACTATATTTGGCCATAAAAACACCCCCGAGAGTTAGATTTTCTACTCTAACTTTCGGGGGTCGGTACCTATTTGCTCTCTTCTTGTTCTACAATTTGTATTTATTACTAATGTTGATACCAAGTAACTTTAACGTTTTTCCGAAAGAAGTCTCCCCTCTTCAAGCTAAGTGGTGAGTAGTTCACCACTAGATCGCACTTCTGTTTGTTTCCCTAGATTACTAATAGCCTGATAGCTATCTAGATAATTCTTACTCGACAAGTTGAGCTTTCACCTATGTGACCAGAACGATTTATTTTAGTCTTAAGATAGTTTTCATTAAACTCAGAAACATCTCCCCAAAGAGGCTTTCGATCCGAAACGTTCAAACCAGAGTTTTTCAAAGCTTCTACCTTTTTAGGGTTGTTTGTCATAATGGTAACAGGTTTTGTTCGAAGTTTCTTTAATACTTGAATGGCATCATCATAATTTCTTGAGTCATCAACAAAGCCTAGTTTCTCGTTCGCTTCAACTGTATCATAGCCGTTCTCTTGAAGTGCGTAGGCCATAGCTTTACTAAACAAGCCAATCCCTCTTCCTTCATGATTTGCTAAATAAAATACTGCTCCCGTTCCATGCTCGACAATCATTTTCATAGATTGTTTCAATTGATAGCCGCAATCACATCGCTTACTGCCAAAAATATCACCCGTATGGCAAATAGAATGCATGCGGATAAGAGCTTCTTCTGCAAATGAAAATTCACCATATGATAGTACGCTTGATTGCTGAAATTCAGCTAAATTAGTAGAGGATAGTTTCTCAATCAAACTCTCGTAATCTTCGATTACTTCCTCAGTTTTCAACCAACAGTACCATTGGAAAGTTATCGTCTCACCATACAAATTAACGGGTAGTTGTATTGGTCCTACTAAATAGATGGCTCCTGTAGCCATCTTTATTAATTGAATTTTATCTTTAAGCACTGTAAGAACGTTTTCGTTAATCTTAGTTTGTATCATAAGTACGACTCCTTTATCAATCGTAATGTAATATATTTTAATGGAGTTTAGATTTGTATAAGAAAGCATTACCCCTAAATGGAAGTTATGCTCAAAGTATATTTCATTACATTTACTTCGATACACCAAATTGCCACACACTGTGACTAAGGTTTCCATATCGATAACTACGATGTAATAATGTTGCTGTTCGTTCTTGATCTGCAGCACCCATTGCATAAAAAAGTGGGATAAAATGTTCATTTCCATATCGCGGCACGGCATATTCAGCAGCTGGTGCTAATGTGTTGTACTTAAATAATGATTGAATGTCCCAATTATTAATATGTCGCTCTAACCATCGGTCGAAATCAAGTGCCCATTCATCGGCAGTTCCGTGATCACTACCAAATTTTAAGACGCCAAGATTATGGACAGTTCCGCCACTCCCAATGATTAATATATCTTTCTCTCTTAGTTGTGCTAATGATTTTCCGATTTGATATTGCTCTTCAGGTGTTAAGTTAGGGTTAACAGACATTGAAATGACAGGAATATCGGCATTTGGATAAAGCAGTTTAAGCACTACCCATGCCCCGTGATCTAAACCACGTCTTGTATCCACTTCATAAGTTACACCTTGTGTGATGATAGCTTTTTCGATATCCTTTGTGACTGCAGCGTCCCCTTTAGCTGGATATTTTATTTGATATAAAGCATCAGGAAAGCCACCAAAATCATAGATCGTTTCAAACTCATCAACTTCACTTACTTTTTGAGTAAATGACTCCCAGTGTGCTGAAAATAAAATAACTGCTTTTGGTTTCGGTAAAGTCACACCTAAATGCTGTAAAAATTGAGTATACTCATTATTCTCAATAGCTAATAACGGTGCTCCGTGAGCAACAAACAATGATGGTAACATAATAAATTCCCCCCGTATGTTATCTATGCTGTAATTTTTCAAGAAATATATTAACTCAATTATTTTTATATTGAAAGTTAGTTGATGCCACCACACGATGTGGGTTCACTTCATCTTACTTGTTTCCTCTAAGCCTTAAAGTAAATATTCTTATTTAGAAACTATAAAGAAAATAAACGTTTGTTTCTTAATAGGAATATTTATTACTTATAAGATAACAATGAAAAATGTAGATTGTCAATAATGTTTTTGTTAATATAGAAATATGTTTCTTATTAGAAAACACTAGAGGTGGTTTAAGTGGATATTGGTACTAAAATTCGTGCAATTCGAAATAGGAAAAAAATCACCATTGCTCAAATGTGCGAAGGAACTGGTCTTTCCAAAGGATTTATAAGTAACGTAGAAAATAATAATACTTCTCCATCTATTAGTACATTAAGTACAATTGCTACATTTTTAGGAGTTCCTTTACCTTACTTATTGTTAGAAAAAAAACAGCACATGAGTGTCGTCCGAAAAGATGGAAGAAAAGTTTCATCATTTAATAAGTTAAAAATTGAGCATTTGACCTCAAAAGGTGGACTAAGAATGATGATCGTTGAATTTCCACCAGGAGCATCAATCGGGGAACCCCATTCACATGAGGGAGAAGAGTGCCATTTGGTATTAGAAGGAAAAGTGTTAGCAGAACAAGGGGAGGATTCGGTGATAGTAGAAGAAGGTGATTCTTTCAGTTGGAATGCAAGTGTCCCACACTTCGTAAAAAACATAGGAGATGGGAAAGCGGTAGTCTTAATTTCAATTTATACAGATACTGAATTGAATGATATTCTATAGTCATCGTTATGTGGATCGATATCAAGAAACAATACGAACTGTTAAAAAGGTTGAAATCACTAGGATTCCAACCTTTTTTAATAAATTTATTAAGAGATATTTAATTCTTCACTCATATTATAGTCGAAGCAACGATAATATAATTCGACGATCTCGTGCTCTTCAGGTACTTTTGGGTTATTAGCTGGACTTCCGCTCGCGATAGCATCTTTAGCCATTTTTTGAACGACTTTATCTAAGGCTTGTTGGTCTATTCCCCACTGTTTCATATTAGGGATATTTAAATCTACACATAATTTTTTAACTTCGTTGACTACGTGATTCGCTATTTCTTCTTTTGCTATGCTTTTCAAATCTGGAGATATAACAGCACCGATTTGAGCAAGACGATCAATGCATTCTTCCTTACTGTATTCTAATACAGCTGGTAATAACATGGCATTAGAAACGCCATGAGGAACATGAAACAACGCACCAATCGGTCTTGACATGCCATGTACTAAACAAACGGAAGCATTTGAAAACGCGACTCCTGCTTGCATAGAAGCTAATGCCATCTTCTCGCGTGCTTCCAGGTCATCGCCGTTTTCATAAGCGCTGCGAATGTTTTCAAAGATTAATTGAATGGCAGATAAAGCTAGATTGTCCGTGAACGAGTGTGACTTTCTAGAAATAAACGCCTCGATCGCATGACATAATGCATCTACTCCTGTTGCAGCCGTTACTTTTTTTGGTGAAGAAACCGTGAGCAACGGATCTACAATCGCAACTTCGGGTAGGAATGCTGTTTGCTTGATCATCATTTTTACATCGTTCTTCGTATTGGTGATTACGGTAACATCTGTAGCTTCAGATCCTGTTCCAGCAGTTGTTGGAATGGCGATTAATGGTAATGGATTTTCGCTTGCTAACCTCTTATTACCCATGTACTCACTAATATCTCCACCATTTGTTGCGAGCACTGCCACTGCTTTAGCCGTATCGATACAGCTTCCACCACCTAAAGCAATCACGAGGTCACATTCTTTTTCTTTTAGTAGATCCAAAGCTTGTTCTACAAAAATATCAGTAGGTTCAGTATTAACATCTAGATACGTAGTGTAAGATACATTCGATTCTTTTAAGTGCGTAATACAGTCGTTAACATAACCGAGGCTTTCCATAATTTGATCACTAATAATCAAAGCATGAGTTCCTCTTGAATGCGCCTCTTTTCCAACCATCTTAAGCGATTCGCGTCCATAAAAGATTGCTCTTGGCATGTAAACACTTGAGAAAGCGTTCATGAATATACCATCTCCCTTAATATCCTTTAGATATCTCTTGTTAACCTGTCTTTTGAGTGAGCTCTATGTTTGTAAACTATTTTTTTCATTCCATCAGCATGAATGAGCGAAATTATGCCAATGCATCGAATTTTTTTAAAATATCGTTGTCATTTTCCCACTTAAAGAATTTTAAGACATCTTCTTCTGTAACGTCTTCAAAGCGGGAAGGATTCCATTTTGGTGAGCGATCTTTATCAACGAGGACCGCACGTACCCCTTCATAAAAATCTGGAAGGCTCATAAAATTCATCCCTAAAATAAATTCCATTTTGAAACAATCAACAATCGATTGGTTTTCACCTTGCTGTAACTGTCGAAGTGTCACTTTTAAAGAAGTTGGTGATTTTGACAACAAAATATCTAACGTTTCTTTCGCCCATTCATCCCCGTTTTTCACTTCTGTTTCTAAAGATGCCACAATTTTTTCCATTGTATTATGGGAAAAATGTTGATTTATTTTTTCTTGATTGTTTGCTAGGCTTGAATGTTCAACATCGATTGGTTGGTTATATTTATGTAAGATCGTAGTAAGCTTTTCTTCTACTCCAGTTGTAGACCAATCGGTGCTTGCAATATCGGATGTTAAACTCTCCCAATCTTCACTATTTAAATAAATGTCAGCCGCACCTGCGTATAAAACATCAGCTGCTTTAATAATTCCTGAAGTTAGTGCTAAATATCGACCTGTATATCCAGGCATCTGATTTAAAAAATAACTTGCACCGACGTCTGGGTAGAAACCGATATTCATCTCAGGCATCGCCCACTTCGTTTTTTCCGTAACAATTCTATGAGAGGCACCGACTGATATTCCAACGCCACCACCCATTACGATTCCATTCATATTGACTAGAACAGGTTTTGGATATCCGTGTATCATAATGTCCATCGAATATTCTTTTGAGAAAAACTCACGTGCAAGACTTAATACATTGGAGTCTCTTAAATCATATAATGCCCTCATATCTCCGCCTGCACATAGCCCTTTAGCTCCTTCACCGCTAACACAAACTAATGATACGGTAGGATCATCTTTCCACTCTAGGAATTGACGAGATAGTAAATCAACCATTTCTGCATTTAGTGAATTAATTACATTCGGTCGGTTTAAACGGATCCAACCCACATTATTTTCTACTTCAAATAAAACACTAGAATCACTCATTTAACTTTCACCTCTTAAGTCTATTCCGTAGGAGGAGGAAATTTTCCTCGGCATAATATTTCATGTTCCTCCCCTACGTATTGTTATGTTTAGTACCGAGCTGTAAGCATTTTCTTTCGTGTATAAAATTCTACACCATCTTTTCCGTTTGCATGGAGATCTCCATAGAAGGAATTTTTATAACCTGAGAATGGGAAAAATGCCATCGGTGCAGGAACCCCTAGGTTAACTCCAAGCATCCCAGCATCAATATCTTCACGGAATTTCCTCACTGTTTTTGCACTATCTGTGTACAAGCAGGCTCCGTTAGCAAATTCAGATTCGTTGGCAATTTCGATCGCTTCATCAAGATCTTGAACGCGAACGACCGATAAGACTGGTGCAAAAATTTCATCTTGCCATATTTTCATTCCTGGCTTAACATTATCGAAAATCGTTGGGCCTACGAAGTACCCTTCTTCAGACACTTCATCTTGACGACCATCACGAACTAATTTAGCTCCTTCTTTTTCACCGATCTCGATATAATTAATCGTTTTCTCTTTATGAGAATCACGGATCACAGGACCTAACGTGACATCTTTATTAATGCCGTTGCCGATTTTGATATCATCTGCTGCAGCTTTTAACCTAATCATTAATTCTTCAGCAACATCTCCAACTGCTACTACTACAGCGCATGCCATACAACGTTCACCTGCTGATCCGAATGCTGCACCAATTATGTTAGTAACCGCACTATCTAAATCAGCATCAGGCATGACGATAGAATGGTTCTTTGCTCCTGCTAACGCTTGAACTCTCTTTCCGTTTGCTGCAGCTGTTTTATATACATATTCAGCTACAGGTTGAGAACCTACAAATGAAACCGCTTTAATATCTTTGTGAGTAAGGATCCCATTTACAACATCATGAGCACCATGAACGACATTTAATACGCCATCTGGAAGACCAGCTTCTTTAAATAATTCAGCTAAGCGATTGGCTAAAAGCGGCGTTCGCTCCGAAGGTTTTAATACAAATGTATTTCCACAAGCAATGGCTAAAGGGAACATCCAACAAGGAACCATCATTGGGAAGTTAAACGGTGTAATCCCACCTACTACACCAATAGGATAACGATACATTCCGGATTCGATGCCAGTTGCAATATCAGGAAGTTGTTCACCCATCATCAACGTAGGGGCACCTGCCGCAAATTCAACACATTCGATCCCGCGCTGAACTTCACCGTAAGCATCGTCATAACTTTTCCCATTCTCTTTTGTAATGAGCTGAGCAAGTTCTTCCCAATGCTCAATGAGAAGTTGTTGGTAGCGGAATAAGATACGTGCTCTTTTTGGTACAGGAACGTTTCTCCATTCCTTAAAGGCTATTTTCGCTGTTTTTGCCGCTAAATCTAGATCTTCATATGTAGAGATAGGAACGTACGCAATTGCCTCACCTGTGGCTGGATTATAAACCTCATCTATTTTGTCAGTTTTAGACTCTACCCATTCTCCACCAATAAAATTTTTAAGCGTTTTCAATTCTGTCTGGTTCATCTTTCTCTCCATCTCCTTTCAAATATTAACTATTGTTACTGGTAATTGAATTTTCAGTATTTTCTTTGCGACAATTGGCAGTAAAACCTATTTTACTTCCACTATATTTATTTCTCTTCATTTAATGTTATCCCTTCTTCTTTTGGAAAAATTTTATTCCAACCAGTATAAAAATTTTAAAAAGTCGGAATTTATAATAAAAAAGGATAGTCACATGACCATCCTTGATGAATATCCTAAAATATTTATAGTTTTGCTGTTCTACATGAAAAATCATTTTTTGAACGAATCTCACTGTGGCTATTGCAACCTTACTCTATAATAGTAACGATTTCATCGACTTCTTTTCTTGGCATTTTCTTTGGCTGATCTTTTGGATGACCTAGAGAAATGACCATATTGATTTCTTTGTGTTCTTCGATGTTTAAGTAACTACGAAGCTTGTCTTGTGCGAGTAATACAGGGCCTGTCATTGGACAAGTACCTAGTCCTTTTGAATGAGCAGCTAACATTAAATTTTGGGCAGCTAAACAACTACTTTTAATTCCTTCTTCTGTCCAGACTGCATCTTCTACAAATCCAATGGGATCAAAAATCTTTTCTTTAAATTTTGATTCATAAGGAGTTGCTAAACAGACGATAAGAACTGGCGCTTCAGAGAACGCTGTCGCATATGGACCAAAAGAGCGAACGAGAAGTTTAGCAGGTTTTTCCTGCCCTTTTTCTGTCGCTTCTTGTGCTTTTTCGTGAAGAGCGGCCCATGTCATGTCTTCAATCTCTTTAATTTTGTCTTGATTCGTTATAACGATAAACTCCCAAGTTTGTGAGTTTGTATCAGAAGGTGCATATCTGGCACAGTCTAAAATATCGATGATATCTTGTTTGTCTACAGGCTTGTCCTGGAACTTTCGCACACTTCTTCTTTCTTGTATTAATTGTTTTGTTTGTAAAAAATCCATGAAAACACCCTTTTCAATAGTTGTTATGTAAAAATAGCTCAAAGTATATTTTAACAAATGCAAAACAAAATTCCATTATACAATGATAAATAATATAAAAACTTCACTTTGTATAAACTTTTCTTGTTTCATCAAAGCACCTTTTAGTTGAATATCTAATTTGCATTTTCTGCAAAAATGTCTATATTTATTGTCTTTAAAACTTCAATAGCTTCTTTTACTGGTAACTTTGGTAACTTAAATTCTTCTAAAAGGACTTTACTAATTTCCTCTGTTGATGATAATGTCTTGACAACTGTTTCACCACTAGAATAGCGAATACCGAATTTATTATTTACTAATGAAACACTTCTTTGTTTACCAGTTTGATATAGTTGGCATCTTAAAATAGACATAAATAGGGCATTAGGCTTATTCGATTTTTCTATCACTTCATGAAAATCACTAACTTTAACTTCTTGTCGCGAATTAAAGTGCCATGTTTTGCCGTTTTGTTTACCATTAGTATAGCGAACATATTTATATCTATTACTTTTTGGCTCTACTGATAATAAATATACTTTATCCTTACCAAAATGAGTTATGTTTTGGATACCATTCTCAAAACAAACTGGTTTAAAAAATGGAGCAGCAGCACCACAGTCAACATAAAAACGTTCATTCTCAATCTTTACTATAATGCCCATGTGTTCATTTCCAAGCATAACATGATAACAATCAAACCCTAACTCCTTCAACAAAAACATTAAGTTAGAGTTTAAAATATAGCATGTTCCTCCAAAGTTGTATTCGCTATAATTCTTAGTAAATTTCTCAAATGAAGGCATTTCAAAATTATTATAATTATGATTTCTAAAATATAGTAGTTTGCTGATATTTTCAAATGGAAATGTATTTAATTGTGCATTACAAATCTGTTCTAAATACTTATATGATGGTTTCTCTAATTGTAAATTAAGATAATTCAAATATTTAATGCTATTGTTTATATTTGTCATTTTTCCTCCCATAAAAGCTTATTTTTATTTATAAATTCGATAGTTTCTTGAACTAACAAGTGCTCCGTTAGTTCAAGAACCCTTACTACTATTTTAACAAAAAATTCCATAAACCTTTGAAAACCTACGGCAAACAAAAGCCAAATAACATCTAAATTAATAGGTATTTTAATACTATTCACCTTATTTACCTTACTATTATCTGGCTCCAATTTATTGTAAATTCATAAATTATTAGCTGTTTTTCTTATTAGTCTCTTCATCATTTATAGAATATATTGTAATTTCAAACATAAAAAGGTATTAATATAATAAAGTGAAACTTCCATCAGTGGAGGTTTTCCTCTTCTCCCACTGATGGTTAGTTAAACCAATCGGGCACTTACTGGCAGTCTATCCCCCACTTACCCTTCTTTGATTCCTCGAAGTCTTGAAGTGAGGGTATTACTGCCAGTTGTTGCGGGATAAAAGGTATGGGAATGACAATTATATTATGGAATAGGGAGCTATTGTTATGTATCAAGTTTATTGTCGAATGTATCAATGGACTTATAAATTTGTTTCTCGTTTTCTCTCTTGGCGTCAGCCTGAATTAATAGAGGGAGAGAATAGTTTAGAGGAACTTTCGAAACTAGTTAAAAATAAAAAGATTAATTGTGCTTTGATTATAACAGACAAAGGAATTACAGATATCGGATTAATTAATGGGTTACTAAAAGGTTTAGAAGAAGTAGAAGTTAATTTCATTGTATATGACAAAACAGTACCCAATCCAACCATTGATAATATTGAAGAAGCATTAAAAATTTATTATGAAAACAATTGTGAGTGCATTATAGCTTTTGGTGGTGGTTCTCCAATCGATTGTGCCAAAGCTGTAGGTGCACGTGTTGCAAGACCTGATAAAACGATCGAACAAATGAAAGGGCAATTAAAAGTTAAAAAGGAGACCCCTCCCCTTTTTGTTGTTCCAACAACATCTGGTACAGGAAGCGAAGCTACAGTTGCCGCGGTCGTATCTGACAGTAAGACACATGAAAAATATGCGATTAATGATACCGTACTTATCCCTGATGTGGCTGTACTTGATCCGATGCTTACTATTAACCTACCGCAGCATATCACGTCAACCACGGGCATGGATGCTTTGACTCATGCGATTGAAGCGTATATTGGCCGAAGTAACACGGATGAAACAAGACGATATAGTATAGAAGCAGTAAAATTAATCTTTGAAAATCTCTATGAGGCTTATTCAAACGGAACAAATGTTGAGGCACGAAAAAAAATGCAGAGAGCGTCCTATTTGGCAGGTATGGCGTTCACTCGTGCGTATGTTGGTAATGTTCACGCTATTGCACACACTCTCGGTGGTTTTTATTCGATCCCCCATGGTTTAGCTAATGCGATCATCCTACCTTATGTTCTGGAGTATTATGGAGATTCAGTTCGCAACGACCTCTCGGAATTAGCTGATCTAGTCGGAATAGGAGAAGAACATGATTCGAAGACACAAAAGGCAAGAAAATTTATAGAAGCTATTAAGAAACTTAACCATGATATGGATATACCGAAAAAAGTAAATGGCATAGTAGATACCGACATTCCACTAATGGTAAAACGAGCATTAAAAGAAGCCAATCCACTTTACCCAGTACCCAAAATTCTCAATCAAAAAGAGATGTTGCAACTCTATCAAATAATAAGAGAATAATAGACTTAAAGTAGATCTATAAATGAATATAGTGCGAGTTCGTTTCTAATAAGGGATAGTCCATCACAATTGATAGCTATCCCTTCATACGAACTTTAAAATTCTTAGGATTTACTCTTTTGTAAACTCTTTTGTGCTTCGGACGGTATCGATTGGACGCACGTATTTTTCAATTTCTTCTCGTCTGTGTTCTAAAAATGGCGGTAACGATAATTTTTCGCCGAGGTTTTCATACGGTTCGTCACCCATAAACCCTGGACCATCGGTAGCAAATTCAAATAAAATTTGTGGAGCGACTCTTGAATATAAAGAACCAAAAAAGAAACGATCGACAAACCCAGATGTTTGAAACCCATAACCACGTAAGCGTGAATCCCACTCCTCTAAAACAGAACGGTCATCCACTCGGAAAGCAGCATGGTGAACTGTTCCAAACCCTTGACGAGCTGGAGGAAGTACAGCGTTATATTCTACTATTACTTGTGCGCCATTTCCTCCCTCCCCCACTTCGAATAAGTGGAACGATCCATCTTGATCAATTTCTTTAAACAATAGAACTTTTTCTAGCATTTCTTTGAAGAAATCAATGTTAGCTACTCGGACGAAAAGTGGTCCTAGACCAGTAATAGCAAATTCTAATGGAATCGGTCCTTTTTGCCATGGGGTACCTGATTCCACACCTTTATTCCATTCATCTGAGATCAACTGATAATGCTGGTCATCAAAATCAACGAAAGATAGTGTCTTTTTACCAAATTGTTCTTTGATGCCTGTATGTTTTATGTCTAAGCGATCAAAACGTTTAACCCAATATTCTAAAGCGGCATCGGTAGGTACACGGAATGATGTTTTATATATTTCGTTTGTACCGTGTACTCCTTTAGGGATACCAGGAAAATCGAAGAACGTCATATCGGTTCCTGCATTCCCTCTATCGTCTGCAAAAAATAAATGATACGTTTGAATATCATCTTGATTAACCGTTTTCTTAACTAAACGCATTCCTAAGACATACGTAAAAAATTCATAGTTCTTTTCCGCACTACTCGTAATTGCTGTTACATGGTGTAATCCTTTTAGCTCGTTCATCTAGTTCTCCTCCAGTATATGGCTAATCTATTATATTTCTTTTTGATATCTTGATTTAAATTATCTTTAATTCGAGATAAATATACCATAAGATTTTTTGCACTGTCAATCCCAAAGTGAGAATTATACATCTTAGTAAGATTATTTCCGATATTTTTGAAACTTATATCAGGACCAACCGTATATTAATTTGAAAGAAGGTGACGTATTTGAAGAAAAAATGGGTTTGTACAGTGATGATATTTGCCTTATTTTTGTTATTCCCCTACCCTATTTTTGCAGTAGATTATTCGATTTCAAATGTAGACATTAACGCTTACCTTCAGGATAACGGCCTTGTTGAAGTAGAAGAAACTTTTACATATGAATTCGATGGAGAATTTAATGGAATCATCCGTGAAATTGTTCCTAAAGAAGGTACTGCCATTACACAATTTTCTGCTTCAGAAGGAGGAAAGACATTAGTCGTTGATCATGAAGACCACCTATTCCGGGTTCACCGCCAAGGAAAAGATGAAATAATTATGGTGACTTTACATTATACGATTGAAAATGGTGTAGAGATCTATCAAGATATTGCACAGTTTTATTGGCCGTTTTTCGATAAACGAAATCAATCAACCTACGAGAAACTATCGATCACGGTTCATCCTCCAGAACCAACGAGTGACGTCATTGCCTTTGGATACGATGAGGCTTTTAATAAAGAAATGATTCAACCTGATGGGTCTGTACGATTTGATTATGGTACAGTTCCAAGTAGCAGTAATGGTGACATCCGAGTCGCTTATGATCAATCTCTATTTTTGACCAGTAGTCAACCCATAAATAAGTTAATGAAAGACGAAGTTCTAAATGCACAAGAAGAGTTAATCATGAAAGCTGAATCACGTGTTGCGAAACGTGATAGTTTAATTACGATTGCCAACATCGGGATTCCTGTTTTTACTATTATTCTACTACTTCTCTTCATTAAAGATTGGATCAAGGTCCGTAATAAAAGATTAGCGATCCAACGAGAAGGATCAATATTTAAGTCCTTACCCAAGCAAATGTTAAGCTTACCAGCTACGATTTATTTTACTAACCATAAACAGCTTCCCCCTCAAGCGATGGCTGCAGGGTTACTTGATTTGGTACGACAGGGCTATGTAAAAAAAGTGTCTGATCACTGCTTTAAATTGATCGAACGAAATACTAATTTATTGCATGAAAAATTGTTAATCACTTGGTTGTTTGAAAAAATGGGTGGAAATGGTGAGTTTTGTTTTAGCGATTTAAAATCCTATACCAAAAAGAAGAAAAATCATGATAAATACTCTATGTTTCAAACGAGTTGGATGCATGCTGTAAGAAAAGAAGTTAATGAATATTCTCTATATGAAAATAAATCAAAATACCGAATAGCCATTGGTGTTTCCAGTTTAATCTTACTTCCGTTTATTATTCTATTCCCTATCTTTGGCCTGTTTGGCCCACTTCTTGCGACCGTCATATTGTTCTTTACCACAATCATCTACGCCATTGCGTATATGCCTAAGACTTATGAAGGTTTGAGGATTGCTAACGAATGGAAAGAGTTTAGAAACCGTTTTAACGTGATTACACAATCAGATTGGGAACAGTGGTCAGAAGATGAGCGAATGCGCGCTTATATTTACGGACTAGGAATAAATCAAAAATCATTAGTGAAAAAAAACGAAGAATTAACCAAAGCTTTCACACCACCACATCGAACGGTTGACCATAACCAAACAGCAGATATGTCTTCGTTTGTCTACATTGGGCCTATGGCATCTTCAAATTTTCATTCGGCTTCTCAATCAGCAGCAAGCACGACTAGCAGTGGAAGCTCTAGTTCGAGTAGTGGAACTGGTGGCGGCGGTGGTGGGTCAGGTGCTTTTTGAGAATTAAAATAATCTAAAGTATCATCTATTTATTGCAATACAAAAGGCTTGAGAATCCTCAAGCCTTTTGTTAATTTCGGGTATTGGTCTATACTGCTAATTGACAGAAATACCATTCGGGTAAGAACCAACATCTAGTCGAAGACTTTTTCTAACGTCTGTAAATCATACGCGACCACTTTTTCTTCTTTGTGCTCATCATGACCGTGTTCTTCGTTTTCATCAGAGTCGTGGCTATGTCTGTGCCCAGCGTCATCACCATGTCCATGGGGTGGATTAATCGTTACCCATAATAATTGTGATTCCTTATTTATTTCTAGATTATGTGCTTGTCCTTCTAGCTGAATTTTTTCATGTCTTTCTTCAGGAAAATAAATGATCGAAAGGGTTTCTTCTCTTTCATTGGCCACTGCGACAATGTACTCCTCCTCGATATCATCCTTCACCATATCCACTTTTTGATTTGCAATTTCTTTTTCAGAAACCTCTTGCCTATTTTCTTCACTATTTGTATCTGTACTCACTGTAGTACCTTGCTCGCCGCATGCAACAAGGAAAAATACTCCTAATAACAGAAGTAAATACCCGATGTTCGTTTTTAGTGTCATTCATATCCCCTCCTATGTTTTTACAATACTAAGTATAAGAGTGGATTATTTGAATCAAAGTGATTTCCATCACAAATCCATTTTCTTTTTTTTGCATGTTCAATTGATTGTCTTACTTTTTGCATGGTTTCTGAATATTTTTATAGTAAAGATTACTAGTGTTGCATAAAACTGCATTCTATAAGTTAGAATATTCTGTATTTTGCACTTCGTGGCAAATGAGCTAAAAAGACAACACCAAGCGAAAGGTGGTACTGTCCATTTGGTAAAATTATACATTTAGTTCTTAAGTGACGGTCAGCTAGTAAAGTTCTTACGGAATCCCTTTGGGACTAATATAACTGAACCATACATGGACTGGCCGCCATAAAGTTCTCTTCAACCATCGAGTGATCTGTAAAAGTGTTTGCTTACTTTTGATTTCTAGTTGGATAAGTACACTAAGGCAGTACGTAATCAGTCCTAAAAACAGTTGATTGTGAACTGCTTCTTCACTATAACCAAAAAAAGTTTTAATTTTTACGTGCTGTTTTAACCATTTGAAAAAGAGCTCAATTGCCCACCTTGAACGGTATAGATCTCCAATTTCTTCAGCTGTTAAATCGAAGCGATTGGTAATCAAGCGTAGTAATTGTCCTTTTGAATCAACGGTTTCAATAATACGAAACACATTTTCACATCGCTTTTGTGTTGTGCCGATATAGGCCATTTTGTCTGATGTTACTGGGCTACCTTCTGGAATGTTAAACGTTTCAATCTCTCGAATAACTGCGTTTTTCTTTAGTCTGGATAGGAAAAAGATACCATCATCTGTATAACGATCAAATCGTTCATAATCAACATACCCGCGGTCAAACACGTACATGGCGTCTTTATCATCAACGAGTATTTCAAGTTGGTTTCGGTCGTGTTCCGAAGCATCTGTGATAATGGCTTTTTCTGGGTATGCCAATTCCTGATCCACGTAAACTAACCTAAGGTGAAGTTTTACGCCAGCTTTAGTCTTTCGAAATTTGGCCCACTGACAACGAGTAAGATTGAGTGGCATCGTACTAGAGTCAATGATTTTAATCGGTCGGATGGCTTTTCGTTTTTCTGTCTTGAGGTGAATCAGACGTACAAGTTCAAGAAAGATAGTTGATAAAAACTCAGGGTCTATCGCTCTATTCTTACGAGAAAGCTGAGAGACACTGATTGATTTAAATCCAAGTTCTTTCTGTAACTTCTCATCAGCCAGTGCTGTATTAAGATCATGGAGACTTTCCATTTGATTTAAGTGAGCATAAAGAAAAAGCTTAGTAAAAGAGAGTGTTTTTAGCTTCTTTGTGTACTTATCAAGTTGATACTTTTCAACTTGTTCATCAAAAAGTTTTATATTTATGGGCGCAACCCATTTACCAAATGAAGATAATCGTGTATTCTTGTCCATAGCTGATATCCTTTACTTTTGGATTTGGACAGGAACCACCTGTACTTCCATTGTAAAGGATTTTTTTGTATCCAAATCAATCAATAATTGAAGATTTATAGTATTTTAAATATTTCGTTTCTTTTAATGCAACACTAGTGAGTAAAGATGAAAGTTCAAAAAAATGAACCCCCAACAATGGATTGAGGATTCTACAAAATGTTATCTAGTACTAATTGTAACGGTTACTTTAAAAAGGTCCCCATCTAAATCGATATCTAACTGACCATTGTGAAGGTCTACAATTGATTTGGCTATAGCAAGCCCAAGTCCAGAACCATCGGTATATCTTGATGTGTCACCTCGCTTAAACCGTTCAAACAATTCATCAATATTCTCACCAAGTTCATATTTTGTAACATTTTTAAAAGTAATTATTACCTCATCTTTTTTCGTTTGTAATGAAATGTAGACTCTTGTATGTTCTAGTGAGTATTTAACAATATTTCCAATAAGGTTATCAAATACACGCCACATTTTTTGTCCGTCAACCACAACATAAACAGGTGTATCAGGTTTGTTAACTCGTAATTGTATTGTAGATTGCTCAAATGTCTCACTATATTCTGCTAATGCTTGCTGCAACAGTTGGACAATATCTATTCTTTCTTTTACAAGGTCGATATTACCACTGGCCATTTTTGAAGCTTCAAATAAATCATCAATCAGTACTTTGAGTCGCTTTGACTTGCGATCAATAATTTCAACATACGATTGTTGATCTTCATTTAAATCTACTGTTCCTTTCAATAGTTCAGTATACGTAATGATCGAAGTTAAAGGCGTCCGTAAATCATGACTAACATTAGTAATTAATTCTGTTTTTAACCGCTCACTTTTCGCTTGCTCTTTTTGTGATATTTTCACGCCTTGTTTAATGGTATTAATATCAGCAGCAAGTTTAGCAAATACAGATCTCCCTTTTATTGGTAGATCTTGAGTAAAATTTCCGTTAGCAACTTGATTAACATCATTCATAATTTTATTAAGGTAAGCAACTTTGAGCACGATAAATAGTAATATGAAGGAACAAAGAGCTAAAAACGCAAGAATAAACAATGGTAAAAGGTGTGGCTTTAATACAGATAAAACGAAAGCGAATGCTAAACTCCCACCGATAAATAAGATCAATACAATGAGTTGATAACCCAAGCTTCTAACGAGAAACAGTTCATGAACTAGGTTACTAGCTTTTTGAAAACAATAATAAACAACGGTTTTCTTCCATTCTAATTTTCCATTTTGAATTTTTTTCATTTCTTGTAGCAGAAACTTCCCTTGTCCAACCGTCAGTGTTAATAATAATGCTGAAAATACTAAAGCAATAACGCTCTCTTTAATAATATAAAATACATTATGGTCAAAATAGCTATTCACATTAAAGGACAATAAAACGGTGAGGGTAATGATTACACTCACAAGAAAACTAATAATTTTAATATCTAGCGGAATACGGTCATAATATGGTTTCCACTGGTCAAACGAGATTTTCTCAGCAATGTTCGCCTTTTTATAAAAATACAAACTTAAAGCAAAAATGAGTACGCTAGATAGTAAGTACAATAATAAAGCGATATGCTTTTGCTTGTGGTTATAATATTGCTGGACGATTGGATTTGAAGATTGTGTAGCTTTAGAAACACCAATATGACCCGAATATGCTGCCTTTTCATCAGAAAAAACAGAGTGATCTAGACCCTCAACATAACCGAAGCGAAAAATATAATTGTCGTTTGAAACGAAGTATCCATTATCAGATGTTGGATAAGAACGAATAAATAACATCTGCTCTTTGTTCATGACGTCTTCTACCACATCATTTTCGCTGAGATTCGTATAAACCTTACCCGTAACTGCGTCCGTTAAATAATAAGTAAACATGCTTTTGTATTGTAAAAAACGTGGTCGCTCTATTTCAATCTCTTTAAAATGCTCATCGATTTGCTGTTCTTTTTCGGCTATTATTTTTTCGCGAACATGGTCGTCATCTTGGAAATTTTTCGTAATGTCCTTCACTTTCCGATATCTTTCTGTAATATAAATCTCTGCAATTTCTTCATTATCTTCAGCAAGTGCTTGTTGGATTTGATCTTCATACTGATCGGTAATACTTTCTACTTGTTCTGTTAAGTTACCGTAGCGGTATCTGTGCTCTTCTATTTCTTGGTCGGTTACAGAAATGGCATTTTTCATCTCTTCTTTTGTAACTTCGCTAAGTTCAAAAAAGCTTAAATAATCGATAAAGTCATTAAACTGTTCTTCAAATTGATGGGTCTGAAAGTAATCACTTTTTAAATAGTCAGTTTCATAAGGTAATATAGAAGCTCCGGTATAAAGTCCTTTTACACCGTACGTAAATAATAAGAGCCAAATGATAACAATGATTCTATTTTTCCATTTTGTATCCAATACCCCATACCACCTTTAAATATCTTGGATTTTTAGGATCGATTTCTATTTTTTCACGAATTTTTCTTATATGAACAGCGACCGTATTTTCCGCATTATAACTAGGTTCTTTCCAAACTCGTTCATAAATATCAAGGATGGAAAACACCCGTCCAGCATTTGTCATGAGCAGCTCACAAATTTTGTATTCTAACGGAGTTAATTTAACAACTTCACCGTGAGCGGTCACTTCTTTCGCTTCGGGATCTAAAGTTAGCCCATTCAAATTGATTGTTTTAGAAATGCCTTCGTACGTTCCGAGTGACATATACCTTCTCAAATGTGATTTAACTCTAGCGATAAGTTCCAGCGGATTAAACGGTTTGGTTACATAATCATCCGCACCCACTTGAAGACCTAAAATTTTATCAGTGCTCTCACTTTTTGCACTTAAAATAATAATGGGAATGTTTTTTTCCTCGCGAATTTTAAATGCAGTGGAAATACCATCAAGTCGTGGCATCATAATATCTAGTAAAATAAGGTGGATGGAATGTTCATGGAGCTTTTCAATCGCTTCAATCCCGTCTTGCGCTTTTATCACGGTAATTCCTTCATTTTTTAAGTAAATTTCAATTGCATCTCGAATTTCTTTTTCATCATCAACAACGAGTATGTTATATGGATTCATCTTCTCTCACTCTCCTTTCTGTAGTATATCATTTCATTTTCTTAAACTATCATCATTGTAGTTAGAAAACCTTAACATTCTCTTAGGAAAAATCTTAAGGTTTTCTTAAGTTTTCTTTTTTAACGTAATCAGAGACTAAATGAACGGTATTCCTCTAGCTAGGATAATAGAAACAACAAAAAGCTGACCCGAAAGGTTGTAGAAAACCTATTGGGTCAGCTCTGTTTTTATTTACGAATAAGAACACTGTTTGTGTTTAGTTCTTTTAACCTGTTTAAGGCTTGACTATTATTATGTGCTGGATGTCCATGTAACCAATCTTGTCTATTCGCGTTGTTTGGCAGATTTTCCTTCTTTTGTTTTTTTCCGTTAGTACTAGGATGTTCAGTTTCATTCATTTCGTAGCTTAATGTCGTTAATATCAAGGTTGAATTAGCATCAGGCTCACCGTGAACAGAAACCGATAACTCAACAGAATACTCCATTCCAGGCTCAAGGTTAGATAGTGTGTACTGAGTTTCATCTAGCTCCAATATTTCAACCTGTTTGCCATCTAAATAAACTTCAGTATGCATAATCCCACCAACGCCATCTCCAATGTGCTTTATTTCCCATTCAAGAGTAACGGATGTTTCAGTTATTTGTTTATCTTTAACATCAAGCGAAAAGTAGTCCTCTGTGCTTACCCAAACACCCTGTTCCTTAAGTTGCTCGATGATTGCACCTGTTTCGGAGTCTATTGTCAGATCTGCCCCAGTATTTGCTAATCGTACATACATAAGATTTTCAAGATCAAGGAGGGTTGTAATATCATCAATCGGATTATGACTAATATTAACAGCCTCTATATGAGGGTGATCTTGTAAAAAAGATAGGTCTTCTAATTTCAGACCAGATAAATTGATCTGTCGTAAATTAGTAAACCTTTTTAATTCATCCAAATCTTCCACTTTTGAATAACTAATATTTAAGTGAGTAAGTTCAGAGGTAACATGTTCTAACGAGCTAACATTAGAATGGATAATAGTTAACGTTTTTAGGCTTTCTTAATTCCGACAAAGGACTAAGATCTGTAAGTTCGCTTTCTCTAAGTTCTAAATGCCTTAACTGACTTAATTCTTTGAGCGGACTTAAATCAGTGATACGATTATTCCATAAAAATAAATCTTCTAAATTTGCAGCTTTCTCTAAACCTGTTAAATCTTCAATTCCTCTGTAATTTCCATAAAGGTAAGTGAGACGCTCCAAATCACTTTCATATAATTCACGGTCGTCAATACTTAATTGTTCTTTTAACAATTGTTCTAAATTTTGATCGGGTATGTTAACAATCTCACCAGATGGTGGTGATGTTGTCGTAAATTTGTCGTAGTGTTCTCCAATTACCTGACCGTCTTGATCTAATGCCTGGACTAAAAGAGTGTAATCACGATTTGCCGCTAAATTTTTAAACCTGTGTGATTGTTCAGCAGCATCGACTGTAGCAACTTTTTCATCTTCAAGAAATAATGCGACTTTCGTGATGGATGAAGGATACGACCAATTGACAGTTGCCGAACTTTCCGTTTCATTTGTGATATAAACGTTATACGTAAAATGAGTATAATGTTGTCCTATATAGTGTCCGATCGCTTCCTCGTTTTGGTTAATGACACTTAGTTCAATAACATACATGTGGTCTCGATTAAGATTATCGAAAGTATATGAATTGGTGTCCAAAGCTAGTTGATCGATGAGTTTTCCATTTAAGAATAGCTCGTATTGACTAGCACCTTCAAAGTGATGTGACCACTCGATAACAATAGTATCAAAACTGTCCTCTGATGAGACATTTAAACCATTCGTTATAGAGTTATCAAAGTATACATCAACACCATTTGCTAACAATGTCCTTATGCTAGTTTGATTTGAAGCCTGGGAATAATCAATCGGGTTATATAAAAATACGCTAGTGATGTTAGTGATTAGTTCTAGACCACTTATATCCACTAACTGATTTTGACCTAAGTCTACGTTCCTTAGCTGTTCTAAATTAATGATAGGAGTTAAATCGGAAATTTCGTTTCCGTAGGCATACAGCCATTGCAGATTACGAGCACATTGTAGTCCCATTAAATCCCTGATGCCTTGACTGGAAATATGTAAATAATATAATTCTTCCATATCAACTTCTTTGATACCCCGATTATAAATTCCTAATTCGTTACGAACCGCTTGCTCAAGGCTCGAGTCCATAAATTCTACTTCATCCTCAGTGCTAGCCGCCCCTGAAGTTTTAAAAGTTTTCTCACCTACTGCTTTACTGACCCTATCACGGTCAAACCCTTCTACTTTCACTGTATATTCTTTAGATGGTTGTAAATAAGTTAGTTCGAATACAGTATCTTGATCCCCATGAAAGCTTTCTAGTTCTTGTCCATCTAAATATAAAACATATTGATCATAATATGCTTCAGTTAACCATGAAATGATAGCAGTGTCATCAGTAACTTCTTTAATACTTACATCGATAGGAAGAAGTTCTCCTTCAAAATCTTCATTTCCATATTCGACACTTACACCTTGATCCTCTAACCTATTTATAACATCTAACGCCGTAACGGCTCGATCATCCGTGAAGTCAAGAGGATTATTAAGCAATGAAACAAACTGTAACTTCGGTAATTCTATAAGAACTTCAATATAGTTGATATTATTATTAACTCAACTTTCTCAGACTGAAATAGGCAGGTACGCCTTGATATAGCTAGGCAAGCCCGCAATCCAATGTTGTAATTGACTTTTAATTAATTTTTGTATCTTTTTATTGCTCCTTTTCAAGGTATCTTCAAGGAGCTCGATTAATTGCTGTAGAGCGACAGCCCAATCGAGATCACTAATTTCATCACAAAGTTCATAGAAGATTCCACCTAACGTTCGTTCATCTGTACTACATCTATTTTGCCAGGACAACACGATATATCTTGCAAAGACTATCGTTGTATGACTGATTAGGGAATCGTACGAACGACCTTGAAACTCCTTTTGGAGTTTTAATATGGATTTTGTTGTTTTGAAAAAGACTTCAATATCCCACCGTATACCATAAATACGGATGATTTCTTTATCACTTAGCGTACAGTCGGTACTCAAAATGGCTAGCCACTCACTCTTTTTATTGCGATTTCGAACAAAGACTACTTTGACTGGTACACCATTCGCTTGGGTAGTATGGATGGAACGAAGGAGCCCTTTCTTTCCTTTGACTGGTGTAGCTATACGATAGAGTTCATTTAGGCTAACACGCTCATCTTTTACGAGGTAACGCTGCTTCAAATTCTTAACCATACCTATCACGTCTAGTCCTTGTTCTTTGATATTCTTAATGAGCGGTTGATGGGTAAACCAACTATCCATCAACACATAAGAGGCATCGATCCCAGCCTGCATGGCGCGTTTAATCATATCAGGCATCTGTTCTGGTGCTGCTTGAAGGGCTTCAAGACGCCGCTTATACCCAGAGCTACGCTTGTCTATCTTGTCAGATATTCCGTTGATCTGGCTCTTTTTAGAACTTAATAAAGAAAAGTCAACTGGGATGAATGTGGCCCCATCTGACCAACCAAGAGTAAGCATTCGAAATCCTTTAAAGAAGCGCACTTTCTGAGAAGAGTGATCGTGACAACGCGCTAAGAGTTCTACTGATTTACTCCGATTGCGATCATAAGAAGAATCATCAAAAATAAGCACTTTTGGACGATTATGGTTCGTTAGCTTAGTTACCTTCCCAATTGTGTAAGCACTGAGATTAAGCAAAAACCTTCTCCATGCAAATGTAGACTGATTCAAGAAACGATAGACCGTATCTTTGGCAGGGAAATCGGTAGATTTTTTACTATCAAGGGTTCTAAACCAGTTCTTGTTTTCAAAGATCAAACAAAAAATCAATTTAAATAGGTAGGCACAAGAAAAGCCAAAAGACTTTGTAATACCAGCTTTTCTTAAATGTTTTAGTACCTTTAATTCTTTAAATGTGGATGTTAATTCATTTGGTAGTTGCTTATTTTGGTCATTATTCGCTATCATATAGGAGACACCTCTTCTGTATGGTTATGTGATTCTAGACAAATCAACTATACCAAACGTTGAGGTGTTTTTTTATGCATTTTTTTCCTGTCAATGACCATACTTCAACGGTTACTAGCCTTACAGCTAGTTAAACGAATCACATTTTTCTAGGTGCGAAAGTTGAGTGATTAACAACAGAAAGATGCTCCAACTGTTTTAAATGGGCTAGAGAATCGAGCGTAGTTAATTCGTTTCCACTTAAATTCAATCTCTTTAATTCTGTTAAGCTTTCTAATGGTTGTATATTTGCTATTTGATTATTGGGTAGATTAAAAAATGTTAAGTTTTGTGCGTACTCGATGCCAGTTAGGTCGAAAATCCCCCTGTTTCCTGCGTCTAAAATACTTAATTTCTCCATATCGGATGTTCTTATCGAACGGTCGCCAATCCCTAAATTCTCTACAATTGATAAATAAAAATTACGATCAGGAATCTCGACAATATCTCCAGTCGGCTCATCCCATGTACTAAAAGAATGAGAGACTTCCTCTATGACCTTATCATTTCGATCATAAGCTGCAAATTTTACCTCGTAAGTAGTTCCAGGATCCAAATTACGAAAGGAGTAGCTCCCTTCTTGAAAATCGGAATCTACTAGTATTAATTCATTGTCCAAAAACAGCTTATAACGGTTACTGATTTGACTGCTATAATCTGTATAAAATTTTACCGTTGCCGAACGTTCTGTTACTTTTGATATATCCAACCAAATCATAGCTTCATATTCTTCCAAATCATCCATTTGGATATATTTCCCATCTTTATCTGTTGAAGCTTGTACAGATGAAAGTTGAATGAGGAAAGACTGAGAAATTAGTAAACCAACTATGAAGACTACAAATAATGCTTTGCTTTGTTTCAATGTACTTTGCCCCTTTCCATATTAACAATTGGCGATGTTCATATTTTTTGAAACATTCTTTGTCGGAATTTAAAAAATACATCATTCACTGTCCATACACTTTACTCCCATTTACCGACAGTTCTAGTAACAAAAAAAAGACTCAAAAAACATCAATATATTTCGCTCCCCTAAATATTATACTTTAAAAATGTGGGATATTTTTTGGTAATGTTTCACAAGTTATTATACAAAGTAAAGTGGTTGGAAGAGACAACCGACACGGTAAAAAAGTAAACTCCTAGATTACGACCTATTAAATAAAAATCATACCCATGATAAGGAAGATAGTAGAAAAAGTACTAAGACAATTAAAATATATTTCTTCAATATTTCTTCATTAAAACATGGTAAAATAGATATCTATACTATGAATTAGGAGGACAATGATGGGGAAACGATTATTGTTATTTGTTTTAACAAACATACTAGTTCTGACGACAATTGTGATCGTCTGGTCAATAATTACAATGTATACAGACATTGGTGGTCCGTTTGATACGGGGGGGCCTGGGTTAGGAATTGATTTCATCGGGTTAGGAGTCTTTAGTATACTCGTAGGTTTCACAGGTTCATTTATCTCTTTGGCGATGTCAAGATGGATTGCCAAGAAAATGATGAAAGTCAATGTGCTTGATCCAAATGGTTCATTATCTGCACAAGAACGTAGCGTTGTTGAAAAAGTTCATCGTCTATCACGTGCAGCTGGCTTGACGCATATGCCTGAGGTTGGAATCTATCAATCTCCTGAGGTGAATGCATTTGCGACAGGTCCTTCGAAAAAACGATCACTCGTTGCAGTTTCATCGGGCCTTCTTAATGTTATGGATGACGATGCGGTTGAAGGTGTTATTGCTCATGAGGTGGCACATGTAGCAAACGGTGATATGGTGACGATGACGTTGCTGCAAGGTGTTGTAAACACATTTGTTGTCTTCTTCTCCCGAATCGCAGCGATTCTCGTATCGCGGTTAGTGCGATCAGAAATGCAGGTTATTGTCCGTTTTGCAGCTATTATTATTTTCCAAATTCTATTCTCTATTCTTGGAAGCCTTGTGGTTATGGCATTCTCTCGTTATCGGGAATTCCACGCAGACCGTGGTGGTGCGGATTTAGCAGGGCGTGATAAAATGGCTCATGCGCTTCGATCATTAAAAGCGTACGTCGATCGTGCTAATGTAAGTGACCGAACGGACGACTCAGCTATCCAAACGATGAAGATCAGTGGTAAAGGCGGAGTAATGAAACTATTCTCCTCTCACCCTGATTTAGATGAAAGAATTAGACGTTTGGAACAACGTTAATAGGATCGATTTAGCAATTGATTTAAGATTAATGAATTTATTCACAAGTGCAAATGTCTGTTTAGAAGCGAAAACGCATGAATTTCTCGGTAGAAATCACATGCGTTTTTTGCATAATATGTTATTAAATAACAATGCTGGTCCGCACCAATTGCGAAACAAGACACCTTGTCAAAGGAATTCTTTTACATCGAACCTACAATTCGAAATCAACACCTATACTATCTAGTCTGCCTACTTCTTTGATGTAAGCAGCAACAGCTTGATGCTCTGGATCAGCTACGTACGCATCTAAAGCACCTTGGTCTTCAAAACGGACCATTAATATAACTTGGTATTCTTTATTTCTTTCTGCAATGTTTAATCCTGCTTGAAGATCAACAATACCCGTTAGATGATTTTTAAGTGCTTTAAAACGGTTGACGACTTCTTGTAATTGTTCAGTTGTTGTTGTGTCAGAAAATTTCACAAGTACTGTACGTTGAATCATGTTAGCCCCTCATTTCTCATTATTTTATGTACCAACGTTAATAATATATAAGAAATTCTATGAAATCAATGGAATTGTTACTGTGCCATTTCTATTTATATAATTAGACAATTTACCCTATCACTTTAAGACGTATTTCGAAAATTAAAGTAATATACTCGACCAATTCTAAAAAATACTTTACTATTAAACTTGTAATACATATGAAAATAAGGAGTGGTACCTATGTCAAAGCTTTTCGAACCTTTTACATATAAAGGGATGGAATTAAAAAATAGAGTCGTTATGCCACCAATGTGTCAATATTCTGCTTTAAATAAGGATGGTATTCCTACTGATTGGCATTTTGTACATTACACAAGCCGAGCGATTGCCGGAACTGGATTTATTATTATTGAAATGACGAATGTTGAACCGCGTGGTCGGATTTCTGATCAATGTTTAGGCATCTGGAGTGATGAGCACATCCCTGCTTTTAAACGAATTATCGATGAATGTCATAAATATGGAACAAAGGTTGGTATTCAAATAGGTCATGCTGGACGTAAAGCACAAGACGCTCCAGACCCCGTTTCTTGTTCGCCGATCCTGTTTAATGATCAGTTTAAAACACCTCACGAATTAACAACTGAAGAAGCTGAAGAAATGGTAGTAATGTTCCGTGACGGTGTTGAACGTGCAGTAAAGGCTGGCGTTGATACGATTGAACTTCATGGAGCTCACGGCTACCTTATCCACCAATTTGCCTCTGAATATACGAATAAGAGAACCGACAAATATGGTGAAGATAAATTTTTATTTGGTGAAGAAGTCATTCAAGCAGCTAAAAGTGTCATGCCAGCTAACATGCCGTTATTGATGCGCATCTCTGCTGTTGAATATGTAGATGGTGGATATGATTTAGATTACAGCTCTGAAATGGCTAAACGGTTCCAACGCGCAGGTGTAGACATCTTCCATATTACTTCTGGTGGTGAAGGACCTATAGGTTCTACAGGTAGACCAGGTGCTCACCCAGGTTATCAGGTGCCAATGGCTACAAGAATCAAACAAGAAACAGGTGTTCCTGTCATTGCTGTAGGCAGACTGGATGACCCACTTCTTGGTGAAGCGGTACTTGGAAATGAGCAAGCAGATCTTATTGCGGTAGGACGTGGCATGCTTAAAAACCCTTACTGGACGAACGATGCGGCTCTTCTTTTAGAGAAAAAACCGCTTACTCCAGTGCAGTATGAAAGAGCTTATTAATTCATATTTTGCTACTTGTATGCAGATTTAGTTAGAAGAATAGCCACAGCATCCTTATGCAGTGGCTATTTTTGTGTTGTTATACATTTCCTTTACCATACTCAGATACTTTAAGGAATATTATAAAATATATCTTTCCAAACGACTGAACAACATGACTATTATTAATCCATTGTAACGTCACTTTTATAAATATATTCTTCTAAAAATGGAACGCCCATCCTGAAAAACCTTGGGTCGTATATGCCTAGCTTCTCTTCATCATCGACCACTACGACGAAAGGAGACCATTGGTAAAGAGTTTTTGCCCTAGGATTTTCATTAAAGAGAATATCTAATTTGGTTTCATCTTCTGATGTCAAATGATCGATCACCTCAAGACCACTCCAAACGGTCCCTTGCAGGATTTCAACTTCTTGTCCGTTTTTCCCAGCAATTTTAAAATGACCTGGAATAAATCGAGCCGTCAATGCTTGTTGTTCGTAATCATTTACTGTTGATTGATAGAGTATATACCCTTGAACCGATTGGATGATGACATGTGCGATAATAAAGACCCAGACTAATTTAAAAACTTTATGGGGTGTTGCCTTCTTAATTTTAACTACGATAAATCCACCGAACATAATGAGCCAGATAACAACATCTACAATAGGGAGTATTCCGAAGCCTAGTCTCACGTTGGAGAAGGGTTCCATGTAGCCTGTTCCCCATGCATTTAAAATATCACTCGTATTATGAATAAAAACGGCGAGAGCCGAAATATAAAAAATTCGCCGATCTTTCGTTTTCCAAACGAGGAAACAAATAAACCATATGAGTAACGCCCAAACAGGCACTAAAAAGATTGAATGTGTAATCCCCCTGTGCCACATTTGGTACATTCCTTCGGTATCCCATAATTGAGAAACGACATCGATGTCAGGAATCACACTGCCAACCACCGCAGCGAAAAAAACGGATTTTTTCACTGGTATTGGCATCTCTTCTTTATTTGTCGCGCCATATATCGTTAATCCAAACAATGCATGTGTTACGGAGTCCATAAACATTCTCCTATTACGATCTATTTCATTTACTTTATCCCGCATCAATTGGCAGTATTACACTCACTACAAGATTTCGAGGAATTTGACATCTTAAATTATATGATTCAAGATCGTCAATGATTTTATGTACAAAAAAAGGGCTCTAGTATAGAGCCCTTTAATCATTATGCTTTGTTAACGTTAGTAGCTTGAAGACCACGTTGACCTTGCTCTGTGTCAAAAGTTACTTTTTGGCCTTCATCTAAAGATTTAAACCCTTCGCCTTGGATAGCTGAGAAATGTACGAATACATCTTCTCCACCTTCGATTTCGATGAACCCGAATCCTTTTTCTGCGTTAAACCATTTTACTGTACCTTGTTGCATGTTTGTTTCCTCCTGTGTGGCATTAACCACATTTTAATACTATAGTTGCTCAATTATCAAAGGCGAAAAGTTTAACACTATTCTTTCCTTACTCACCGAACAAAAATAATTCTTCCTTAGAATAACAGAAAAAAACTGGAAAAGCAATTAATTCTTTTAAAACTATTTTAAATAGGCTTGCTTCGTAAACTTTGTTTCTAATTCATTTTCAAAATACACATCAGAAAAATGTAAAAACATTCAATTGAAAAACAATTAACATATCTAAAGGAAAGGATAGTATTCTGTTCAGTTCTAATTTAATATTAAAGATGGTTGTTCTCTTCTTTTTTACAGTTAATTATATTGTAGAGTTTCACACTAACCATTAGGAGCTTTACTACTTGTACTTATGGAGGAAATAATGAAGTTAAAAGCGATTTTTATTTTATTTTTGTTTATTGTTACTAACGCTCTTTTTTTAACCTACACTACATATAGCCAAGAAAAGTCTCAGTCTTCTATTATCCGAATGGATCAAGGTTGGGAATATCAATGGGTAAATTCCGTTCAAAGTGATACAGGAATTCCACAGATGGGATGGCAGCCAACAGAAAATGTAAAGGAACTTGTTGAACCTCGAAGGGACAGCGAGATCCTCTACTTACGAAACACTATTCCAGATGGTAACTGGAACGATCCAGCCGTATTTATCTCATTTATGTATGGTACATTTGAAATATACCAAGGAGATCACCTTCTCTATCAGTATGGAAAAATTCCAGAAGCTGAAACTGTCACTTATAAAGGATATAATCGTCGACACTTCATAGAACTGGATCCATCGATTGAGTCTAATCAATTAACGATCAGATCGTATTCGAATGGAAACATGATTGGAGTTTCAGGAGCTGTATCTGTTGGATCTTACTCTGACTATTTAACAAAAATGGTTCAAGATGATTTCGATAAAATTGTTATGGGTTCTATACAATTGCTTATTGCGTTAGTTGCCTTTATCTTTTTTTTAATTAAACGATTTAATGGGCTATATTTTGCTTTTGCTATTGGAACGTTATGCTCTGCTTTATATTCATTTAGCATTACAGGATCTAAGCAACTGATTATAGACGTTCCGTTTTTGTGGATTTATATTTTTCAAATTGCTGTCTTTTTCCGGACCGCATTTGACCTACTAATAATTGATAAACTATTTGGACCAGGTTATAAAAAGTTTGTCCGACGCTTGTGGCAAGTTCATCTCGTCTTAGCGGTTGGTGCCTTTATTTTATCGATCGTCAACCCTGACTTTTTTACAATGACAAAAGGAATATTTGAAAAGCTATCTGGCTTTGAAGTCCTTATTATGTTTATCATCGTTATCCGCATCTTTATGAAAAATATCGAAGCTAAACTTTATGCGATTGGTTTCCTCTTTATGGCTGGCTTTATGGTCCGTGATCTTCTCGTGTTCACGGGTGTAATCTATTTAAATGAGTTTTACTTGCTTGGACATATTGGTCAATTTTTTATGGTGCTAGCGGTCGGTATCATCCTCATTAAAAAGCAGCACGACAGTAACCAAAGGAAATTCTGATTTCGGTTGGAATTAACTTAGAAAAAAGAGTCAGTGCAGATCATCTCCACACTGACTCGTAACTAACCAACTGCTTTCTTACTTAAAGTAGTTCAAATTGATTTTTTACTTCGAAATACTTTCCTAACTCTTCAGCAAGATAACGAAAGGGCGTTGTCTCTACTTGTTTATATTCCTTTTGTGTATATAAGTGAGTAGCATTTGGCAATTCCCTTTTTAACTGTTTTCGTAATTTTTCACCAGGCTCATCCGCATCAACTAAAATATAAACATCCATGTCTTCCATAGGTAAAATCAACGTTTCCAGCTTTTCAGTACTTAATGTTCCGTACGTGCAAATAATTTCTACAGGCTCTGCCAAAATTTGTTTTACACGTTTTCGATCATTTTTTCCTTCTACGATTAAAACTTTGTCTTCCATGTGGATCACTCCATTACTCTTGGTCAGTGTGGTTGATTTTGTATTTAAATTGGATTTATTTATAAAGCTATAGCATAGTGTAAATTCAGTGCTTACTTTTTTCCTCTCATGATTCCTTAATTGTAGCAAATAATAGGTAAAAACAATAACGATATTAAAATACTACCCTGCACGGAGTGATGACATATGATTCTTCGGTTTGGATACGTATCAACTGCTCTTTCTTTATGGGAAGCCTCTCCTTCGCGTACATTGACTTTTACGAATTGGAAAAAGCTTGATCATGAAGAACGAATGAACAAACTTTACTCAGCAACAGAAAGAAATTTAATCAATACTATTCGTGCGATTTATTTTAATTTAGCTCATGGAATACATGTATATCGCATGTCATCATCACTGGTACCACTAGCGACACACCCTGAAGCAAAATGGGATTATATTACCCCCTTTGCCCATCTTTTTAAGGAGATCGGCGAACTTGTTAAGAAATATTCACTACGTTTAAGTTTTCACCCTAGTCAATATACGCTGTTCACAAGTGAAAAAGAACATATCACCCAAAATGCAATCATCGACATGATGTATCATTATCAAATGCTCGAGGCCATGGGACTAGAAAAAGAAGCAAATATCAACATTCATGTTGGTGGTGCTTACGGAAATAAATCCGATGCCATTAATAGGTTTCATCATAATTTTAAACAACTGGACCGTTCAATCCAAAAAAGAACCACTCTAGAAAATGATGATAAAACGTATACAGCACTAGAAACCTTGCAAGTTTGTGAACAACATTCATTACCGTTTGTGTTCGATTATCATCATCATTGGGCAAATCCAGGTGAAGAATCTATAGAAGAACTGTTACCCAAAATATATGCCACATGGAAACAATGGAAAATCCCTCCTAAATTTCATCTTTCGTCACCGAAGTCAGAGAAGGAATTTAGAGCACATGCTGATAATGTTGACATAGAATTTGCCCTTCCTTTCATTAAATCCCTTCAATCATATGGTAAAGATGCAGATATTATGATTGAAGCGAAAGCAAAAGATAAAGCCGCATTAACTTTCGTTGAACAATTATCCTCTTTACGTGGATTTAAACGAGTGGATGGTGGAACGATAAAAATATAACATGAACAACTCATAGCCTAGTCGAAATTAATGTAGTGAAGTTGTTCGATCATAAAGAATTTTTCATAAAAGCATTACATAGAGATTGAAGGTAAATCAAATTAAGTATTAAAGGATGTCTTTTGCATGGAAATGCTCTAGACATCCTTAATTATGCTACAATTACCTATATATTGAAAATATGGCAACCTATTTAATATCTAAAAGGAGGCCTGCAATGAATAACATTGTGGTCAACGATATTACTCTTTATTATGAACGCTTAGGCACAGGGGAGCCTCTTGTGCTCATTCATGGATTAGGTGAGAAAAAAGAAAGTTGGAAATATCAGCATGAGTTGGCGAATTATTATGATTTAATTATTCCAGATTTAAGAGGATTTGGAAAATCAACACTTTCAGGCAATGAGGATGTATCGATTCGTAGTTTTGCAGAGGATATTCTAGCTCTTTTAGACAAGCTCAATATTAAAAAAGCGCATATTTGTGGATTGTCGATGGGTGGAATTATAGCACAAGAAATGTATCAATTAAATTCTTCTAAAGTACACTCTCTAATTCTTGCAAATTCCCTCTATTATGTTCCAAAGTGGTTCGGCAATTTAATATATAAAAGCAAGGAAAATAAGATACAACAACTTTCGATTGAAGAACATACAATGAAAATGACGAAAAATTGTCTTCATTCTAAGGACCAAGACCTCATTAAAAAAGTATTACCTGGTTGGTCTGAAAATAGAAATTGCTTAATGGCTGCTTGGAAAGCGTGTTTAAATATCGATTATCGAACGCTGTTACCGACCATCACCGTACCTACACTTATTATTTCATGTCAAAAAGATAAAGTGTGCCGCCCGTTTAACCAGAAAAAGATGCATAAATTAATTCCTCATTCAAAGCTAGTCAAAATAAAAAAAGCAGGTCATCTTGGGAAAATAGAAAAATCTGAAGAATTTAACGGTGCGATATTGGACTTTTTGGAGAATTCATTGGATCAAGATCAATCCGCATCTACAAAATATGTTATGTAATCGAATTAGGAGGGCCAAGACAAGATCTTCATGACTCTTATTCTTGTCTCTCTTGATTAATGATGTTTTTCTAGACTTAACGGGGTAGCCTTTAATGGTGATTATGTTTGAAAAAATGGTAAGAGATGAACCAAAGATTTGCTCTTTGGTTCCCCTCTGTCTAACTTGTTTTTTTAGTCAGCTAACAACATCTTTGAAATAACAAGTCGTTGTACTTCTTGAGTTCCTTCGTAAATTTGTGTGATTTTTGCATCACGCATAAATCGCTCAACAGGATATTCTTTCGTAAAACCGTATCCACCGAAGACTTGTACCGCTTCAATTGCTACATCCATCGCTGTATCTCCAGCCATTAATTTTGAAAGAGCAGATTCGAAACCGTATGAAAGTCCTTCAGTCTCTCTCCATGCAGCTTGATACGTTAGTAAACGAGAAGCTTCTACTTTTGTAGCCATATCCGCTAATTTAAAAGCAATACCTTGTTGTGCACCGATAGACTTACCAAATTGCTTACGCTCTTTTGCATAATTAACCGAAGCATCTAATGCACCTTGAGCAATACCGACCGCTTGTGCTGCAATTCCATTTCGACCACCGTCTAATGTCATCATCGCAATTTTGAAGCCTTCCCCTTCTTGACCGAGCATGTTTTCTTTTGGTACTCGGACATCTTCAAAAATAATTTCTGTTGTAGGAGATGAACGGATCCCAAGTTTCTTTTCTTTCTTTCCAACCGAGAAGCCTGGCATATCACTTTCCACGATAAATGCAGTAGTACCTTTATGCTTTTTCTCAGGGTCTGTTAATGCGAATACGATATAAATTTCAGCTTCTCCACCGTTTGTAATAAAGATTTTCGATCCATTCAGAATGTAGTCATCTCCATCACGTTTTGCAGTTGTTTTCATAGCTGCAGCATCAGAACCAGAACTAGGCTCAGTTAAACCGTAAGCACCAATTTTTTTACCTTCTGCCATTGGACGGAGATATTTTTGCTTTTGTTCTTCTGTTCCAAATTTATACACAGGCCACCCTGCTAAAGATGTGTGTGCAGACAACGTTGTTCCCATCGCTGCATCTACTCTCGATAACTCTTCTACAGCAATACAATAACTGAGGTAGTCTGCGCCGATTCCGCCATATTCTTCTGGCCAAGGAATCCCTGTTAATCCAAGCCCTGCCATCTTATCAAATAGTTCGCGATCAAAACGTTCTTCTTCATCACGTTCATGAGCTGTAGGTCCTACTTCATTTTCCGCAAAGTCACGAACCATTTTTCTTATCATTTGTTGTTCATCAGTTAATTGAAAGTTCATTTTCTCATCTCTCCTCATTTTTTACTTTTGGTCTATTTAAAGATTATCTCTATTTGCGATTTGGACCGTAGCCAAGCGGCTACTTAGCACTTCACGATAAACATGAAGTGGTCCAAAAAGCAAAATTGAACAAATTTTAATCTGTAAATCAATGAAACTTTACTCATCATCTAGAAAATATTGATGATAGTTGGGATTGAGTTTTGCTCTTTTTGTCATTAGTGCATTAAAAATAAAGTCAATGTACACATCTGCTATATTGTCTATTAAAATACTTCGGTTTTTTTCATACCATTGATACGTCCAGTTCACCATTCCAAATATTGCCATTCCATTTAATAAAAGTGGAGTGTTCGAACGTATGTCACCAGCCTGTATACCTTCCTCTATAATAGAAAAAATATATTGTTGATACTCATCTCTTTTTTGCTTAATTTTTTCATAATACTCTGGAGCAAGATAATGGTTTTCGCGGTACATAATAGTAACCTCGAGGTTATAAACATCAAAGACCCTTATGAAAGCACGAATCATACTTTCTAACTTTTCAATAGCGCTTTCGCGTTCCTTTGCAACAGCCTTTCCAGTTTCCATAACGTATGTAAGAATAAAATCATTAAGTTGATATAGGAGTTCATCTTTAGAATGAAAATGGTGGTAAAATCCACCATTTGATATCCCAGCTTCCTTTGCAATCATGCGTACAGAAACTTCATGAAACCCCTTCTCTTTAAATAGTGATAAAGCTGCATCTATAATTTTCTTTTTCGTTTGTTCTGACACGTGCTCTTCCTCCAATCAGTACCCTATCATATTATGAAGTTCTGAAGTTCTAGTTTGGCTGTAAGGTCACTAATACGAGCGGTCACTCTAAAAAACGATTAATGATTCTCTATTTCTAATTTCCATTTTTTTAATTTTAATACTACTTCATGGAAGTAATCGTTGAATGGATACGATGCAGCAACTTGTCCTAGTTCTTCTTCGTTTAAATTTTTTAATTCATTCTCTAGTTTATTAAGTTCGGAAATTGAGCCATCTAAGAGTTGAAGTACTCTATCCATACCTTTATTCACCTCAATTATTTATTCCAGCTAGAAATCAATTTTCCGACCGATTGATCGGTCGGTTATATTCTAATTTTAGGAATATTCTTTGGGTTTGTCAACCGAATATCTTAATTTTTCAAATTAATTTTCAATTTAGCATGTAATAACCTATAGCTTATATGAAATAAGAGTTTAGACAATATAAAACAAGAAAAGCCAAGCAAATGCTTGGCTTCGATACAATAAATAGTAAAACAATTTTTTAGGAAAGAAAATTTACTTTGTTTGAGCTTGCTCGACATTCCTGAGGTTCCTTCGCAAGATTTTACCTGTTGTATTTTTTGGTAACTCCGCTAGGAATTCGATGTATTGAGGTCGCTTATATTTTACTAACTTATCTTCTAAATATATTTTTAAGTCATTTTCTATTAGTGATGGATTTTTTGAAACTACAAACGCTTTAACAGCTTCACCGTAACTTTCATCAGGTACACCAATAACAGCGGCTTCAATAATTTCTGGGTGATCGTAAAGAACTTCTTCTACTTCTCGTGGATACACATTATATCCACCGACAAGAATCATATCTTTTTTACGGTCAACAATAAATACGTACCCATCCTGATCCATCGTCGCCATATCTCCAGTGTACAACCATCCATCCTTAATCGTACGACTCGTTTCTTCTGGCATACCAAGGTATCCTTTCATGACATTGGGTCCTTTTACAATCAATTCCCCAACCTCACCAGTAGGTACTTCATTTCCATCAATATCAACCACTTTATTTTCAACATTAGGAAGATTTACTCCAATTGAACCAGGTTTACGTTCTCCGTTGATTGGATTAAATGTAGTAACGGGTGCTGCTTCACTTAAACCATAACCCTCTTGAATATCAATTCCCGTATGCTCTTTAAATTTATGTAGCAATGCAACAGGTAAAGAGGCACCACCAGAAATACTAATTCTTAGTGAACTAAATTGTTCTTTCGTTGTAGGAATTTGAAGTAAGAAATTATACATCGTCGGTACTCCAGCAAAAATCGTCGCTTGCTGCTTACTGATGGTTTCAACTACATCTTGTGGGCTAAATTTTGGTATTAATAACATAGTTGCACCAGATAAAATCGATGCATTGAAGCAAACCGTCATACAGAACACATGAAAAATAGGTAAAACGGTTACAACTCGGTCTTCTTTTGTCATTTCAAACAAATCACGACAAGCTTCTGCATTAGAAAGGAGATTTTTATGTGTTAACATAACTCCTTTTGGATTGCCAGTTGTTCCAGATGTATATAAAATAACAGCTAAATCTTCTTCTTCGATGGATGGACCAGCAAATGTTTGTACATTATGATTAACGAAAGACTCAAATGCAAGTTCACTTTCTATTGCTTTCGTATAGACGATAAAACTAATCGTTGGTAACTTAAGTTTTACTTCTGTTAATGTTGTATGTAAACTAGCATCTGCTATAACACCCTTTGCTTTACTGTTTGAGAGAATATACTCAATTTCTCGAGAGGTAAATGTCGGATTAACAGGAACGACTGTAGCTCCTGAACAAAGAGCTCCGTAATAAGCAATGATAAATTCAGGTGTGTTACCAAGTAATAACGCAACTGAATCTCCTTTTTTTATGCCTTGTTGAGACAAGCTATGAGCAAACTGGTTTACCTTTTGATGTAACTCACGAAAAGTTGTACTTTCATTTAAAAAAACATAAGCCTCTTTTTCTGGATAAAGTTTAAACGAGTTTGAAAGATTAGTATAAAGATTCATAAGACCTCTCCCTTTTGATTAATTAAAATTAAAAACTAACTACCTTTTCTTTGTTGTTACTTGGTAGCGTTTTCAATCAATATTAATACTGACCGTACGATCGGTCGGTTCTCTTAATTTTAATTGGTTCATGTAGGATATGTCAATGAAAATTCAGACTTATAGGAATTTATAAATTTTCTTCTCCATCAATTGTTTTGCTTGAATTGTTCTTCCCCCGAACTGCCCTTTCATTTCTGATTTGAAAAATATAATTTCAGTTTGTTTCACACCAGAAATTTAAAATAAAAAAGAGCTGGTTCAAATTTGTCACGGAATGTGACCTTTTGAATCAGCCTCTATTCATTAAGGAAGTTATCATACACGTATAAAGGTTCCCAGCGCTCTAAGAAGTAGGGAAAGCGAAACTTTATCACCTCTTTTGAAATTAAATGATCCCTTGAATTCTTAGGATAATTTCAGCAATGAGCGCTGACCCAAGAAACGTACCAACAAATACACAAATAGCTACTACGATACTTCTCCAACCAAGTTGAACAAAATCTGACCATGAACGGCCAATCGCAATACCAGCGTAAGCTAAAATTGGTGTTGTTAACGCTAAGAGATTGACTTCGTTTGTCCATGTTACAATTTGGGTAGATCCAGGCATCCATGGCATCGATACGAGAATACCAATAATTGCAATATAAGCAACGCTTGGAATTTTAAAAGGTAATAACTTATGAATGATTAAACCAGCTAAACATATAGCAAGCAAGACTAGCATCCCAGGAATGGCTTGAATAGGCAGAACATCATAACCAATCCAATTACCTAATGTCGCTACAACACCAAAAATAAGCAATAATAATACCCATTCTTGAATATTCTTTAACATGATTTATGCCCCCATTCCTGTATTTTTGTTCTTATTTCTCCGCTTCGTTAACATACTATATAATTTTTCAGTTAATGGTAAGCCAATAAAAATACTCATATATAGTCCAGTAGAAAGAGATAATAGATTACTAGCTCCAGCAAAAGCGACAATATCTGTTTCAAGATTTGGAAAGGCTGCAACGAGCGATCCACTTGCGGCGGCCATCATACTGCCACTCCCGATGCCTGAAGCCATTGCAAATGACAAAGGATGAAGAGGTGTTAATGTTGCTAAAAATCCAGATATGACTCCCATAAATACTGCACCAAATACAGTCCCAAAAATATATATAGCCATTACACCGCGACCTTCTGGAGAATTAAAACCAAATTTGTCCATAATCAAACCGACATTCGGTTCACGTGCAATGGAGTGTGTCATTCCAATACTTTCTCTTTTTAACCCAAGAAATACGGCAACAGGCAAAGCAATAAAAATCGTTGCTAGATTTCCAAACTCTTGCAGGAGCAAAGCTGGACCTGCTGCAATAATTTGTGGTAAAGCTGGGCCGATAATCACGCCAATTTTTGCGATTAATAAAGTGACACCAAGAACAATAAGCGGTTCAGCATTTTTGGATTGTTTTTCTTTAATTAAAGGTGTGAAATATAAAGCAATCCCGATCAATATTGCATATAGCATCGGTAATAGTAAAATTACACCAGGTCCTAATGAAAAGGAATGAGTACCTATTCGTTCTGTTACTAACACAATTACAAACACGATTGCATGGAGACGCCAATCTTTCAATATATTACTATGTTGTTCTGACATCTTAATCACTCCTTTTTCAATTTAACTGTTTACTAACAAAATGACTGAGTTTTGCCGAAAAGCTCTCTATTCTCATTTTCAAGAACTTTTATCCCGTATCAACTGGCAGTAATACCCCCACTTCATGACTTCGAGGAAGCAAACAAGGATTAGTGGGGGAAGAGGAAAACCCTCATTGATGAAAGTTTCACTTTATATGTAAGGACAAATAATGTACGAACCTTATTTGTCCTCAACCATTTTTACTTACAACTTGTCCAACCCTCCAAATATAGTTACTCAAAAATTCCGGGTAGCCATAACGTTAGAGATGGAATAAAGGTAACAAGAAGAACAACGATAATACCCGCGATGAAAAATGGGAGAATATCTTTGATTGTTTTCTCGATTCCGACTTTTGCAATATAACAAGAAATAAATAATGTTGCCCCAACAGGAGGAGTAAACATTCCTAATGCTAGACTTACAAGCATGACAATTGAAAATTGAATAGGATCCATACCTAGCTCGGTCGCTATTGGGAAAAAGATCGGGATAAACAAGAATAAATTAGGAACTAGTTCCATAATCATACCTGCAACAAGCATAATTGCAATGATGACTAATAATAATCCCCAAGCTGGTAAGCCAAGAGCGCCTAATAAATCAGCAATCATTTTCGGGATGCCTTCTGTTATTAATACCCACGTAAAAATCATCGATGTACAAACGGTAATCATAACGACACCTGTACCATGTATGGTTTCACGAATGGACTTTAAAATATTTTTCATATTCAAGCTACGATAAACAAATAATCCGACTAATAAAGCATAAATAACAGCTAAGGATGCTGCTTCAGTTGCGGTTGCAATACCGAGTACTATGGAACCGATTAATAAGATCGGTAAAAGTAATGCCCATGAAGCTTTTCGAATGCTATTTAAAAACTCCATAAACGTAGGTTTGCTCTCTCGCGGATATCCCCTTTTTATCGATATCATTACCGTTGTAATTAGATAGATAAGACCAATTAAAAGACCAGGAATGACACCTGCTAAAAACATTTTCGCAACTGATAAATTTGCCAACCAAGCAATGATAATCATCGTACTACTAGGAGGAATGATAATACCAACAACCGAACTTGATGCATTAATCGCTGCAGCAAATGAAGATGTATATCCCTTTCTTTTCATTTCAGGAATTAAAACACTTCCAGTTGATGCTGCATCCGCTACTGAAGACCCTGACACTCCAGCCATTCCCATACTTGTAACGACGGAAACACACCCTAATCCACCAGGTAATTGTCGGACCATGGAATCGGCAACATCAATAATTCTTTTGGCAATATTGCCGTGGATCATTAAATTCCCAGCTAGAATAAAAAACGGAATCGCTAAAAATGCAAATGATTGAGTATTGGAGAAAAATCGTTGGGCGACCATTTCAAGCGGAATTCCCGCCACCATAATGTACATTAAGGCCGATGCCCCCATGGCAAAAGCAATTGGAACCCCAAAAACGATTAATAGAAAGAAACAAGCAATCATTATCCAAATCATAGCAACTTATCCTCCTCTCTAGTTGGCTCTAATTTATTCATAAAAATTAGGACGAGTTGGTACAGTAGAATAATGGTAATTGCAGCAAAAGATACAACTACTGAATAAAACAACCAAGCCCTCGAAATTCGTAACATAGGAAGAACCTGATTCGAAACAGCTTGAGCCAATTGATAACTTGAAATCAGCATGTATAAGGAAAAATATAGCATTACTAATTTTGAAAAAATAAACGCCCACTTTTGAAAAGTTTTTGGCATTAATTCACGAAAAAAGTTGATCGAAAGGTGTCCCTCGTTTTTAGTTACAGAGATAATAGCAATGAATATGACCCATGGAAATAATAACTGTGTTAATTCATTCGAGAATACGAGAGGAAAATTAAAAACATATCTGCTTAAAACTTCACTAAACACAACGAGTGTTAGGAGCGCCATTAATCCACTTGCTAGTAAATCAAGAATATTGATCGTTTTGTCAATAAAGGAAAGTGAACTTTTTCTGTTTTCATTGTCCATATAAAAACACTCCTTATGAAAGATGAGGCCTTTGATGAGGCCTCATCTTGAAAAACTATTATTGATTACGGTACTCTTCTGCAAACTCTTGAATTTGCGTAATGATATCTGCACCCATTACACCTTCAACTTGTTCATATACAGGTTGAACGGCTTCTTGGAATAAGGCTAAATCAGGATATGTGATTTCTTTGAAATCTTCCTTAGCTTTTTCTAGATAGTATTCATCACTTTCTTGAACAACTGCTCGAGAAGCATCTCTTGCTAATTCTGATCCTTTAAGAACAATCTCCTGTAGCTCTGCATCAAGACTATTGAAGGCTTCGTTATTAATAATCATGTAGCAGTAATAGTACGTGTGATTTGTTATTGCTAAATAATCTTGAACTTCATGCATATTTTGATCATAGATATTTAATAGTGGGTTAAATTGTCCATCAATAACTCCTTGAGCTAATCCACTGTAAATTTCAGTGTAGGCCATAGTCGATACTGAAGAACCAAATGTTCTGAACGTCTCAATTAAACTTACATCATTCGGTGATCGGATACTCATTCCTTTTAAGTCGTCTGGAGTGTTGATTGGTCGTCTATTGTTTGTAATTTGTGTGAACCCAAGGTCAACATCCGTTAATGATACGAAATTATGTTCATCACTTAAATCTTTTAAATGGTCACCGACAGGACCGTCTAATACAGCGTAAGCTTCTTCAGGATTTTCTACGATAAATGGTAGTGATAAAGCTGCATATTGAGGAATAACATTGGCTAATTCATTTGCTCCTGGAATTGCCATCTCAAGTGCACCTAGTTGAACCGCATCGATCATTTCTGGTGATGATGCATACGTTTCATTCGGGAAAAACTCAATGGAAATACGTCCATTAGACTCTTCTTCAACGTATTCTTTAAAAGCGATGGCTGCTTCACCTTTTGAGTCTCCTTCTAATCCTGAGTTCCATCCTAATTTCCATTCATACGTTTCTTCTGTTCCTGCAGTCCCTGTTGTTTCTGTGTCATCAGCTGCACTTTCGTTAGCTTCTTCTTGGCTACCACATGCAGCCAAAAGAACGATGATTGCTAAAAGACTAGTAAACCAAAACCATTTTCTTGATTTCATTTTCATTTCCCCCTTATTTGTTATCACATAGTTGCTCTATAAAGTTTTTTAATACATGAACCGCTTTTACACAATCATTAAGTGAAGACCACTCTTTTGGATTATGACTGATCCCATCCTTACTTTGGGTAAATAACATAGCCATTGGGACATAACGTCCAAGCACCATTGCATCATGTCCTGCACCGCTCGGAAGATAATATGGTTGTACCCCGAGTGTGTTTTCAATTGCCTTGGCTGCTTTTTCTTGCATTTCTTCACTTACAACAACTGGTTTAACGTTCAACGTTTCTGTTATATTCACCGTAATTTGATGAGCTGCAGCTATTTCTTCAGCTTCTTTCACAATAAGATCTACAAGACTATTTTTTGTATCTTCATGTATATCCCGAATATCTACTGTTAACCTAACTTCACCAGGTATAACGTTAACCCCATTAGGAAGTGCTTCGATTTTACCAATGGTTGCAACGGCTGATGAACTCACTTGCGTAGGTAATTTTTCGACTTTTCCTATCAATTCACTCGCAGCGACTAGTGCATCTTTTCGATCATTCATTGGCGTGTTTCCTGCATGACCAGCTTCTCCAACAAATGTTACGTTTAACCATGAAGGGCCAGCTATACCAGTCACAACGCCTACTGATAATCCTTCTCTTTCTAAACGTTTGCCTTGTTCAATGTGTACCTCTACAAATGCAGAAATTTCTGAAAGATCTCTTGAGGCCTGAGTAAATCCTTCTAATGTTAAACCGTCTTCGGAAATTACTTCCTCGAAGGGCTTTCCATCGAAATCTCGCAACTGCTTTTGTTGTTCAATTTCGATTTCACCTGTCACCGCTCGACTACCTGTTAAGCCTCCATTAAATCTAGCGCCTTCTTCATCTGTGAAAATGACAACTTCAAATGGACAATCAGGTTGGTAATTTGTCTCTTTCCAGGCTTGGGCCACTTCAAGAGCTGCTAATACTCCTAATGGACCATCAAAATGCCCACCATTCGGAACACTATCAACATGCGAACCCGATAACACAGAAGGTTTTTGCTGTTTCCCTTTAAATAGTCCAAAAACATTACCTGCACCGTCTTCTCTAATAACTAATCCAGCTTCCTTCATCCATCTCTTTACTAATTCTTTAGCTTGTCTTTCTTCAGGTGAAAAAGAAATTCTTCTGGAACCTCCTTGTTCAGTCAACCCAATTTTAGAAAGTTCAGTAAGTCTTTCAGCAATTCTCTCACCGTTAATTCCAGAGTGAGATAGAGAATAATCATAGTCTGATATGAGTTTCTTATGAAACTGCGCTGTCTCTACTACAGAAGAAGTCATCCTACCCCTCTTTTCCTCTAATAAATTTTTTAAATATTTATTATTTTTAGTATGTTGACATTATACGACAACTTTAGACTATGATTAATATCGAAATCCAACAAGCTTATTGATTTATTTTTGTCTCTATCGGACAAATAGGGAGGTTAAATATTTAAATATTCGTAAATATAGAGCGCTAATTGTAGATCGAAAGCGACTCTTCCGTCTAAACTATCTAAATTTAATATTTGATTAATTGTCTTTAAACGGTACTTGATTGTATTTGTATGTACATACATTTTTTTAGCAGTTTGAGCCATATTTTGATTTAATTCTAAATAACATTTTAGTGTAGGGATGAGTTCGGTATCATTTTCTTTGTCATAGGTAATGATTTGGCCTAGTGTATCCATTACGTATTCATTTAACTCATTCTTTTCTGTTTTTAGAAATAAACGTTGTATTCCTAACTGATTATAAGCTAGAATAGAGCCCTTTACATTGGTCGTTTGTAAATAATCAATGCATTTGATGGTATCCCGATAGGAAGCCTTTACTTCTTCTAGTCTGGTAACGATGCGTCCCATACCGACTAAAATAGATAACTGAAATTTTTTAAAAGCAAGCTCCTCAATGAGTGAAAATATCCTGTTCATTTCTTTATAAATATTCTCCTCAGAAAAATGAGTAGGAAAAACAAACATAAATATTAGCTCCATGTTTTTATCAAGCACGAACGACTTAAACGGAACCTTAGAAATTTCTCGGTATAATAACCTCAGAAGTTGGTGTTTTTTTACTGAAATTTCTTTAAAGGATAACAACGGATCATTAATCAATGCTTTAATTGATATATATTTACGGTCCTTATTTTCATAAATATTGAGTTTGGATAATTGATTAATCGATAGCTCATTAAATTCTTGATGTAAAATTTGATCAAGGATATATCCCGAATATTTGAGGTCTTCTATCGCTGTACTTTCTCGTCGATTCATTTCAAGAGCAAAAATGACAGCGGCTTGTTCAACGGCAAATCGGTCAAGAGGATCTAATACTGCATCTTCATCAAGGAATATCGTTATCAAACCAATCATGTACTTATCTGCATAAATTGGGAAGAAATAAACCCCTCTTTTAGTATTGAAAAGCTTAACAATTTCATAAATAACGGTTTGTTCATAATCAATCACCCGATGTAACAAATCTGGATGATTTTTAACCATTTCAACTGCGATTTTTCTGGCTTCGGTAGAGGAAGAAACGAGAACATCGCCATATTCATTAAAAACCGCGACGTTACAATGAATAAGTTCGGACAAGGTTTTCGTAATTTCTGTCAAGCCACCTTGAGATAAAGATACTTTAGACAATTCCTCATGCATTTTCTTCGTTCGTTCATTCCCCGAAAATAACATTGCATTTTCGATCGCTACAGTGGCTTGGACGGCAAAAGTCTCGAGTAACTTTAAATCGTCTTCATTAAACTCAATTTCCTTATCATAAATATCAACAGTTAAAACACCTATGCACTCTTTATTTGAAATAAGTGGAACACAAAGTGCACTAGCTGGATATTGAAAACCAGACAGTGCCTTTCCGTAGAGGTCTAATATTTTTGGACTAACATCCTTCATTCCTTTCGTCGTATCTCTTTTTGAATGAAATATTCGACCACGTTGAGAAAGAAAGGTTTTTCCACTCATACCTTCACCAGGTTTCAGTAAAATATCTTTTAAGTACTTCAAGTCAAACCCTGCCCCCGTTTTAGCGTAGAGCTTATTGATTTTTTTATCATATAAAAACAAAATACTTGCATTGGATCCCTCGATCACATTTAATACTTCTTTAATTAATTGATTTAATACTTTATCAAGGTCGCGTGTGGAATTTAATACCCTTACTGAATTAATTAAACTCATTAATTTTTTCTCTGTATTCATATTTCTCCTCATCTTTCGTCATAATCTACCGCTTATTATAAATTGGAAGGATACCCAAAAGCAAAGTGTCAGGCATTCCACCCACAAAACCATAAACATTGAAGTATATAAAAAACAACAAACCTTCAAAAAAAACCGACTTTATAGATGAGAAGGAAGTTTAAACTTTAAGTAGAAAAACCCCCTATCTATGCCTAGAATAGGAGGCCTGGTGAGCGGTTATGCAAATACTTCGGTATATTTAAGCTATCATTAATAGTTTTCAGTTTCTTTAAGGTACTGAGCTTTCATCCATTGATAACACCAAAACTATAATGCAAATAAAAGGATTTGTTAAAGCTTACATTAATTTAATCTACTTTTCACATCTTCGCGAATGGCTTCGATTAATTCGTCCGACAAATTTGCGGGAAGTAATGTACCGTTCTCGAACACCCATTGATTAATGACTTCAAAGTCCCCTTTATCAAAAGTAATACTATATTCTTGATTGTTATGTGAAAAGTTTGTTGTAACCGATTCTTCTGCATTAAAATCATCATCAACGATCATATGCTTGATTTCATACGACTGCAATATGTCTCCTCCTAATGCCCTTCTCTTGTGTAGCAGAAATTTAGTTTTTTTCCTTAGTCACGTCAAACAAATTCTAAAAAGGTTTATTTGGTTCATAAGTAGGTTGTTGGTGTTGTGCTTCGTATTGTTGACTTTTAGCAAGTGCATCTTGCACATTTTCATCTAAGGAGAACTCCGTATCCGCTTTATCAAACTGCCCTGCTTGATTTTGACTTGTGATTACCTGCTGTTCTTGAATTCCATCAGAATTACGCTTTTTTCTCATCAAACTTTCCTCCCTTTGGACTTATTTTATAACGGTAGATTTTCCAAAAGAACTTGTTTTATACAGGGTAGTTCGTTCGAATCTGCAATTCACTTTTAATAGTATTTTAGCTGATAAAACCAAACCCATTTATCTCCTTTACTACCACATAATTAGGATGTACATCGATTAAAAACCATAGTACAATTTATTTATCAGTTGAAACACATCGCAATAGACGGGGAGGTAGCGGTGCCTTGTAACCTGCAATCCGCTATAGCAGGGTCAAATTCCTATAGAAGGTCTAGTTATGTGTGGTCAGTGTCTTTTGAATGATGTTGATGTAAAAGCCTTTTACAAAGAAAAGCCTACGAATAGGTCAGGTCCGGAAGGAAGCAGCCATAAGGAGGACACATTTCTTGTGTAAAGGGGCACTTTTACTGAGTCAAACGAAAGGTAACGCATGGATAATTAGCTCGTATATAGGTTTGCGATCTACATATAAAGACCAAAAGACAGAAGCTCCTAAAATACAGCTTCTGTCTTTTGGTTTGCATGAAAATAGTATTCACTATAGATACATTGCTCCACACATTAAAATCTACCGATAACATATTAGGGAGTAAGATTTCGTAAAAGTAAAACAACTTCCTTCTTCTTCATCCTAATAATTAAAAAGATCATAAAAAAAGGGTGACTCACTAAAATTAAGTGTCACCCTTTCTAAAATTCATTCGATCCCTTCCTATACTTCAATAATGATAGGAAGTATCATTGGTTTTTTCTTCGTTTGTGCAAATAAATGTTGGCCTACCGCTTTTTTAATATGTTGTTTAATCATACCCCATTCTTTTTTATCTGCGTCTGGTAGGGTATTGATCGTTTTAACGATAAGTTTATTAACGTCTTGTAGGAGCGCTGCTGAATTCTTCACATATACGAATCCGCGAGAAATTGTATCAGGTTCAGTCACAAGTTTCTTATCTGATTTACTCATTGTTAACACAATAACAAGCATTCCGTCCTCAGATAGCTGCCTACGGTCTCGGAGAACAATTTCACCAACATCACCGACACCAATCCCATCAACGTATGTATTACCCGCTTGAATTTTTCGGGTATGACGGACTTCTCCATTTTTAATATCAACAACATCACCGTTTTTTAGGATTAACGAATTTCCTTCCGCTACCCCAACAGCTTCAGCTAATAAGCGATGATGGTGCAACATTCGATATTCACCGTGTATCGGAATAAAATATTTCGGTTTCATTAATGTTAACATTAGTTTCAAATCTTCTTGATAGCCATGTCCAGATACATGCATCCCTGATGAGCTACCAGACCCATAGATTACGTTAGCGCCTAGTGCAAATAAGTTGTCAACGATACGTGTTACATTTTTTTCATTTCCAGGAATTGGACCAGCCGCTAAAATGACTGTATCTCCCGCCAAAATCTCAACACCTATATAGTCTCCTGTCGATAATCGAGATAATGCAGCCATTACCTCTCCTTGACTTCCGGTGCAAAGAATGGCAACTTTTTCAGGTGGAAATTCATTGATTTGATTTGGTTCAATAATCATACCTTCTGGAACATCCAAATATCCACGCTCAATCGCGACTCCTACTACATTCACCATACTCCGTCCAAGCAATGCAAGCTTTCGTCCAGTTTCTATTGCCGCATCGACAGTTTGCTGAACCCGGCTAATATTGGAAGCAAACGTTGAAAGAATGACTTTTCGGTCGGCTTTTATAAAAGCTTGTTTCACATGTTCACCAACCATTTGCTCGGAAGGGGTTGAACCAGGGCGTTCAGCGTTCGTACTTTCAGATAATAAAAGGAGAACTCCTTCTTTTCCAATTTCAGCCATTTTATGTATATCTGAATGCTCATTTCTTGCTGGGGTTAAATCAAATTTGAAGTCACCAGTATGTACAATTTTTCCTTCTGGTGTATCGAAAACTACTCCTAAACAGTCAGGAATACTATGAGTTACTTTGAAAAAGTTAACATCAATTTTATCGAAGTTTATATTAGAGTTTGCATTAACTTCAAATAACTCGGTTTCCCTTAAAAGCTTATGTTCTTTTAATTTTAATTCAATTAATCCGAGTGTAAATCGTGTAGCGTATATAGGTACATTTATTTTTTTTAAGAAAAATGGGATCCCACCAATATGATCTTCATGTCCATGTGTAACAATTAAAGCTTTGATTTTATCCTGATTTTCCAATAAGTAACCGACATCAGCAATAATTAAATCGATGCCTAATAAGCTTTCATCAGGAAACTTATTACCACAGTCGATAATTACGATTTCTTCTCCATATTGAATACAATACATGTTTTTACCGATTTCATTTAATCCACCTAAGGCGAAAATGGATAGTGTATTCTCTATTGCCCCCAAAAATAATACCCCCTAACGTGCGTTGTTTTCCATAGTATGCCCGTATTGTATTGATTTATCAAAAGGAGGTATTACGATGTGTTTTCTATCACCCTCATAAATATGATTTACTATTTGTAGCTTAAATTTTTTCGTGGTAGCTAACGATATTTGCCATTAGGTAGGTAAAATCGTAATTACTTAAGGAATCTTTAAAAAAGTCGAAGTTGTACATAATTGGCATTATCAAAATTACTTAAACGAACACCAAATAACCATAGAGGAATATCGACAAGATTGTTTTCATATAGAGATTCTACCACTGAAAACACTTTGGTATGTTCTGATGTCGATTCATTAAGAGTTATGCTTTTAGAGTGACTTCCTCCACCTCTTTCCGTTTTATAAACAATAGAAATTGTACTTGCTCTCTGTTCTTTTTCTTGTAATCGACGACAAAGAAGATCAATCATATTCTGAGCTATCGTCAAGAGTTCGTGGGGGTCTGTTGTTGGTTGAGAAAACGTTTTTTCTTTCCCTATCGTTTTGTCACCTTTTTCGCGTTCGGCATTTACGATGTCAGAACCAATCCCTAATGCATTATTTCGAAGCATCTCTCCTCTTATTCCCAAAATAAGCTTTATTTCTACAGGATCTTTTTGTGCAAGATCACCAATGGTGTAAATTCCATATTTATTAAGTTTTTCTTCGGTCTTTTGCCCACATCCATGTAATTTACTAAGGTTTTGCGGGTGAAAAAAACTACAAAATTGCAGTTTTTCGAAGTGGACATAACCAAAGGGCTTCTTCACATCTGCCGCCATTTTAGCTGAACATCTCGTATCACTAACGCCAATGCTACAACCTAAATGTAATTTCTCCCATAATGTTCGTTGAATGTACATAGCGATTGTTTTTGGTGATGTTCCTTTGTTAACTCTTTCAGTAATATCAACATAAGCTTCATCTACTGATGCTACTTCTGTCGGTCCTATCAGTCTCAAGAATTCCATAATCTTTTTAGAATACGTTGAATACATCGGATGATCTCTTTGAACGACAATCGCATCGGGCACTTTTTTTAATGCCTCATAAATAGACATCGTCGTATAAACCCCTTTATTTTTAGCTTCATAACTAGCTGCAATGACCATTCCTTTATATTTATTTGTAGGACTTCCTCCTACAATGACAGCTTTATTACGTAACGTAGGATTTTCTGCTTGATGGCAACTAGCGTAAAAAGCATTCATATCGATTAATGCAATTGTTCGGTTACCAGGCATGTTATCCCTTCCTTCGATTACTCTTCTTTTCTATTAGTTTAATCGAACGTTTAAGGTCCTGTCACTTTATGCTACTCAGAAAACAAGGCAAAAAAAGTCACAGAAATAGAATGTAAAATTTTCCTTAAAGACAGGATGTACGGTAAAATAAATAGATAGAAAAGAAAAAGCTGATTTAAAGCTAGAAACTAAATGATAAAAAACTGTGTACAGGAACTAAGGAGAGATTATGATATGACTCAACAATTCAAAAACAGTCAAGAAATACTTGATGCGTATTATTTTCGACATGCCACTAAAGAATTTGACCCGAACAAAAAGATTTCTGAAGAGGATTTTCATTTCATCTTAGAAACTGGAAGATTATCACCGAGTTCTATAGGTAGTGAACCTTGGAAATTTCTTGTCGTCCAGAATAGTGAATTCAGAGAAAAGTTAAAAAAGGTTGCATGGGGAGCACAAGGACAACTACCAACCGCAAGTCACTTTGTTATCATTCTAGCTAGAACAATTAAAGATACAAAATATGACTCAGAGTATTTAAGAAACCAGATGGTTAATGTGAAAAAGTTTCCTCCTGAAGTGTTTGAGCAAAAAAAAGAACGTTATAAGTCATTTCAAGAAGATGATCTTCATCTTTTAGATAGTGAGCGGACAATGTTGGATTGGGCTGGGAAACAAACGTATATTGCATTAGCAAACATGATGACAGCGGCTGCCCTTATCGGCATTGACTCTTGCCCGATTGAAGGGTTTAATTTTGACGAAGTGCAAAAGATTTTAGAAGAAGAAAACCTACTCGAGGATGGACATTTAGCTGTTTCCGTGATGGTAGCATTTGGATACCGATCCATTGAGCCACAACCAAAAAGAAGAAAAGAACTGAAAGAGATTGTACAGTGGATTGAATAAAAAAAAACCCCTAAGGTGAGGACGTGTTCCTCACCTTTTTTGAGACTTTACATGTTAGATGAGTTTTTATTTCTAGAAAAAAGAACGAACTAATAAAATACTTTTATTATCCTTCTACTTTAGCAACCCCCAAGGCAAGGTGTTCCCAAAGGACATTTTCCACTTTTTCTACAAGTTCATCGGGGCATTCTAGAACTAAAACAACTTCTGACTTTTTTCCTTTTACTTCTCTTTTTCTTTTATGAACGACTTTAAAAATAAAATAATCAATAAGAAATCCAATAATAAACCCACTCACTCCAGCTATTATCCCCCAGTAAATCGGACCCCACTCCAATACAAATCCAACACTTGCTCCAATCACAGAAAATGCAGTACCAATCGCGGCCCCCTTATCAAATAGGCTTATACCATCAGCTCGATGAAGAGTATCAAACAATCGCCTTTCTTCTACTCGGCTAATAAGAGGAACAGCAAGAATATGATTTTTTTTTATTCCGACTTTTTCTAAAGCTGTAATGGCTATTTCAAGATAGGATGAATGCTCAAAAGTTGAAAAGATTTGCAATTTATTTCACCTCATCTAGTTTACAGGGATTTTCACACGATATTGCTGGTACTGCTTTTTTAGAAATTTCCTTTGTTCACTTTCATATAATTTATTATTCTCAACTGTATTAACGTAAGAGTCATACACAGCAAATCCAAAGTGTGATGGGATGAATAAAAACCATTGAATGTCTAGAGCTTGCGTTGCCTGATGAACTTCTCCTAGAAAAAGCAAATGAATGGTAACGAGAACATTCGAAAAGTACACGAACAAAATCATAAAAGCCATCGTGAAAACGGCTGTTAATACACGATGGATATATAGTTGTCCTAATCCAGGTGTAAATAGTGACCAAAATACTGCCATCAGAGGTCTTCTTTTATCTAGATAATTAATTTCTAAAGCACCAATCGTATATGAATTAAAATCGGCATTCTCCCGTTCTGCTAATATAAACACTTTGTTCATATCAACGGAAGTGCGATAGCTATCCCATATTCCAAAAACGTAAACTGGGAGATAGAGTAGCATCCATCTAGGTTCTAATACTTCCTTTGCCAGATCTATTTTTCCTGTAAAAGAATACACAATAGCTAGGTTAATATTAGCCATATTATTAACAAGGATTTCCCAAAGAAACAAAGCATAACCTCTAAGATATTTAGATAAAAGGAGGTGTCCAAAACCAGGAAAAGCAGCTGACCACCAAGCGATAATATATGGATTTCTTAAATGTAGTTGTGTTGTACCAATTGCACTAACGTGAGCTTTAAAGCGTCGTTCGCGATTTGTTGCTATAAAATTATCCATACCAAAACCTCTACGTTCTTTTTTTATTATTATCTGCAATGAGATATATTTGTATTAATTGTAATAATTGGTAATAATTGATAAAATAAAAACACTCAAACCTAAATTGATTCAAGTGTTTCCCTAGTACCTGCTTCTTTTTTACCATACCTTTCTTGATGCTTTTCTACTCTCCTTATTGCACCTATAATCATTCTTGTAAATAGAGACTTTAAAATAATACTGAAAAGAGTATGGTACCAGTTCCAGCCTTTTCTCCACTTAATCAACGACGTTTTTTTCTCTAGCCATAATTCAAAGATCAAAATAGGAACTGCAAACAGAAAAATTTTATAAAAAATAGCAAACGGTTTGTCTTTATACGTTAGCTGGTTATATAAAATCGTAATAAAAGGATACAAAAAAAGGTCGAAAACAATACTGATATCAAAGAATTTTGAAAATAATCGAACTGGGTATTTTACTACATTTAAAGTTGTGAGAATCTTATCAATGATTACATTTGTAACTGCATTATATAAATAAACAAGTATCCAATCTTTTATTGGTGGCTTCCTAAGAGTAATTGGTAAAGTCCCTATTGTAAGTAATATAAAAAAACTCAAAAATTCCTTTCCAAATTTTTTTCCCTTCATAAAACATTCCACCCTTCACTGATTAGAATGCATCAATTTAGAAAAAATAATACAAACAGTTCCATAGAATGTATTCTCTTTATACCAAGTATTAAAACAGTTTTTTTCTAAGCCAAATGCAACCGAACTCATAATCAGCAGTAATTCATTGAATGTTTTCCGCTTTAAGAAAGATACTAAACAATACCAATCGAATAGTTAGGGTGGTACTCATGCATTTTATTCTAACTTTAATGGTAATTATCGCCGTTTGGGTTAAAGGAGATTATAAAGGCTGGCAGAAGTATCATGCAACCATGCTTTATTATGCTCTAGGTAACCTTACATATAACTTCCTTTGTGCTAATTATTTATTATGGAAGCTCGATCCAGACTTTATGCCTAACCATTCTATGACGGAGATGCTTTACACGTTTATTGTATTTCCAGCTACGATTTTAATGTTTTTAAGACATTATCCGAATACATTCAAAAAACAAGTGATACATAACCTTATATGGATTGGATTATATGTTGGGATTGAATATATCTTCCTGTTAACCGATCGAATTTATTATCAGTTTGGATGGACTTTATGGTGGTCAGCCTTACTTGTAGCCGTTATGTTTCCTATGTTTCGTTTACATTATAAACGACCTTTACTTACATACATTCTGTCTCTAATCATAACAATCATCCTTATTTACATTTTTGATGTTCCTGTAGATATCCCGATTGAAGATAGACCTGTGCATGATTAAATGGAAATGAAGTTTCGTAAAAATAACTAATAGAAAAACGAAGAGGATCGCTCTTCGTTTTTCTATCAATAATATTAATCATCCCACTCTACATATAATACTTTACCTGTCAGTGCCTCGATATAGATAGTTGCTTCATCATCGTCTCCATATCGACCGTCTGTTTCAATTTCCATTTCATAAATTAGGGAACCATTTTCTCTTTCCAATTCGATGTCATCGATAGTTCCATGTACTTCATTTAAGGCGATTTCTTTTGCTTTATCGATAGAGATAATGAATTCGTTATTATTTGTAGATTGTAAATGGTTATGGTTTCGTTTTTTTGAACTTCTTACTTCTTGCTCTTCTTTAATAATTTCACCACTTTGCTGATCTATCTTAAATTCATATTCAAACTGTTCGTTTTTCACTTCTATTTCATAAATGAGACGTCCTTTTTCACGGTCTCTTTCTGCCTCTGTAATTATCCCGTTTTCAACTTTGGCTAATGCAATATCAGTAGCATCTGATAAAGTAATGCCATCATTATCAATAGAAACGGCGACTGGTGCTACACTATGCACCTGCTGTAAATCTTTTTCCGCATCTTCTTTAGTTAACACTTGTGCCCCTACACTTACGCCCCCAATGAGTAAAGCACCTACTATTACGGTTGTGAATATTTTCATATGTCATTTCCTCCTTTAATTTTGCTTCGCTTATTCGCTACAAATTCATCATAAGCGGTGAACATTAATAGAAAAGGAGAATAACATTAAAATATTTTAATAAAGTGAAACTTCATTCAGTGGGGGTTGCTTCATCCCCTTTGAGCTTTTTTTTTATTGAAGAAATGTTTCACTCATTTAATCCCATGTTACAGAGAGAATTTGCCCTGTGTAAGCGTTGATCATAATGGTTGCTTCGTTATCATCATCCACTTCGATTTCGATTTCATAAACAACGATGCCGTCTTCCACCTCTAACTGGACATTTTCAACTTGACCCTCTACCTCACGTAAGGCAATTTCAATAGCCTCTTGTTCCGATAACATACTTGGAACGGGTTCTTCGTGATCGATTTGTGGCTCTTCTGCATGACCCTTCTCTTCTTCATGCAAGTTGATTAATCGTAATGAGGTAATTTCTCGTGTTTCAGCATCAATCGTTAGTTCATATTCACCCAACTGATGATCAATTACAATTATATATATTCCTGCTTGTTGTTGGACCGATTGAACTGTACTTCCTTCATATTGGGTTTGCACTATCTCCATAATTTCCTCTTCAGATATGATAGACGTCTCGCTTTTCATAAAAAACACAAGAAAACCAGTGATTAATAAAATGATGAATACACCAAGGACGAGGAACATTTTTTTATTTTTCATTTCATTTTATATTCCTTTCTACTTGGATAGGTAGAGATACAGTGACGGTCGTTCCTTTTCCTTCCGTACTTGTAATATCAATTGTCCCATCATGTGTATCAACAATCTTTTTTGCGATCGAAAGCCCTAGACCAGCTCCACCTGTTTCACGAGTCCTCGCTTTATCAACTCGATAAAAACGATCAAAGAGTTTATCAAGTTCATCCCTAGGAATGCCGATCCCTTGATCTGTAACAGAAAAAGAATACGTATTGTTTTTTTCTCTAAGGGTAACTGTTATAGAATCATGACTGTATTTTCGAGCATTATCTAATAAAATGTAGACGACTTGTTTGATTTTGTTTTCGTCTGCGCAGATAACAAACGACGTTCCATCTTCTATAATTGAAATCTCCCGCTGGTACGTAGCTTGTATATGCTGACTTGCTTGTTTACATACTTCGAGTAAATCTACATCTTTTTTTTCAAGTATCCATTGTGAGTCTCCATTTGCAAGTTGTAACATTTGTTCCGTCATTTCTTTCATTCTGACGGCTTCAGAATAGATCGCTTCAATCGATTCGTCCAATAGCTCTGGTTTCTTCCTACCCCAACGCTTGAGCATACTAGCATAGCTTTCAATAACCGTTAAAGGGGTCTTTAATTCGTGAGAGGCATCTGAGACGAATTGTTGTTGTTTTTGAAAGTTTTGTTCCAAAATATCAATCATTTGATTAAAGGTAGTTCCCATTGTATAAAGTTCATCTTTAGACTTTTCTTCCAGTGCAATTTTTTTATAATCTCCAGTGGTTTGGATTTGCTTCATTGTCTTCGTTAGCGTATTTATTGGTGTTAGTATCAATCTACTTAACATATTCCCAAATAACAATGCAGGAATTAATATAATCATTGAAGCAATAGAAAGCACAATGAATAATGTACTTACGATATTCTTAGAATCTTGAAGACTTTCGGTTACTTCAAGCATCATAATACTTCCGTCTGTCCAAATAATTGGAAATGAAGCCACCGCATACGGTATCTCATCAAAGGTTCTTATGTCAACCGATTGTTGATTTTGAAACTTTGTTGGAAGCTGTTGCATATATCCTTCTCTAGATATCGTTAAGACTGCTGTCGTTTCTTCTGTGATGATTCGAATCATTCCGTTAGCAGGAAGATAAGCTCGAAACAAAGCTCGTATATCTTCGTTCGCAGCAACTGCTTGATTCGTAGCAGCCACAACTGAACGTGTATGTTCAGTTACACGATTTCTTTCGTTATCATAAATGATTTTTTGAAATAGCAAAAAAATGGATCCGTTGATGAGTAATAACATTAAGACAAGCCATACAGTGGAGAACACAAGAATTTTACTTTTAATCTTCATAATGTTACTCCTTTAAGCGGTATCCTACACCACGAATCGTTTGTAAGGAATCGGCAATCGCTAGCTTTTTCCGCAAATGACGTACATACACATCGATGATATTAGTATCACCATAATAATCAAAACCCCAAACTTTCGTTAAAATTTGTTCTCGGTTTAGCGCTTGCTCTTTATTTTCAATAAAGAATATAAATAACTCAAATTCCTTTGGCGTAAGCTCGATACTTTCATCACCACGTTTGACTTCTCTTGTTTTTTCGTTAACAGTGATATCTTGAAAGGTTAAGACTTCCATTTGTAATGGATGTGATTGGACGTTACGTAAACATGCTCTAATTCTCGCTAGTAGTTCTTCGATTTCAAAAGGTTTCGTAATATAATCATTTGCACCTAGATCAAGTCCACTTACTTTGTCAGGTATTGAATCTCTTGCGGTTAATAATATAACAGGAATAGCTGAATTTGTAGCACGGATTCGCCTTAACACCTCTAAGCCACTAAGCTCTGGTAACATCACATCGAGAAGTATTAAATCCCATGTGCCGTCTTTGAACTTTTCTAAGCCTTTAATTCCTGTAAACGCTACATCTGTTTCGTAGCCTTCGTGTTCTAATTCAAGTTGAAGGATCCGAGCAATTTTCTTTTCATCTTCAATAATTAATATATTGGCCAACATCATTTCTCCTCTGCTAAAAGTTGAAATCTAGTCTGTTTTTTATTCTTTATAACATATTATGGAATAGTTTTCATCATACACGGCTCCCTTACGTCCAACCCTCAACTTTTTACTAAAAATATATTATTAGCTCTCATAGCACATCAGTTAAATGGTATAGTAATAGATAAACTATTAAGAAAAGTAATAAATTCCCAATCTAATGAGGCCATTAGTCTTTTTGGAATTATTGTATGTTTAATGAGGTGAAAGAATTGCTTATAACAAGTAGAAACATTTTAGCTGCTATTGGTGTTCTTTTATCAGGATATATTCTTATTACAAAAAATTATAATTTAAGTCCGTATATGTTGATCAACCTTGGAATTTTTATGGTGGTCATAGGATTGTTAGAGTTACAAAAAAGTAAACAAAGTTTCTGGGGTTATACGTGTATTGTGATTTCTTATTATGCATTTTATGTTTCCATCCAAGGATTTCTCATTTAGTTTTATTGAATTTTGCCCATGTCTTTCTCAAATAGCTAAAAAGCAATAGAGATTTTGTGAAAAACCTCTATTGCTTTTGATTGGTTGTTAAGTTAAAAACAATTACAGCTTTCCGCTAAATCTTTTATCACCATTTTAGCATTTTTTGCAAATTCCACTGACGCTTCATAATACATTTGTCCGTCTTTCAGCAATGAAAAGTCACCAATCTCGATCATTAGAAGTGTTCTATCCCCTTGTTTTTCTAACTGATATAAATATGATATTTCTCCTTCGTTCAGTTTTTCTTCCCAATTAGACACGTATAATGCGATTTTTAATTTTTCATTTTGAATAGCTTCTATTATTTTAGTAATTGATTGTCCTCCATTCGGAAGTTCCCAAACAACTTGACTTCCTTCAGTCATATCTTCATTTGGATATTGATCAGGAAGTTCATCCCATTGTGAAACATATTGGGGTTTAATTAAAATCTCCCAAACCTTACTGGGTGAAGCATCAATTAAAATGTCACCCTTTACAATTAACAGTTCCATTATTAACTTCCTTTCAAATTACAAACAATAAATACTACTCTTTTTTAATGCACGACTGGGGTCTACCTTTCTGCTAGCAGTTATATAGTCAATTGCTATCGGTATCTTATCATTATGTATAAATGGACAATTTACAACAAATTTATAGGAAATTGTTCTATTTTGAAGTATATTTCACTACTTTTCTGCACCCACTGATTCCCATTTTGAAACTTCCTCACGCACCCTTGGCGCTACCTCTGTTCCTAAAAGCTTAATCGCTTTCATCACATCTTCATGTGGCATCGAACCGACAGGAACGTGTAACATAAAGCGAATAATCCCAACGTTTTTTCTTAGATGGATAATTTTATTCGCTACGGTTTCAGGGTCACCGACATATAAAGCTCCTTTAAAACTACGTGCTGCATCAAAACTTCCTCTCGTGTATGGCCCCCATCCACGCTCTTTCCCTAATTTATTCATAACATATTGGGTCGATGGGAAGAACTTATCGGCTGCTTCTTCCGTATTATCAGCGATAAATCCATGTGAATGCGAGGCAATAGGTAATTTTGTAATGTCATGGCCAGCATGAGCTACTGCCTTTTTATAGAGTTGCACTAATGGTTCAAATTGCAGTGGACTTCCACCGATAATCGCTAAGACCAATGGTAATCCAAGAAGACCCGCTCGAACGACCGACTCTGAATTCCCACCACTACCAATCCAAACAGGCAAAGGTTCTTGTACGGGACGTGGATACACGCCTAAATTTTGAATTGCTGATCGATGCTTACCAGCCCAAGTCACTTTTTCAGAGTTACGAATTTTTAATAACAAGTCGAGTTTTTCTTCAAACAATTCATCGTAATCCTTTAATTCATAACCAAATAACGGGAATGACTCTATAAATGATCCCCGCCCTGCCATAATTTCTGCTCTCCCATTTGAAATTGCATCTACAGTAGCAAAATCTTGAAAGACTCTTACTGGATCTGCAGAAGAAAGTACTGTCACTGCACTAGTCAAACGAATACGCTTTGTTTGTGAAGCAGCTGCCGCTAACACAACTGCAGGTGATGATGCGGCGAAATCTTCGCGATGATGCTCACCGACACCAAATATGTCTAAACCGACTTGATCGGCTAGCACAATTTCATCTACAACTTCTCGAATTCTTTGTGCATGGCTGATAACTTCTCCAGTAGCTGGATTTGGCGTTGTTTCTACGAACGTGCTGATTCCTATTTCCACAATTTTTCCTCCTAGTTTTCAATCTATCCAAAATCATAAAATATGTATTACCTACCATCTTTTTTATCATACCTGAGTGGATTTCATTTAACAAAAAATTAGTTTCATTCATTTAAAGAGCATACTTAGTGAATATAAAATTATTTATTTAATATTGTATCTATCGATTGAAAATACCTATCCATATGGCTACACTAAGGATTGAATTGATGTATTCGGAAGAATGATGTAAATATAATTCCCCCTAGTATCGCTTTCTTCCAAATTTAAAGGAGATACGAATGAACAAGGAACAAAATAAAAATAGTTTAAAGCCTTTTTTTTCTCTTATCCTTTCCACTGAAATTCCAAAGATAGCTCTTACTTTTGGCTTAATTGGTAGCTTGATTACGACGCTAGTGGGGCTTTCTATCCCTCTATTAACCAGGGAACTGGTCGACGGATTTTCAATGGAATCTCTAAATCTGATGCTTCTTGGACTAATTGCAATAATATTTATTGTTCAAGCTTTGATTGATGGTGTATCCACTTTTTTACTAGCTTACGTTGGTCAAAAAATAGTAGCTAAGTTGAGAGAACGGATGTGGTTTAAACTGATCCACTTACCTGTATATTACTTTGATAAAAAAACAAGTGGCGAATCCGTCAGTCGCGTTGTCAACGACACTGGTATTGTAAAAGATTTAATTTCTCAACATTTCCCACGGTTTATCACTGGGATAATTACAATAATTGGCGCACTTATTATCCTATTTATTATGGATTGGCAAATGACGTTACTAATGCTACTTTCTGTGCCAATAACACTGGGGATCATGTTTCCCTTAGGTAGAAAAATGTCCAAAATAGCACGTGGTTTACAAGATGCAACTGCAACGTTTTCGGGGTCTATTCAGCAAACCCTTGGTGAAATTCGCTTAATGAAAGCTTCAAATGCCGAAAAAGTCGAAGAATCGAAAGGCAAAACAGGTATTGAAAAACTTTTATCATTTGGTTTAAAAGAAGCAAAAATCTTTGCTCTAATCGGACCACTTATCTATTTGATTATTATGGTTGTGATCGTCTTAATAATTGGTTATGGTGGAATTCGTGTTGCTGAAGGTTCGATGTCTACAGGATCATTAGTCGCCTTTTTACTATATTTGTTTCAAATTATTTTTCCGATTACTTCGTTTATGATGTTTTTTACTCAACTACAAAAAGCAAAAGGTGCAACTGAACGAATTATTGATATATTAGGTTTGAAAGACGAAGAAGGTCAAGAAGGAATTGAAATAGACATCAAAGAGAAGCCGCTTCATGTAGTCAATGTTTCGTTTGCTTATAGTGAGGAAGAGCCTGTACTTAAAAGTATTTCATTTGATGTACAACCAGGTCAGATGATCGCTTTTGCTGGACCTAGCGGTGGAGGAAAAACGACGATGTTCGCATTGTTAGAACGATTTTATGAACCAACATCAGGCGAAATTCGGATTGGAAATACATTGATTCATGATTTATCGATGAAAACTTGGCGGAAGCAAATTGGTTATGTTTCTCAAGATAGTCCGATGATGGCAGGTACGATCCGTGAAAATCTTTGTTATGGACTAACTAATTCGGAAGCAATTTCTGATGAAAAATTGTGGGAAGTCGCAAGGATGGCGTTTGCTGATCAATTTATTAAAGAGTTCCCGAAACAATTAGAAACTGAAGTTGGAGAACGCGGGGTGAAATTGTCAGGTGGGCAACGCCAACGAATCGCGATTGCTCGTGCTTTTTTAAGAGATCCGAAAATATTAATGATGGACGAAGCTACTGCAAGTTTAGATAGTCAATCGGAAGGAATTGTTCAGCAAGCGCTATCACGACTTATGCAAGGACGAACGACCTTCGTTATCGCTCATCGCTTGTCGACAATTATTAATGCCGATACGATTATTTTCATTGAAAAAGGTAAAATAACTGGAATGGGAAGTCACGAACAATTAGTAAATACTCACCAATTGTATAGAGAATATGCTGAACAACAATTATTGTAGAATTTGATAATTTAGAAGATGAATTTGCAAAGGCTGTAGAAAACGAAATCATTTTCTACAGCCTTAACAAATAAAACTTTGATAGATAAGTTTGTCAAGTTTTATTTGTGACAATTATCTGAATTTTCGTTTAATTCTATGCGGATAAATGATAAAGTTAAAATAAAAGGTGGTGAAGATAGAGATGTTAGAATTTTTCTCTGCAAATTCCCCAACTGGGGTGATCTTCTATGTAATCATTTTCATTTTTGATTATTGCAGAGAAAATGAGCCACTTATGCGGAGTTTTGAGCCAGTCATTGCGGCGTAAAGAGCCACCCTTTGCGGAATGCTGCGCCACTATAAATAGAATAAAGAAAAGCCTCCTGTATAATAACCTTGCATGCTAGCAAGCATGACATTATTATACAGGAGGCTTTTTATGGTTAATTACCGTAAGATTCTGGAACTTTATCTTGAAGAAGTTAGTCAAAGAACGATTAGTTCTAGCACTGGGCACTCAAGGAATACAGTTTCAGATGTTGTTCAACGTGCCAAAAAACTTGGTGTAGAAAGCTTGAATGACACCATGACCAATCCATGGCTAGAAGCGTTTCTCTTCCCAGAGAAACAGGCTGTTGAGAAAGGGTACTTCCCAATTGATTGGGAAAGAGTGCATAAGGAACTACAAAAGAAGAATGTAACCCTGTCCCTGTTACATCACGAGTATTCCACAGAGGCACGGGAAGGCGGCAAGATTCCCTATGCCTATCGTACATTTTGTGAAAACTATGGGAAATATGCGAAAAAGTATAAGTTAACTATGCCTATTCGTAGAAAGCCAGGTGAAGTCATGGAAGTAGATTGGGCTGGGACGACACTAAAGATAAATGATCGTTCTACAGGCGAAACGATTCCAGCGTATGTTTTTATTGCGACCTTACCTTATAGCCAGTTCAGTTATGTTGAAGCTTTTTTAGATATGAAATCAGCTAATTGGCTTATCGCTCATATTCATGCATTGGAGTATTTTGATGGAGTTCCTGAAACAATGGTTCCTGATAATTTGAAAACAGGGGTTACGAAAGCACATCGGGAAGAGCCTCTTCTAAATGAAGCCTATCGTGAAATGGCAGATTACTACCGTACTGTCATTGTTCCAAGCCGTGTTCGAAGGCCAAAAGATAAAGCGAGTGTCGAAGGCACTGTTGGATATATTTCCAGACAGATTATCGCTCCACTAAGAAACTATCAGTGTTTTCATCTTCAAGATTTAAACCAGAAAATCTTTGAAAAATTAGAAGAAATCAATACCACTGAATTTCAAAAGCGACCAGGTTCGCGTAAAAAGGTGTTTGAGGAAGAAGAGAAATCCTACCTTCAACAGCTTCCTCAAACAAGGTATAAACTTGCGGAATGGAAAACAGCAAAAGTTCAACTGAACTACCACATCCAAGTTGATCGAATGTATTATTCCGTTCCATATGATTATGTCCGAGAGAATGTCGATGTTCGACTGACTACGGATTTAATTGAAGTTTACTTCAAAGAAGTACGGATTGCATCCCATAAACGACAACATGGTGAAATTGGCCAGTTAGAGACCAATCCAGATCACATGCCTGACAATCACCGATTATATTTAGATCATAATCCAGAAAATAACCGGAAGTGGGCAGAAACAATTGGACCATCTATGACTCAATTTGTCTCTCATATCTTAGAAATGAATGTAGAGAAAAAAGCATTAAATAGCCTTAGCACACTGAGGAATATAGCTAAGAAATACCCAAATGAAGAAATAGAGAAAGCAACAGAAACCTTACTTGAAATTTCAACAAACCCAACGGTTTCTGTCTTTAAAAGTGTAGTAGAAAGAAATAAGAAGAAAAAACAAACTAAAAAAACGGATATTAACAGACCTCGCACTACATCTGACGACTATGGATTTGTCCGTGGAGCTAAATACTTTGGGAGGGATACAAAATAATGAACCAAGAAACTTTACGTAAACTAGTAGAAATGAAAATGGGTGCGATGGCGGAATTATATCAGCAGCAAAAGCAGAATAACGATTATAGGGACATGGATTTTGATGATAGGTTCAATCTCCTGGTAGATTATGAATATGATAGACGTAAATCGAATCGACTTGAACGACTAATTAAACAGGCTACACTCAGCGAACCAACAGCAGCTATTGAAGATATCGAATATCATCCGGATCGTAATTTGGATAAGAATCAAATATTAGAGTTAGCAACTGGGAATTACCTTCAAAATCACCATAACATCATTTTAATGGGCGCCTCTGGGAACGGAAAGACATGGATATCCAATGCCTTTGGGGTACATGCATGTCGCCAATTTTATAAAGTGAAATATATAAGGTTACCAGAATTACTAGATGAATTAGCTGTAGCAAAGTATGAAGCAGATGGCAGCTTCCGTAAGTTAATTCAGAAATACAAAAAGATTGATTTATTAATCCTGGATGAGTGGCTACTAACAGAGCTTTCAGAGGAAAATATACTGCATGTGTTGGAGATTATTGAAGCAAGGCTCAAAAGAGCCTCTACTATTTTCTGTTCCCAATTCTCACCTGAGGGATGGCATTCAAAACTAGGACAGGCACAAATAGCAGATGCGATTCTTGACAGAATCGTTCATGATTCATATAAGATTCTAGTTGATGGTGAAGTTTCGATGAGGGAACGTCATGGATTGAGGGTATCAAAATGATTCCACTAGAAGTTGAAAATCGTACAGCTGGATATTTTCTTCATAGGTATTTACCTGATGAGATACAGAAGGCTCTAGAGGCAACACTATTACCCTCCTGCATTTGGAACGACGAAGAGGATAGGATGAACTAGTTAGCCGGGCTATTGAGATTATTGATAAGGAATTAAGAGATAAGAGATAAGAGATTTAAATAATAATATAAACAGCCATTGGAGCAAGTGAAGTTCCAGTGGTTGTTTATATTATTAACTACTTTGATAAAAGTGGCTCTCGCCCCCACACTTAATGGCTCAGTTGACCGCAAATAGTGGCTCAAATCTCCGCACTAATGGCTCAATCTGTCCGCAATACTCATCATTTTAGCCATTTACTTTAATATCAAGGTGTATAATAAAGATAATATAGTATAATCAGTGAAACCTTTTATTAACCTGATAAGTTTCTTTAATAGTTTCATAATAAAAAATCTGTACACAAAAATTGTGTACAGATTTTTAAAGTACGTATGTTCTATTAAAGAATACCTTTCATTTTTTTTATTCTTTCTTCGTGTTGTAGAAACTCACAAAAGATGGTCATCGCATTAAACGGTTCTGTTTGAAGTCTCTCTAAGTACGTCTCTCTTGCGTTTTCAGGTACGAATTCATTCTTAGTTAATCCAGAACTAATGGATCGCTCCGATTAGTTCTGGATTTTGTAATTTAAAGGTAACTTTTAGATGACAAATAAAATAATGGAAAATACTAAACTTAGATTAACGACCTACTATTTTGCAGCATAAGGAAGAATAATATCTACTACCGCTCCGTTACTTTCATTATTGTACATATTCAATTGACCAAAATGAATAGTTTCAATGATCCGTTTACAAACCATAATTCCTAACCCGTTCCCATTCTCCTTTGTTGTCACAAATGGTTGGCCGACTTTGTTGAGTATATGGTTTGGAAACCCTTTCCCATTATCCTCGATACGAATGAGAATGTGTTCTTCATCGTATGATTGAAATTTCAAGTGAATTTTCCCATTGTGACCTACTGCTTCTGCACTATTTTTAACAATGTTTATAAATACTTGCTTTAACTGGTTACCATCACAGTAGATACGAGGGATATCGGTATAGGTTTGTATAATTTCAATATTTTTCGAAATCGCTAAACTTGAAAAAATAACCTCAATTTCAACAAATAGTTTTTTAAAATCGTACCAATCTTTAGAAAGAACAGTCGGTCGTGAAAGAACTAAAAATTCGTTTGTAATTTGGTTAATTCTTTCAATTTCATTAAGCATAACGGGAGTAAACGATTGATCATACCGATTCTCCTGCATGAGCTGAATGAATCCCTTGAGTGTTGTTAGTGGATTCTTGATTTCATGTGCGACTTATGCAGCTAGCTGTCCTAGAATCGATAGCTTTTCGGAGTTTTGGATATAGGATTCTGTTTTTTTATATTCTGTAATATCATGAAGCTGAATTAAACATCCATCTAAAAATGAAAAATAGTCGACTAAACATATGAGATTTTTAGAATTTTGAAGGACAACCTCATAATCTTGTATAATTTCACCTTGTGTAAAACGTTGAAATAGATGATTAAATGGTTCTATATCATGAATAAACTTACATTCTTGTTGAACTACGGATAAGATTGTTTTTGCTTTTGGGTTTAAACTTACAATCTCTCCATTTTTTTCAATAACGATATAACCAATAGTAGACTGTTCTAACATCATTTGATTCATTTGATCTAAATAACGGTTTCGTTCGAGTAGGCTTAACTCTCTTTCAATACAATCAACTACCGTTTCTAGAGAAGTCATAATCATCGGATGAGCAAAATCCAAAAACGTCATAATGGAAACAGTACCAACTAACTTTCTATTGACAAATAATGGAGCACTGTAACAAGCAGCAGAATGGAGAAAATGGTGGTAATGGTCAGTTCCGATTACTTCTACAGGTCTTTCTAGATCGATTACAGCAAGGACTGAACTAATCCCTGCTTTTCTTTCCGTAAACTGTATACCTTTTTGTAAACCAGCTTCCTCTACAACCGTATGTTCTAGACTTTTGTCTCCCATATATTCAATAAACGTTCCTTTATCATCTGTTATCGTAACTAATATTGGGATTCCTACATTCTTTTTTATATATTTATTAATAAAAAACGTAATAACAGACAAAATATCCTGATAATCTTCTTGAATTTTAGCCAGTTCATCTGTTTGAGAATACAGGAATTACATTCGGGTTTAAACCGTACTCAAGGCATCGTTTTCTTACCTCAGCAAAATATTCATGTAACATAGAATAATCAACCCTTTTGAAAAAAATATAAATAATCTACTTCCAATCTGTTAGTTCGTACTAAACTTTAATTTCTAGCTTAAGAAGTTTCAGATTAATTTTATCATAATAGTACAACTTTCAAACTACAATGATATCACGAACAGGTTAATATATATAATAAAATCTATTAAATAGAATAGTAAACTTCTTGGGAAATTTTCATCTGCGGATAAAGGAGCAAACAGAAAAAAGTCCCATCACTAGCCTTTGAAAGAAAAAGTCTAAGAGACGGGATTATAACTTATCTTACCTTAAATGGCTTAATTAACTCTATTAATTTTGTACTGATGTAACGTTTTAATAAAATAAGAAAACTACCTATGACTTTCACACTATTTAACAGCAATAGTCATACGGATGAAGAGGTGGATTAGCGGAAAGTTGCCATTTAGGCCCGAACGAAGGATCTTTACAATGCCACGCACCTAATGCGGCTGCACATGCATCAATAGAATGACTTTCTTCTTCAATGAAAACAGGAAGATCGGATAAGCGCTGCTTACTTAACCAATCTCTAATAAATTGTCTCGCTGTTAAATTTTGCTTGTAGCATAAAACATGCTCAATATCACTTCGAGAAAACCTTGATCCTATCACTGCACCAGGATGAACTTCTATAATTGAAATAGGGTAACGAGTGTGAAGACTTTCGATTTCTCGCGTTAGTTTAATTCCTCTTAAAGTAAGGTAAACCATTCGATTCAATGTAGGTGGCATGATGGATCCAGACTTCATTCCTAAGGAAACGATAAACTGTCTAAGAAGCTTATCCCCCTTCCTGTCGCCCCCACCATCTTCATATGATAAAGGTGCATCAATACCAATTACGACTTCATCCAATTCACTTTGTTCCAAAATTTCCTGTAGTAGACTTTCGTCGCTTAAATTACTAATGAGTTTTATAAATTTTAATTGATCCTTTTGTCTTTTAAATACAGTCAATACCGTATCTTTATGATTACTTGGACCAGATAGATCAATACCAATTACGATCATGAAAAAAACCTTCTTCTTCGTTTTTTATCCATTTTATCGAAATGTTCAAGCCTTTACCAGATTTCTACTTCCTTTTTTAATCAGTAGCTTCCGTAAAGTTTTTCTTAAAAAATTCTTCTGTACAAAAAGAAAATCACAGTCTTTTATGTTAGACCGTGACGAATCCATCAAAGGATGGCAACGAAGCACATCCTTTTACATATGAATTGGAATATTATCTGATATTAGAGCAACTTCACCAAATATTTCACTCAACGAAGGGTGTGGATGTATAGAGTGCGCTAAGTCCAAATGGGTAGCATTGAGAAACTTTGCCAGCCCTGCTTCTGAAATTAGATCTGTTACACTTGGTCCAACCATGTGGACGCCTAATAGTTTATTGGTTTCATTATCAATAACTACTTTGGCAAATCCATCAGCTTCCCCGTAAACTAACGCCTTTCCAATCGCTTTAAATGGAAATTTACCAGTTTTTATCGAGTAACCATTTATAACGGCTTCCTCTTCGGTTAAACCTACACTTGCTACTTGAGGTTGGCTATATACACATTTCGGAATTGAACTATAATCTATCGGTACAGGGTTATTATTCGTAATATGCTCAACTGCAAGCAAGCCTTCATGAGAAGCTACATGAGCTAATTGTAACCCTCCAATAACATCCCCGATCGCATAGACATTCGGTTTCGATGTTTGGCAAAATTCATTCGTTTGGATTACACCTTTTTGAACATCAATTCTTGTAGTTTCAAGTCCAATATTTTCAATATTTGCTTTACGACCCACAGATAGTAGGACTTTCTCTGAAGATAAAGATTTGCTTTTCCCTTTTACGTCTAATGATACTTCTACTTCACCATCTTGCTTTGAAATATCTTGAACTTTAGCACTAGTTAGCACTTTGATCCCTTTTTTCTTTAATATTCTTTGTACTTCTTTAGAAATTTCTTGATCTTCTTGAGGTAAAATTCGATCCATCGTTTCAATAACAGATACTTCTACACCAAAATCAGCAAGCATCGATGCCCACTCGATACCAATCACTCCTCCACCAATAATCGCTATAGAGGAAGGTAATTGTTCAAGTTGTAGTGCATGATCGGAATTAATAATAAATTCCTCATCCGTTACTAAACCAGGGAGGTCCCTTGGACTTGACCCCGTAGCAATGATTAAGTTTTTTGAAATCAGTTCTACTATTTCACCGTTTTGTTTTTGAACTTCTAGAATGACCGATTTACTAGCACCAGCGTTTGGACTAACGATTTTACCTGTCCCATTATAGACAGTAATTTGTCCTTTTTTCATTAAGTATTGAACGCCTTGGTATAATTGATTCACAATCATCTCTTTTCGTTCCTGGACTTTTGAAAAGTCTAATGTTACATCAGAGGCGCTAACCCCGAAACTATCCATTGTTTTCGCATGAGAATATACTTCAGCACTCCTTAACAATGATTTACTAGGTATACATCCACGATGAAGGCATGTCCCTCCTAACTTTCCTTTTTCAATAATAGCTACTTTTAGACCGAACTGTGATGCGCGAATTGCTGCAACATATCCACCTGTTCCGCCGCCAAGGATGGTCAAATCATAATTATTATCCATTAGTGTATCTCCTTTAACATCTAAGCTTGTTTTGTTTTTTTGAAATAATCTTTCATGTTAATTTGATATTCGCTTGCCCATCTATATAATGTACTTGGTGAAACTCCAAGTTTTTTTGCGACATCTGAAACACTACTACTATTCTCTAAGGCAATAACCATCGTTTCTTTCTTTGTTTCATTTGCTACGGATTGATAGAGACTTGTATTTTCTTCTTTTTCAAGAAAATCTGCTCTAATGTATTCTGGTAAATATTCCTCAGTAACCATTTCTTCCTCACAAAAAATATCTAGTTGTTCCATAACATTTCGCATCTCACGAAGGTTTCCTGGCCAATCATATTCATAAAAATAGTTTAAAACATTTGGACATATCTTTTTTGTAGGTAAATAGTGTTTAATAAATAACTCAATATCTTGTTTTCTTTTTCGCAAAGGTGGAACTTTTATAGAAATGACATTTAATCGATATAATAGGTCTAACCGGAATTTATTTTCTTCGACTAATGAAAATAAATCTTTATTCGTTGCTGCAATGACTCTAACATCAATGGGCTTTGAAACATTAGAACCGACTGGCGTAATTTCTCTTTCCTCTAAGACTCGGAGAAGGTGTGCCTGTAACTCTAAAGCCATATCACCAATTTCATCTAGGAAGATAGTTCCGCCGTTAGCTGCCTCAAATTTCCCCATCTTTCCACCCTTAACCGCACTTGTAAAGGCACCTTCGGCATAACCAAACAATTCACTTGAAATTAAATCTTTTGGAATTGCAGCACAATTAATGGCAACAAAACTTTCAAATTGTCTCTCACTTTCATTATGGATGGCTTGTGCGAAAAGTTCCTTTCCTGTACCACTTTCCCCGATAATGAGTATGCTTTTATCAGTCTTAGCAGCTTTTGAAGCTAGTTTGATTGCTTTAATAAAATCTTGATCTTTACCGATTAGTGAAGTGAAATTATATTTTGCTGAATGCTGTTTTAGCTCTTTATTCACTTTCTTCTTCAAAATAATAATATTTCCGAGATATTGACCTTCAACGACGATTTTTCGTGAAGTAAATAATAACTTGAACTTCTCTTCATATAACATATTTAACTCGTCTTGAAGAATAATTTCATTACCTGAAATGGAGTCTTCAATGTATTTAGAAAGTGGCTCTAATTGAGGAATATCGCTTATTTGATATTTTTTATTTTCTACTAGTGAAATTTTCAATAGGTGAGCAGCAATTTTATTAATTCGAATGATTTCACCTAGGCGATTAACAATTAAAATGCCGTCCGATACTGAATTTAATGCGGCACTAAAATAATTGTTAATCATATACTTTTCTTTTTTCATTCCATTTTGTTCGATTAATCTCATAATCGTATCAGCAGCCGTTCGCACCAAGCCAAATGAATGAGGGTGGGTTGAACGGTAGTAGCCTACTAATGTTATAACGCCGATAATTTCATTACTATATGGATCTTTAATTGGTGCACTTGAGCAATGAGATGTATGCCAGACTACACAATAATGTTCTGGTCCAACAACTTGTATGGCCTTCCCATGTACTAGTGATAACGCTATCGAATTGGTACCACTAGATTTTTCGCACATATCTACACCAACTTTAAAATTAACAGAAGCGGCATTTAAGGCAATTTCACTATCCCCAAATAACTCTAGTACAATGCCGTCCTTATCAGCAAAAGCTATGATACTATCTGTCCCTTTAACTATCTCAAACAGGTCATCCATAAATGGACGGATTAACGTTAATATATCTTTATTCGTTTCTCTTCTTTTCAAGATTTCTTTTTGTTTACAAATGGTTGTAGCTTGATCCCAGTTTGGGTTAATATTATAGCTTTGAGAACGCTTCCAAGAATCCATAATAACAGGTCTTACTTCGCCTAAGTCTATTCCCTTTTTAAAGTAATTTCTCCAAGTATTTTTTAATACTTTTTCTTCTTCTGAGATGTTAAAAGATCGAAAATGCTTTTTAGAATAATGATTGTTTTTCAACCGAGTCCCTCCTAATTCATAGGATAGAAGAGGACAAGATCAGTCCTCTTACATTAAATCATTACTTTCAAGATTTTCTAATGCTCTTTTAAGATCATTCGTAAACTTTGCTCCCGTAACACCATCAATAAATCTATGATCATAACATATCGATAGCGTCATCATCGGCGCAACTACAATCTTGTCATCATCAGTTACAATCGGTTTCTTTACAATACTGCCTACAAATACAATGGTCGATTGAGGTATGTTAATGATAGGTGTACCCATTTCAATACCTAAGCTACCGAGATTGGAAACAGTGATTGTGCCATTGGCATAGTCATCTAATGTTAATTGATTAGTCTCGGCTTTTTTCGCAAGTTGATTAATTTCTTTAGAGATGTCTGAAACTGATTTTGTTTCTGTGTTCTTTACAACAGGAACAACAAGTCCGTATTGACTATTAACGGCTACTGAAACATTAACCTCATCGTAGATTACAATTTCTTGTCCCTCTAATTTACTATTAACAATCGAATTTTCTTTTGCTATATTTCCAACCACTTTTACAAAAATATCATTAAGTGAAACGTCACTCCATTCTTTTTTAACTCTTAATACATTTTTCATATTAACTGAGACCATTTGCGTGAACTGTGGAGTAGTTGTCCAACTCTTTGACATATTTTCTGACATCGCTTTTTTGACATGATTTAATGCTATCTTTTCTTTAATCGGGATAGCATGATTTGAACCTCCAGCATTTCGAACATCATCTTCTGTAATTAGTCCATCTTTCCCAGTACCTGTAATACTTTCAATCGCTACTCCTAGTTCTTTAGCTAACTTACGTGCTCTAGGTGAAATACTTCCTCTTCTAATAGTATTAGGTTGTGTTGAAGTACTGTTTGTTTCTGGGTTTTTATTATTTGGTTGTTCTTTTGCTTCATTAGTATCGACTGCATTTTCATAAATGGAAAGATCTAAGTCATCAGTTGCTGTTTCTGTCATAATCGCAATGACGGTATTCACAGGAACTTCTTGATCTTCAGGAACAATAATCTTTCTTAAAACTCCAGAAGCTTGTGCTTCAATTTCTAAAGTTGACTTTTCGGTTTCTAATTCAAATAAATAATCCCCTTTATTAACTTCATCCCCTTCTTCAACTAACCAAGTTGAAACCGTACCATTTTGCATTGTTACTCCTAATCTTGGCATTTTAACTTCAATCATGACTCCCACTCCAATCTTATAAATTATATATTGAACCTTTTTAAGGATTAAATCTAGTCTTTTTTTTAAATAAAAGGTTAAATAAGTGAATATTGAAAAAATTAAAGGCATAAATTATAGCTTTTGACTTAGAAAATACTCTACCTACTACTTCAATTTATATAAGTCCAATCCCTCCATCAATATGAATAACTCTTCCTTGAATCATTTGAGCTTGTGGACTGGCTAAAAATGCAATCGTATCTGTTACATCTTCAAACGAAATTCCACGATTACTAGGATTTTTTTCGTTTACCATTTTAACGAGCTCTTCTGCTCGCCCTGGAAATACTTTTTCCAAAGCATCCGTATAAAGTGTGCCTGGGGATACAACATTAATTCGGATCCCTTTTGGTGCTAGTTCAAGCATTAAATAACGAACTAATGCTTCCGTAAAAGCTTTCGTTGTCCCTAACGCAGCATAATTTCCAATCGCATGTGTCGCTCCTCGGCTTGATAATGCTAAAAAGGTCGAACCATAACGAAGTAAAGGCATCGCTTCTTTTATTATTTCAATGATCGAAAAATTACTAACAGCAACTGCCCGATCCCATTCTTCTTTCGATAAATCTAAAGCATTCCCAGGAATTACAGCTACTGCACAATGAACAATTAAATCAAGCTGATCTACTTCATTCTTAATTTTATCCATCATTGTTTTAATAGCGACTGAATCACCAACATCAGCCTTTAACAAATGAACATTTGCCCCTTTTTGCTTTACCTCTTCGAACGTTTCTTTTGCCGCATGATCATCACTAGCATAATTAATGAATATATTATTATCCTTTTCGCTAAAACGAAGCGCTGTTGCTTTCCCAATCCCCTTCGAACCACCTATGACGAGAACATTCATTGTTTTTTCCACCTTTAGATTAATTTTTCATTCTATTTTTATATGTTAAAAAGGTATATCATGTAAGTTCTATTATTGTGTTAATGTTCTTTGATATCCCTTTATTTCAAGAAACCATTTTAGGTCAAGAAATAGTTGAACATAGATTATTTTTCTTTTCTGTTTGCATAGTTGTCTCATGCCCATGACCTGGATATACTATGATACTTTCGTCAAGTTGGAGTAATTTAGTTTTAATAGATTTTTTTAATAAGACGCTATCACCATACGGACCATTCGTATGTCCAACTAGCCCTGCTAATAATGTATCACCAGAAAACAAATACATATCATTTAACAGAAAACATGTACTTCCAGGTGAATGACCAGGAGTGTGAATGGCTTTAATCGTAGAATTACTACACTTTATTAACTCATCACCATTTAACATTACATCTGGCCAGTCGCAGATTAAAGGATTTTCATTTTGATCTGAAAGATTTAAAGAAGGACTCAACAACCATTCTGCTTCTGAATGATGAACGATCACTGAAGCATCTGTATGTCGCTTTAATTGTTTTAAACCAGAAATATGTTCAAAGTGACAATGGGTTAGTAATATATAGTCAACTTTTTGGTTACCGATGTAATTGAGAATGTTTTCTGGATTTCCACCAGGGTCAATTACTATACAGAAGGACTTTTCACTATCTGTAATCACATAACTGTTTGTCTTCATTTCACCATTGACGTATTTTTTTATAATTAACGGCTTCACTATAACTTCCTCCTTAATTCATTTAATTCCTCCCTGTTTTATTAAGCATTTCGAGTGGCTTTTGAGAATTCACTAAATCAAATTAAATAAATTTTTTCAAAATAAATTTGAGAGTTTTGCTATTCCAGGACTTTTTCAGCTCCTGTCATTTCAGTCATCCCCTTACTAAACTTAATTGCATTTTTCATGCCAAAATCAACTATATTGAGAATTTAGGAATTATTGTAAAACTAAGAGTTTGTGATTGCTCAAATATAAGAAATTTACTAATAAATTTCTTATTTATTGGACGGATTATGCTCGCTAGTTAAGAGAAAAAGAGAAGGAGAGCTTTTCCTCCTCCTCATTCTTTCATCTTTATTTTAATAAATCGGTTGTTTCATACTTTGGAGCCATATAAATAGCTGTATCGATTAATTCATACCCTAGCTCAACTTCTTTTCTAACGGCATTTGTCATTACTGTTTCAATCATTGGTAAAGAGATATAATCATCCTTTATTTCTTGTTGAATTTGCGCCATTAGTTCTAATGACCTTTGCTCATCTAACTCTAATTCCGCTTGCTCTATGAGTTGGTCAGATCCACTATATTTAGTAAAGTTTGCAGGGCCCTCTGAATGCCAAACTCGAAATAAATTTGGAACTCCATGAGGCCTTTGAACACCTATTTGGAAGTTAAAAGGATTTTGTCCACCATAAAGAGCTGGCATCCATGTTGGTAAATCGACTTGCTGCATTGGGGCTTCAATACCAACTTGTCTTAATTGTTCCTGAATGAAGCTGTTCACTGGTATATAAGCAGGTAAATTAGGTGTTAATGTTTCTGGAAGAGTGAGTCCATCAGGATACCCTGCCTCGGCTAATAATTCTTTTGCTTTTTCAGGGTTATACTCATATTGACCTGTTTCTATATGACCAAAAACGCCATCACTAAGAATGGATTTTGCGGGCCTTGCGACATCCGTCCCGAGAGAATGCATGAGACTATCGTAGTCGATCGCATAGGAAATCGCTTTTCTAACGAGAATATTATCCATTGGTGCCATCTCTTTATTGAGGTGAATCGTCCAAATCATCGACTGTCCTGAAATTAGAATATCAAGATCTTCGTTTTGGCTTCGCTGTTGAACCCACATACCATCGGGTTCACCGTACGTCATATGAATATCACCGCGATCCATCGCCACCTCACGAGCCGCATTATCTCTCATCACATATAATTCAATTTGATCTAGTTTTGGCTCGCCTCGGAAGTATTCGGTGTTTTTAATTAAAATGGCACTTTCACCTGGTGAATGTGCTTCTAGCATAAAAGGTCCCGTTCCTACTAGTTTCTCAGGATCTTCTCCACCACCTTCTACTGCTTCTCTTTTCATTATTGCACCGCCACCAACTCCATCTACGACTAAACTTAATATAAACGCTGGATACGGTTGTTTTAATGTAATTTCGACGGTGTATTTGTCAGGAGCTTCTACACTTTCTACAAACTTAAACATTGACGCTTGTGGTGACCCTACTTCAGGGTCCATAACCCTTTCAATGGACCATTTAACATCGTCAGAAGTGAACTCGCCATATCCTTTGTGCCATTGAACACCTTCTCGTAATTGAAACGTCCAGGTTAATCCGTCGTCACTAACTTCCCAATTTTCAGCTAAGTCTCCTTCTATCGTATCAAAGCTAGCCGTTCCTGGTTGATAACGTAATAACCCATTGAAAATGGGCTGGACAATTTCCATCTCCGAGTGAGTCGCGACAAAATGAGGATCAAGGTTCCCAGGAGGTGCAGGTAGTGCTACTTTTAATACTTTTTCTCCTTCTAATGCCTCGGAAGTAGGTGAACCTTCTTTTTCAGATGAGTCATTTGATGTTGGTTCTGAAGTTGACGGAGATGTACAAGCCGCTAAAATAAAAATCAAACTGAAAATGAGTAGGCAAAACTTAGTTAAGCCGATCTGGTTTTTCAAATGAATGCCTCCTTAAGAAATGAAAATTATTTTTTATTTGTAAACGCTTACAAAAAAATATGACTCTAAAACTTATCTATAAGGAGTGTCGATACAATAACAGGTTGGTTCAACCTGTTATCCAGTGGGGATGTAGGAAAACCCCCACTGAATAACGTTTCAAATTTATTGATAGTTTTTAAGAGCTTCTTGAAACATTTCGAGGACTTTTCTATGGTCATCACTTACATCTGAGAGGTAGTGTTCTCTAAATTCTTCATATACTTTATCCCACTCGGCTTGCTCTTCGGCAGTTAAAGTATGGATCGCCTTACCTTGTTCTTCCCATTCTCCTAGCGTTCTGAGAGAATCTTCATAGTTTCCTTTACTTCCCCCTTCGGCTACTTCATCTGAAGCTTGAAGAATAGCTTCTCTGATGTCTTCTGGAAACTCATTCCACAAATCGAGATTTATGACAAAACCTACTGGACCTGTACCTGCTCTTGCACCTACTGTTGCGTATTTTACGAGGTCTGTAATTCCATACGTATCGGCGGTCGATGGATAAATATGGGCCACTTCAATGATTCCGCGGTCGAACGCTTCAAACATTTCATTTTGTGTGACAGAAATCGGTGTCGCACCGATAAAGCTAATTAATTCGGTTAACACTCCGCCAAGACCTTGTACTTGTTTCCCTTTTAAATCTTCAGGAACTCTAATTTCATCCCCTTTTGTATAGAAGTCAAATGTTTCGGTTACCTGTACATAAACTGGATACACGCCACTATTCGTGAAGTCAGTTTCCAATAGCGGACTTTGATGAACGATGTCTTTATAGGCCATTGTTCCGTCATAACCAGATTGACTTAATCCAGGTAATGGTAAAACCGAACTACTAATTGGCATGTCATTCGGAATATAAACTGCCGCATAACTAGCAATATCTGCAATACCGTCACGTACTATTTGATAATGGTCTACTAAACTACCTAATTGTCCAGATGGGTAAAAATCAAAATCGACTCGACCGTTAGTTAATTCAGTTACCTTTTCCATCCATGGATAAATAGTATCCCTCGTATACGGATCATTAGGTCCTCCACTTGAAGCAAATGTGAGCGTCCATGTTTGGTCGTTATCCGCTGTAGTACCATTTTCAGAAGGTGTTTCAGAAGAACCTTCTGTATTATCCGATTGTGACGTTGGCTCATTACCGCATCCAACGATGACGATGGCCATTAAGAACACAAGCAGAAGAAAAGATATTCCTTTTCTCATCATGATGATCAACTCCTAACCTTAAATAATATTTGAACAAATTTGTACAACAACAGTTGTGTTTAGGATTGATGCCATCCGCCATCAACAGGTAACATTACACCTGTAATATAGCTAGATTCATCAGAGGCTAGAAATAATGCTGCTTGGGCAATATCTTTTGGCACCCCTACTCGGGCCAATGGCCAAAGTTCACTGCTTCTTTCTTTCATCCCATCAATATGGTCAGCCATCATCGGCGTATCAATAGCACCTGGACAAATACAATTGACGCGAATATTGTTTTTTCCATAGCTGAGGGACATGACTCGGGTTAAAGCCGTTACACCTGTTTTGGCTACCGTATAAGCACACACTACTTCTCCACCTTTTAGACCTGCTAAGGAGGAATTATTAATGATATTGCCACTATTTTGTTTAATCATGATAGGTAGTACATATTTTGATACGAGAAAGACGCCTGTTAAGTTAATGTTTAAGATCGCATTCCAATCTTCGAGTGGAGTTTCTAATACGGGCTCCATTTTGAATTTTGATCTAGCAGAATAACCGATACCCGCATTATTAAATAAAATATCTATCGTTCCATAATGATCGACTACTTGGTCCACCATGGCACGAACTTCATCTTCTTTGGAGACATCCAGTTTGATAAATAATGCGTCTCTTCCTTGCGCTTTGATCTCTTGTACCGCTTCGCTTCCAGCTGCTTCATTCCATTCTGCCACAACAACCTTTGCGCCTTCTTGTGCGAATAGTTCAGCTGCCGCTCTTCCTTGCCCGCTTCCACCGCCTGTGATGATGGCTACTTTACCTTTTAATTTCATAAATGATCACCTTTTTTAATTAGTTTTGTTTTAATGGGTCTTTATTAAGTGAAATCGATTCACTACTGAATCAATGTCTCGATTGATTTGTGAGATCAAGTCATTAAAACTTGGAAAAGCGATTTCTTCTCTTAAATAAAAGCAAACTTTAACATTAAGAGCTTGACCATAGATCATCTCATTAAAATTTAAAATATGAACTTCATAATGTAGCTCATTCGAGTTTCTTGTTGAACCCAAATTAATCACTAGTAAATGCAATGAGGTTTGATTAGATTAATAGTTTTAGTTCGGTATTTTTTTAAGCTTCCTTAGCTAAGTTCATCTCAAAAAAAGTGAGTACGGAATTGATTGCTTCTTCGTGTTTTTCTAAGAGAACCATATGAGAAGCGTCTTCAAGTGTGACCAATTTTGATTGTGGGATGGATTTTTGGAATTCTTCTCCATAAATTGGAGCGACCATTTTATCCTTATCTCCCCATATAATAAGGGTAGGTGCTTTAACGCGATGAATTCGCTTCTTTAAGCCACGATCAGGAATAGGCCATAAAAATTTTCCAGCTGCATTCAAGTTTTTAACTCTCTCGATCGTTAACTCAATTTTTTCGTTCACATCGTCTGTATTTGCTTTCTCTTTCATCGCTTGAACATAAGGAGAGTTTGGATCTGCAAATGCATGTTCAAGTGCTTCATCAGGTAACATCGATAACACATCTGGGATTGGATGTTCATCTAACCATAACCCAACTGGACAAGCTACCACTAAGTTCTTGATACGCTTTTGATCGGTTGCTGCTAGCTCAGTGGCGATCATTCCACCGAGCGAATGACCGATGATGTTCACGGATTCTAAGCCCATCGCTTCAAATAAGTCGTAATAATACAATACTAAATCCCATACGCCATCAATATGTTCTAATCCTGTTGACTCACCTGTACCAGGTAAATAAGGGACAATTACTTGATATTTTTGTGCTAATCCTTCTAAAAATGGATCCCACGCCACGCCACCTGCTCCATGTAGATAAACGAGTGGTTCTCCTTCACCTGCTATTTCTACTGCAAAAGTTACTTTATTATTGATCGTGTACGTTTTTTTTATTGGATTTATCATACTTCTCATCCTTTCATCATTCGTTCATTTAAAATCTCAAATTATATTACTTTCTTATATAACAGTTGAACCACCATCAACTTGTATAGCACTTCCGTGAATAAAGTCGGCATCATCACTTGCTAAAAATGCGGTTACTTTAGCAATATCTGCTGGTTTCCCATATCTACCAGCAGGAGCAGCCATCGTTAATTCATGCCATGGTCCGCCATCTTCAGCCATGTTATTTTCTATTAATTTTGGAGTTGCAGTTACTCCAGGACAAACAGCATTTACGCGAACGCCTTTTTGTCCAAATTCATAAGCTAATTGTTTCGTTAATCCAATAACACCGTGTTTCGCAGCTGTATACGCTACACCTGCTGCACTAGCAATAATCGCTGATGCAGAGGCTGTATTAACGATTACTCCTTTTCCTGCATTCAACATAATGGGTATCACTTGACGAGATACGATAAACGTTCCTTTCAGATTAATTGCTATCGTTTCGTCCCACGATTCTTCGGTTGTATCAATAGCAAGAGAACGATCCGCCTTACCGCCAGCATTATTGATTAAAATATCAATTTTTCCAAATTCATCAATCGTTTTTTTGATCATCGAATCGACCATTCCTACATTTGTGCAATCCACCTCAACACTAATTGCTTTTCCTTGCCCAACTATTTCTTCAAGAAGTTGTACTGTTTCATTAGCTGCTTCAATATTAATGTCAGCTACAACAACAGAAGCTCCCTGGTTAATGAATTCTAAACTCATTTCACGACCCAGCCCACCACCAGCCCCAGTAATAATGGCAACTTTATTCTCTAATTTCATAGGATCCCTCTTTCTTTATTGGAATAAAAATGCTAATTACAATAGACAGAAAGTTCTACTATTTTCGTTCGCTAATTTCTTGTTGAGAATTGCTTATTACACCTTTCGGCCAGTATTCAGATGCGTCCCAATCGCTCCAAACATCTTGTAGATGAGGTAAAACTTCTTCCCCAAACATTTGAATATTTTTCATTGTTAACCAACGAGGCATTGCACCTAAATGTAATAAAGCAAATATCGTACCGACTCGTAAATCTTTAGCGATCTCTCTTAATCGATCTCTGACTGTTTGTGGTGAACCTGCGACGATATACCCTTGTTCGATTAAATCTTCCCACGTCAGTTCTCCTGATTGAGCAAGTTGAGCTGCAGATTTCACTCCTTGCGCTTGTGCAGCAAGTTGAGAATTTAACCCCGCTCGTAAACTTTTAATTGTACGGTACCCTGGCGCATCAGCCGTTCGAGGATCCGAATGTTGTAACTTCTCATAGAAATACCTTACATGTTGTTCATAATCTCGCTTCGCACTTTCATCTGTTTCCGAAACAAAAATAATTTGCGTATATCCTACTCGGTATGGATTCATATCCGCACCTAATTCTTCGACACGGTTCCAGAATGAGTTCATAACTTTTTTCGCATGATTGCCACCATATAAACTTAAGTATGAAAATTGATAATTATTTTCGATCGTTAAATCATACGTTTCCACACTACCACCGCCTGGGATCCATATCGGCGGATGTGGTTTTTGCATTGGTTTTGGCCATGGATTCACGTAGCGAAGCTGATTATACTTCCCATTCCATGAAAACATCTCTTCTTCTTTCCAACTTTTAATAATTAAGTCATGCGCTTCCTGATAGCGCTCTCTTAATTCAGCTGGTATGACACCATATACATAATTCGTATCTGCTGATGTTCCGACTGGGAAACCTTGAACGAGTCTACCGCCACTCAACACATCTAACATCGCACCTTCTTCAGCAACTCGTACGGCAGGATTATATAGAGCGATACTATTACCTAAAACGACGAGAGCTGTATTTGTGTCTCGAACTTTTCGTGCTAAAACCGAAGCCATTAAATTAGGTGAAGGCATCATTCCATACGCACAATTATGATGTTCATTGACTCCGACACCGTCTAGACCGACCTCAACCATGTATTCTAATTCATCAAGGTAATCATGGTACATCGTGTACCCCTTTTCTGGATCATACAACTTTTTTGGGACTGTTACGTGCATACTCGGATACACCTTCTCAAAATCATCAGGTAAATCTTGGTATGGCATTAAATGAAAACCAACAAACTTTAACGACATTTCTTTTTCCTCCTTTAAAATTTCAGATGGGATGGAATAATCCAAATACTTCTTTCATCAAAAAACTAAAAACGTACCTACGCGGGCCCCTTTTGTTAACTGTGTAGAAGAAATTTTATGGGTCGAAAGGTTTCAGTAAAACGACCACCTCCCTTAATGGAATAACAACAATGTAATGAATTTACAAAAAAATACGAATATTCAGTATTTTAGTTCTGCAACTTTTCACTTAGAAAAGTAGTTAAAAACTACTATTTGGTAAAAACAGTACGAGTTGTGGGAATAAAATAATTAAGATGACGACTAACATGATGACTAGTAAAAACGGTGCTGAGCCATAGAAAACTTTGTGAATCGGAACGCCTGAGCTACTACTCGTTATAAATAAATTGATTCCTAATGGCGGAGTGACTAAGCCAATTTCGAGCAATAAAACGACTAGAATTCCGAACCATATCGGATCATAGCCTAATCCCATCATTAATGGGAGCACTACTGGTAATGTAAGTAACATGGCACTCAGTAAGTCTAGGAAACACCCCAAAACTAAATATAAAAGGATAACTAAAAGTAAAATGGTGATAGGAGATAAATTACTTGCTTCGATCGTATCTACGATGTAGACACCGATTCTTGTCATCGTGATGAAATAAGAGAAAAGGTAGGCACCAACCACGATGAAAAATAGCATCGATGTTTGCCTTACTGTAATTAATAGAGATTCAACGATCAACCTTCCATTTAATCGCTTCGCAAGAACGCCAATAATAAGGGCACCTAATGCACCGATGGCTGCTGCTTCAGTTGATGTTCCAATTCCTGTATAAATGACTAGTAAGACAGCGATGATAAGTAAAGCAATGGGCCAAATGTAAGTAATCGATTGAAATCTTTCTTTCCACGTAAATTTTTCAACTACTCTATCACTTCTTAAGGCTGCTACCGTAACATAGATCGATAATAAGAGGGCTAACAATAGTCCTGGAACAATTCCCGCAATGAGTAGTTGACCGATCGATGTTTCGGTTTGAATGCCATAAATAATTAGCGGAATACTCGGCGGAATCATCACTGCTAAAGTACCTGTTGACGAGGCGACAAGACCTGCAGAAAACGTATCTTTATACCCAACCCGGATCATTTGTGGAATTGCTATTTTAGACATGATAGATGTCGCAGCTAAGCTTGATCCTGACAATGCCCCGAATCCTGCACTTGAAAAGACCGTTGTAACACCAATCCCACCAGGTAATTGGCCAATCCATTTTCTCAAAGCGTCAAATAGGTCTTCTGCTATTCTACTTCTCGAGATTAATTCAGCCATAAGTATGAATAGAGGGATTGTAATAAAACTAAAACTATTCACACTTCGAAAGACAGTAGTTGATATAACAGATAAGAGAATATCGAACCCTGAATTGAAAATGATCCCTAATGCGCCTACAGTTATTAGCGCAAACGCTACGGGCATCCCTGTAAATAACAGAATTAAAAGTAATATGATAAAACTTAATGCCATCATTTTCTTCATTCCCTTTTGATCATACTCAATTTTTATAGTTTATTAGCATCTTCCTCCTGAACATCTTTTCCTAAGATCATTTCTACTAATTCGAGTAGCATTCTTAATCCAAATAAAAATGTGCCTACTGCAATCATGAGCATTACTGGGTATAATGGATAAGCTAGTAAACTAGACGACACGATACTTTTTTCATAAAATTCAATCGTGCGTAAAAAATAAACATACGTAATGGTGAAACAGACTGTAACACCAACAACGTTAATGATAATTCGATTGATTTTCGCCCATATTCCTTTAAATTTCTGTTGCAAAATATTAACACTAATATGATCTTTGTAAGAATGTGTATAACTTAAAGCCAGGAATACAATGATTACCATTAAATATTCACTTGAAATTTCAATGGTAGAAACAATGGGTGAACTAAAAAGCCACCTTCCTAGTACGTTGGCCGTAACTAATAGCATTAATGCAATGAGTGCACAGCTTGAAATCACAGCTAAAAAGCGATCGATATTATTAATAATAGTTTTTAATACTTTCACAAGATTTCCCCTCCACTTTCCGCTTCAGGTAAGTTAAAACTGTTTCACAAGTGCCTGAGCTACTCAGATATACTGCATCGATAGATTGTGTTATAGCCCTGATACTTTTATGTGAAATCTACTCGTATGTCCTATAACTGATGAATTCCACATATTGCCCCTTGTAGAAAACGCTTTCAACAATTTGTCCTATTCACTAGCGACAGTTAAATCATCTTCGGGTTAAACCTGTCATAATTTGATTTAGGGAATTAACGCTTCGTTAATACCTCGTTATTTGCGTTTACACCAGTTGGCCAATATGGTGACGCATCCCACTCACTCCATAAATCTTGCAGATGCGGTTTGACTTCTTGAGCAAACATTTGAATATTTTTCATCGTTAACCAACGTGGCATTGATCCAATGTGCATCATCGCAAAGATTGTCCCAACTCTTAGGTCTTTTGCAGCAGCTATTAACCGATCACGAACAGTACTTGGTGAACCAGCGATAATAACTCCTTTTTCAATTAACTCTTCCCATGTTGCTTCTTTTGGATTAAATGCAGAGCCCCCACCTTTTAAATATTGCGAGTTCAAACCTGCTCGCAAACTTTTTTCGGTTCGATACCCTGGTGCTTCAGCAAAATGAGGGTGAACATGTGACGCTGTACGTAAGAAATATCGATAATGTTCTTCATATTCACGTTTCGCACTCTCATCTGTTTCTGAGACAAAAATAGCCTGAGTAAGTCCTACCCTATGAGGGTTCATTTCTGCACCATGTTCTTGGACAAGATCCCAGTATGGACCCAATACTTTCTTTGCTCTTTCCCAACCACTAAAACTTAAGTAAGAAAACTGGTAATTATTTTGGATCGTAAAATCATACGTTTCGACACTTCCACCACCTGGAATCCATACAGGCGGATGAGGATTTTGCATCGGTCTTGGCCATGGGTTAACATACCGTAATTGATTGTACTTCCCATTCCATGAAAATATTTCTTCTTCTTTCCAAGCTTTAAGTATTAAATCATGAGCTTCTTGGTAACGCTCGCGTAATTCTGCGGGACTAACTCCATACGTATAGTTCGTATCCATGGACGTGCCGACAGGAAAACCTTGAATAAACCTTCCACCACTTAATACATCTAGCATTGCTCCTTCTTCCGCAATTCGAATCGCTGGATTATAGAGCGCGATACTATTTCCTAATACGAGTAACGCCGTGTTCGTATCTCTCACTTTACGGGCTAAGATCGATGCCATTAAATTGGGCGAAGGCATCAGGCAACCACCGTCACTATGATGTTCATTAACTCCAATTCCATCAAAGCCCATATCGACCATGAGTTCAAATTCATCTAGAAATTCGTTGTACATCCGATGACCCTTTTCTGGATCATACAAAGATTTTGGGATATCGACCCAGATACTCGAATATTTTTGGTCAAAGTCCTTAGGCAAATCCATATAGGGCATAAAACTAAAACCTATTATTTTTAGAGCCATGAAAAGCCCTCCTCTTTTCAAACTAAATCATGCTACATGAAATCTACGACAAATCTACGAAACTAAATCTCAAAATCTATGGATGTAATATCAACTAGACCAATTTCTTTCAATAAATTCACTGCTTCAATATGTTTTGGATGAGGCAAGTACCCATCAAGAGCAGCCTTATCTTCAAAACGCATGTAAATCCCAAATTGATACCCATTATCATTAATATTTGTACCTGCTTGTGCCTCTATAATTCCTGGGATTTCCTCCTTAATCCTATGGACTTTTTGTATTACCTCTTCTAACTGATTTTGTTGTACACCCTCGACAAAATTAATTAACACGATATGTTCTATCATTTTCTTTACCTCCATTTAAAAATATAATTTAGTTATCCAATCCTAAAGGTGAGTAACCATTTTTTAGGACCTGTATATTAAATTAATGCAATTAACATGCCAAGATTAAATTCCATATAAATCAAGGGGTTTTATCTACTTTTTTCTAACCTTTTTTATTACTTGTAAGAATTTTGAAAGGTAGATTATTACTTTTTATAAAATATTATTCACATTATCATGTGGAAAGGTGACTTATGGTTCGCTCTTATTCGGAAGGCTATGTGGGAAGAATTCTGAGACTTCATAGCAGATGAAATTTCGACTTGAATCAAAAAACTTCCATTAATAAGGTTTAAAACTTAATAATGGAAGTTTATTAAGAACCGCTACGTATACAATATGTTTTGCTCCTAACTGGTCTAGTTATTAAAGTTTTCTTATCTATTTTGGGTACCTTAATTTCTCGATAGTGGACGGAATTTTCTAGTGGAAAGTAAAAAGTAAAGACCATTTAAAATAACAAGGCCGCCCATTCCAATAAAAATATTACTATAGCTGGCAATTACACCAGTTGAATGAACAATCGGATTAATTGGCGCTCCATCCGTTGAATAGTCAAGAATTTTTCCTATAACAGCCGCTCCAATGGCCGATGACATAAAATTAAACAAATTAAAAATTCCCATCCCAATCCCGATTTGGTCATCTGGAAGAACCCAAGAGATTAAACTTGCCATCGCCGTTTGAAAGAACGGGAATGCTACATAGCCAAAAATAAAGGCAAAACTTATTAACCATGGAGAATATCCAGTAAAACTAGACAATAAAATTGCGCCAAGCAAAATTAATGATAACGCAAAAATACATACAGGTTCACTACCCCAGCGATCAGTAGAATTTCCTGCAAAACGAGCAAACAGTGCACTGAAAATCGCGCCTGGAAACATGATGAGTCCAATAAAGATCGTGTTTAAATTATAAACCTCCCTGAGGAGAAGTGGAGTGGTAAACATATTACTAAACATAATAATCATTCCAAAGAAACTGACGATGATCGCGATACGAAATCGTTTGTTTTTAAACATGGATGGAAGAATGAATGGATTTTTTGCCCGTAATATCCACCATACGAAAAATGCTAACATAAAAATACTAGAATAAAGGAAATGCCAATTAAATGTGGTAATAAACAAGATAAACAATGCAACACCTAGGGCCATAAGAACAGCCCCTGGTAGGTCTGTCTTCCCCTCTCTTTTTTCCTCTTTCGGAAGTAATAATTTTAAAAAAGGGATTGTTATTAACGAAACGGTAGAAATCAAAAAGATATATTGCCAATTCAATACGCCTGCAATAAAGCCGCCCATCACAGGCCCAATGCCCGAACCAATGACCATCATTGTTGAAAATACGCTTAACATTTTTCCTCTTTCATTCGGAAAATATCGGGATGGAATAATAAAAACAACGGCAGGAATAGCAGCGGCGCCTGCGGCTTGTAACATCCGAGCGAAAATAACCATCATATAGTTTTGCGCAAAAAATCCTAGAAAAGATCCTAAAGCAAATACAGTTACCCCCACTAGCAAAAGAGTTTTAATTGGATATATATCCCCTAGTTTTCCATATAATAGTGCCCCGATCGCAAAGAAAATCGTATAACCCGTTATTATCCAACTTCCTGTCGATGGTAATAGATTAAAGTGAGCAGTAATATCTGGTAGGGACACGATAAACATCGTATTGTTCAGAACTGAAAATAAAAGTAAGATCGACAATACACCGATCAACTTCTTCTGATCTGATTTCGATAAACGAATATGGGATCCTTTCACTTCAGCTTCGACGTTTGAAATGGTTGTCATTTTGTTACACTCCTAAATTGAACTTCGAAAGAACGTATGGACCTGTTCTTAATCCTTCTACTATATTTCATGTATTCGAACTTATTCTTAAAAATCGTGATCGATAAAGATTAAAAAGCATGAACCACCCCTGTATTTACGCGAAATACAGGGGTAAGTCATCACTCGCTCATTATTTTCTTTTTTGTTTAATATGAGGATCTACTGCGTCGCGAAGAGCATCACCGACGAGATTAAAACATACAGATACGATCATAAGTGCGATTCCTGGATAAATTGCTACTCCTGGCTGTGTTGTAATATACCTAAACCCATCTTGGATCATATTTCCCCATGTTGGTGTTGGAGGTTGAATTCCCATCCCTAAAAAACTTAAAGCGGCTTCAACCATGATTACAACGGTCATATTTAATGTGGAAATAACGAGTAACGGTCCAATGATATTCGGTAGTATATGAGTTAACAAAATCCGAGTGCTTCCCGCTCCCATTGATATCGCTGCTTTTATAAATTCTTTTTCCTTTAACTCTAACGTCGATCCGCGAGCGATACGAGCACAACTAGGCATAAGACCGATACTAATAATTAATATGAGAGTAATCATATTAGAGCTGACTGCTACTAACACCATAAGACCTAATAGTAGGAGCGGAATGGACATAATCGCTTCCATAAAACGCATGATGATATCATCCACTTTCCCACCTTTATACCCTGCAATCATCCCAATTGCAAAACCTACGATACTACTAATTGCAACGGCAGCAAAGCCAACGATTAAAGAGATTTGTGATCCCAATAAAATTCGGCTGAAAATATCCCGACCGTTCGGATCCGTTCCTAACCAATTTTCACCTGATGGTCCTGCCATTCGGTTTACCACATTTTGAGCTAACGGATCATGTGGCATTAACAGTGGTGCCAATAAAGCAATGAGGCATATTATGATTAAAATCCACAAGGCAATCATTCCGAGTGTATTTTTTTTAAAAGCTTCCCATTCCGATGATTTTTTATTAACTGGGGCTACCGTTTCCTGACCTACATTATTCAACACTGGTTCTGGCAATTCTATTCCTCCTTTCTTGTTTTATTCTGGACGAATTTTTGGATTTATGAATGAGTAACTGATGTCTACAATGATATTTACGAATTGAACAACAAGTGTAAATAAGATCAAACAACCTTGGAGAATTGGGAAATCACGTGAACTAATGGCATCAATCGCCAATGTCCCTAAACCAGGACGACTAAAGATCGTTTCGATTAATACCGCTCCACTAATGAGTGATGTAATATATAAACCTATCACTGTAATAACTGGAATTAGTGAATTACGTAGTACATGCTTGTAGATAACAACCTTTTCAGGAATTCCCTTAGCTCTTGCTGTACGGATATACTCTCGATTAATTTCATCTAACATACTCGCTCGGGTAAACCTCATCATTACTGCGGCTAAAATAAGTCCAATGGTTAAGGATGGAAGGAATAAGTGATAAAACCGTCCCCAAAGTCCTTCTCCTAATCCCATAGACGGAAAAATAGGAATTCGTAATGAGAAAATTAAGATCATAATAATCCCGAACAGAAATGGAGGTGCTGATATCCCAATTAGCGAAAGAAGTCTAATTCCAGAATCTATTTTTGTACTTTGTTTTCTTGCCGCTAAAATTCCTAGTGGGATACCGATCGCACATCCTATAATAACACTGAAAATGGCTAATTCAACGGTGTTAGGGAAGTTCGCTAATAACTGTCCTGTTACAGATTTCCCTGACATTGCCGAAACACCAAAATCACCTTGAACTGTATCCTTTAAAAATATAAAATATTGTTGCCATAGTGGAAGATTCAGTCCCATTTGTTCTCGAAGAGCATTAAGAGCCTGTTCACTCGCTTCTGGTCCTAGAATTTGGACGGCAGGATCTCCAGGAAGTATGCGAAGACCAAAGAAAATCATTGAAATGGTTATAAAAATGGTCGGGATTGCTATTAAAATACGGCGAATAATGTATTTAAACAATTGGCTCTCTCCTTTCTGGTCTTAATTATTAGAAATGATATGAAGGAGCCATCTCCTCCATATCATCTTGTTAATTTACTTAATATCTGTTGTTTCAAAAATTGGAGCGACATAAAGAGGAGTAGAATTTAATTCGTAACCTAGGTCCACGTTATTTCGGTAAGCATTAACTTGTACGGTTTCAAGTAATGGAACATTTACGTAATCAGCAAGAATTTCTTCTTGGATCTGTTTCATCAACTCTAGCGATTTAGTCTCATCTAGTTCTCTTTCTGCTTGTTCAATTAAAGCATCAGATCCACTGTAGTGAGTAAAGTTCCCAGCACCATCTGAATGATACGAATTATATAATTGGACAGAACCATGAAGGGCCTGTAGTCCTATCGTTAACGTTACAGCACTTTGATCACCATATAAAGCAGTAATCCATGTTGGCGTATCTACTGTTTGGAATGGCATTTCAATTCCTACTTGTCTTAGTTGTTCCACAATATAACTGTTTACTGGTACATAGGCAGGGATGTTTGGACCAAGTGATTCTGGTAATGTTAATCCATTAGGGTAGCCTGCTTCTGCAAGCAATTGTTTCGATTTTTCTGGATTATAATCGTACCCGCCAAGATCGGTATGACCAAAAACATTATGCGTAAGAACAGAAGTCATCGACTTGGCAACTTCCTCACCTAAAGACGCGACCAAATCTTCTGGATTCATCGCATGAGCAATGGCTTGACGCACACGAATATCATTTAACGGTTCGATCGTCGTATTTAATTGAATAGACCATACCATTGGTAATCCAGAAGTTTGTACAGTTAAATCTTGATTTTGACTTCTTTGGTTAAACCACATTCCATCAGGTTCTCCATATGAGAAATCAATATCTCCTCTGTCCATCGCTACTTCACGAGCAGCTAAGTCTCTCATAATGTATCTTTCGACTCTATCAATTTTTGGCTCACCACGGAAATAATCTGCATGCTTCACTAAAATAGCACTTTCTCCCGGAGTATAAGACTCTAGCTCAAAAGGACCAGTTCCGATTAGTTTGTCCGCATCCTCACCACCAGCTTCAATTGCCTCTTTGTTTACAATAGCACCACCAGTTACGCCATAAGCAACTAAACTAAGGATAAAACTCGGATTCGGTTCTTTTAACGTAATGACAACCGTATACGGATCTGGAGCTTCTACGCTGTCTACAAATTTAAAGGATGAGGCACGTGGAGAACCAACTTCTGGATCCATGACTCTTTCAAGTGACCATTTCACATCTTCAGATGTAAGTTCACCAAAACCTTTATGCCATTGAACACCTTCATGTAAATGGAATGTCCAAGTAAGTCCGTCCTCACTGATATCCCAACTCTCAGCTAAGTCACCTTCAATCGTTTCAAAGTCAGCTGTCCCAGGTTTATATCGTAATAAACCATTGAAAATAGGCTGAATAATTTCAAATTCTGCATGTGTTCCTGCAAAATGCGGGTCTAAATTACCTGGTGCTGCAGTCATTGATACTCTTAACACTTTTTCCCCTGTGTTCTCTTCTGTTGGTGTAGAAGAATCGTTTGAATCATTTGTTGGCGATGTTTCAGTTTCTGTAGACGTACATGCTGCTAGTATGAAGATAAAGCTGAAACATAGAACGAGTAATTTAAATAAGCTTGCCTGTTTATTCATTTTATTGCCCCCTTATATCGTTGGTTTTATAGGTTAATGTTTAAATAATAGAATCATAGCTTCTGAATGGAAGTCATTCTTGCACATGGAATGTATTGCTTCTGCTTCGAATACTTTAGGAAGAGAAATTCATACACACTCTTTTATTTTTTTGCTTAGACTATTAATAATGAAGCGAGCGCTTTTATTCCTCCACTTTAACGTTTCTAAATAATACCTAAGCTAATAAATGACATGCGGCCTGATGCTCATCAGATACTTTTTTCATTTCAGGATAAGAAGCTTCGCATGCGGCTACTTTATGTGGACATCGAGTATGGAAATGACATCCTTTTGGTGGATTTTTAGGGCTAGGTGGATCTCCTTTTAAGATAATGCGATTTTTCTTGTTTTTTAATTTTGGTTCGGCAATTGGGACCGAAGATAATAACGCTTGGGTATAAGGGTGCTGTGGATTAGAAAAAATTTCTTCTCTTGTCCCTTGCTCAACAATTTTCCCCAAATACATAACTGCTACTCGATCACTAATATGCTCAACAACACTTAAATCATGGGATATAAATATATACGTTAAGTTTAATTTCTGCTGTAACTCTTCAAATAAATTCAGAATTTGCGATTGAATAGAGACATCTAATGCTGAAACTGGTTCATCGCAAATGATTAACTCTGGATTTAATGCAAGTGCGCGGGCAATGCCAATGCGTTGCTTCTGACCTCCAGAAAGTTCATGTGGATACCGATTTAAATGATGGGAACCTAAGCCTACTAAGCTCACAAGTGATTTCACTCGATCTTCAATTTCCGATTTAGTTCCCATGCGATTAATAACTAACGGTTCACTAATGATCCGCTTAATTGTATGTTTCGGGTTAAGCGAACTATAAGGGTCCTGGAAGATCACCTGCATTTGTCTACGAAGCTCTTTGATTTGTGTCTTATTACTATTTTTAAACGTCTGGCCATTGAAATGGATTTCTCCTGAAGTGGGACTAATTAAATGATTTAAGCACATTCCTGTCGTACTTTTCCCACAACCTGATTCTCCTACAATACTAAATGTTTCACCTTTTTTAACTTCAAAGTTAACTCCGTCAACTGCTTTAATCGTGTTTGTCTGTCCACCAAAAAAGCCATTTTTTACTGGATAATGTTTCTTTAAATCTTTTACAACTAACAACATGTCTTCAGCTTGTTCTTTTTTGGGAACTCTTTCTTCTTTAACTACAGTTTGTTCCAACAACGAACCCTCCTCTCATCTCCTACTTCTTCTAGCAATGGTGGCTCCTCTCGACAAATATCCGTTACAAACTCACACCGAGGCGCAAATCGGCATCCAATTGGCATATTGTCGATATCAGGAACTGATCCAGGGATAACATGAAGCTTCTCCTTTTTATCTCCTAATCGAGGCGCAGAAAGCATTAAGCCTCTCGTATATGGATGATGTGGTGATTCGAATATTTCTTCAACCGTTCCTTCCTCAATTACCTGACCCGCATACATGACAACCGCACGATGGCAAGTTTCAGCGACTACACCCAGGTCATGAGTGATCATAATAATCGTCATCTGTTCTGTTTCTTGGATTTCGTTTAATAAGTCCAAGATTTGAGCTTGTATTGTTACATCAAGAGCCGTTGTCGGTTCATCTGCAATGAGAATTTTTGGGTTACACGCCAATGCCATCGCAATCATTACGCGTTGACGCATTCCACCCGATAGCTGATGTGGATACACTTCTAGCTTTTCTGCTGGATCTGGTATCCGTACTTTTTTTAATACATCAATAGAACGCTCTTTAATTTCTTTGGCACTATAGTTGGTATGGTATTTAAACACTTCTGCTAGTTGATTGCCAATGGTGAAAGACGGGTTTAACGAAGTCATTGGTTCCTGAAAGATCATCGAAATGTCTTTTCCTCGTATATTGTTCATATCATTTGATGTAAGCGTCGTTAAATCTTTTGCATCAAACTGAATATTTCCAGATCCAACTTCAATATTTTGCGGAAGTAGACCCATAATAGATAGAGCAGTCATACTTTTTCCACAACCACTTTCTCCTACTACAGCCAAGGATTCTCCATGATTTACTTTAAAACTAATGTTATCTAAAATGGCAGTAAACTGTTCCTTATTACCACGACCTACTCGCAGATCTTGGACCTCCAATACAGTTCCCATTAATATCCCGCCTCCTTTTCTCATTAATCTCAAGGGGATTTCATTTCATCACAGTTCATTATTAATCAGGAATTACGTGTTCTTTTATTTTTTGTTGAAGCACCTCCTTAGGCGGCATTAGTTTGTATGCGCTTTCATTACGCTGTGCAGAATAGGAAACGCACTTTCCAATGGTGAACTTACTTGTACCAAGCTTACAGTAAGAATTGCAATATTTATGCCAAAATAAAGTAGTCGGTTTTCAAAGGTTTCTAGACTATTTTTCTTATATTTTTATTTCGTTTAAGAATTTTATTACTACTCTTCCTACTTTTGAAAAAATGATCACTTTAAAAGAAAAAGTCGAAATCAAGTAATCCTCTTGACTAACGACTTTTGTCCCCTAATATTTAGAATTTAAAAAAGTAGGTTTTTGCGTGATGTTAGAGTGCACCCCATCCGCCATCAACAGGCATAATTAATCCAGTAATAAAACTTGAATCATCTGATGCTAGAAATAAAGCAGCCGTTGCAATTTCCTCTGGTTTTCCAACCCTACCGAGTGGATTTCCATTAAAGTTTTCTGAGATATTCCGATCTTCCAATACTTCTGCGATCATTGGGGTATCGATTGCACCAGGACAAATACAATTTACACGAATATTGTGTTTCCCGTTATCTACTGCCATAACTCTCGTTAATGAAACGATCCCACCTTTTGCTGCCGTATAAGCATCTGCTCCCGTTACTCCGACTAAACCATTCATCGAAGAATTATTAATGATATTTCCACTATTTTGTTTGATCATAATTGGGAGGATATGCCTACACAATAAGTAAGCACCATTTAAATTAATTCCGATAATATTATTCCAATCTTCTAACGGAGTGTCTTGAATCGCAGCCATCTTGTATTTGTTTCGCTCCGAAAATCCAACCGACGCATTATTAAATAAAATATCAATTCCCCCATATTTATCCATAACCTGTTGAACGACTGCCACGACATCTTCTTCCTTAGAAATATCTGTTTTGATAAATAAAGCTTCTTGACCAGCTTGAGAAATTTCTTCCTCCACCTTTTTCCCGTTTTCTTCATTCCATTCTACAATAACAACTTTTGCTCCTTCACTAGCAAACAGCCTAGCAGAAGCTGCCCCTTGTCCACTTCCAGCTCCAGTGATGATCGCTACTTTGTCTTTTAATTTCATAATTTACCTCCGTCTTTACTTAATAGATTGTTGTACGTTAAGTTTTTAATTTCTAGTACTCCATTAATTCTTTAACAGTTTCAATGATTTGCTCTTCACTTGGACGGTAATACTGTTCCAAATGAATATTTTGAGCAATTGGTACATCAGGGCTACCAATTCTACGGAACGGAGCTTGTAAGTCAAATAATGCTTCCTCACCGATAATCCCTGATAATTCTGCTCCCATACCACCCGTTTTCGGTTCTTCATGAACCATAATGACGCGTCCTGTTTTTCTAACCGAACTTAAAATCGTATCTTTATCAAGTGGAGCTAAAGTTCTAGGATCTACAACCTCAACACTAATACCCTCTTTTTCTAACTCTTTAGCTGCATTTAAAGCAGTATGAACTTGCAACGCTGTCGCAATAATGGTGACATCTGTTCCTTCACGCTTAATATCTGCTTTTCCTAATGGAAGGAAATACTCTTCTTCAGGTACTTCGCCTTTCATATCGTACAACACCTTATGTTCAAAAAATAACACAGGGTTATTATCACGAATCGCTGTTTTTAATAGACCTTTTGCTTCATAAGGAGTTGATGGGATCGCAATGTATAGACCAGGAGCATGCATAAATAATGCTTGTGGACTTTGAGAGTGTTCAGGTCCAGCTCCACCTGCAATTCCAATTGGTAGCCTTAAGGTAACTGGAACTTCCATCGTTCCACCGTGCATCCATTTCCATTTTCCTAACTTATTGTAGATTTCATCAAATGCAACCCCGACAAAATCTCCAAACTGAAGCTCAGGCACTGGCCGAAGTCCACTAAGTGCTAACCCGAGCGCAGCTCCTACGATTGTCGACTCGGTAATAGGAGTATCAAAAACCCTTACTCCACCAAATTCTTCGTATAACCCTTTTGTCATACTAAATGCTCCACCAAATTTCGCAACATCTTCTCCAAACACAACCATTGTATCGTCATGAGCCATTTCTTCTTGCATTGCATCTATAATTGCTTGTCGCATCGTAATTTTTGCCATAATACAATTCCCTCCCCTTATGAAAATAGTCCTTCGAAAATTCTTTCGCGTCCTGGTACAGGCGCAGATTCTGCTAGTTCAATCGCTGCAAGGATTTCATCTTGAATTTCTTTTTCTAAATTATCTATCTCAGCTTCTGTTATGATACCTGCTTGTTGTAAATCACGTTTAAAGTTCTTAATTGGATCACGCTGTTCTTTCCAATACTTTAATTCTTCAGCATTAACATAATCATATGGATCACCTTCATAATGGCCGCGATGACGGAAAGTCTCTGCTTCTATAAATGTTGGTCCTTCACCTCTTCTTGCTCTCTCTACTGCTTCTTTCGTAATTTCATTCATAAGCAGTACATCATTTCCATCGACAACATAATTCGGAATTCCATAACCATAAGCCCAGTCAGCGATATGTTCTCTAATACCATGTGTTTCTTTATAATGACTTGAAATCGCATACTGATTGTTTTCACAAATATAAACGATCGGTAATTTATATATGCTTGCCCAGTTTAATGAACCATGTAGAGGTTCTCTTGAAGCTGCACCGTCTCCAAAATAACAAACACTAACATCATCTGTACCTTTTACCTTCGATGCATAACCAGTACCTACTACAATATTAAACTGCGAACCAATTGTTCCACACTGCCCTAAAACACCTCTTGAAGGGTCGGCGCTATGAACAATTCCAGCTCCTAGCCCTCGTGTTGTTCCGTGTGTCGTACCAAGAAAATCTCCGTAAAGTTTAGAAAGAGGAACGCCTTTAGCAATTTTTTGGTTACACCCTCTATGATTGTAAAAGATGACGTCACTATCGCGTAACATATTGATAGACCCTGCGGATAAACCTTCTGAACCAATTCCAGAATGATAAAAACCAGAAACTTTCCCTTCTTGCATCAATCGGATTAAATTTTCATCAAACCTCCGAATACTAACCATTGTTCTAAGTAAGTTAACTAAAAAATCTTTATCATAGCTTTGAATATTTATTTCTTTTTTGTAAATATCGGCCATTTCCAATCACTCTCCCATGAATAATTTAAAAACTTAAAAATAATTTAAATTCAGAAAATATAACTAACACTTATAAAGGACTGTTTTATTCATTTAATCAATAACAATAGTTTTAACGTTTCCCCAAAAGAAGTAGCTCTCTTCAAGCGTTAGCTAAGTGGTGATAGTTTACGCGGTTAATCCACCATCTACAGGCAAAATTACACCAGTTATATAACTCGATTCATCCGATGCTAAAAATAATGCAGTTTTGGCAACTTCCTCTGATTCTCCTATTCTCTTAAGTGGAATAAAGTCATAGTTCGTCACATCCTTCATCGCAACCTCAATCATTGGAGTTGCGATCCCACCAGGACATATACAATTGACTCGTATATTGTATTTTCCATAATCGATTGCCATCACTCTCGTTAAAGAAATCATCCCCCCTTTCGAAGCAGTATACGCATCACATCCTGTAACTCCTTTTAACCCACTTAACGAAGAAGTATTAACAATACTGCCACTTTCCATTGTTTTCGTTCCATTCGGCTATGATAACTTTTGCGCCTTCTTTTGCAAACAACGTGGCAGCGGCCTTTCCTTGACCACTTCCTGCGCCAGTAATGATGGCTACTTTTTCTTTTAAGCGCATTTTCTCACCTCCCATAAAGTGAAACTTCCATTAGTAAGGGGTTTTCCTCTCCCTCCACTATCTTTCTTGATTACTCGAAATCTTGAAGTGGGGGTATTACTGCCAGTTGTTGTGGGATAAAAGAAAACTTTAATACTCTATCATTACTTTGACTGATTCACTTGCATTCATTTGTGTTTCAAACGCTTCCTTAGCATGGTCAATTGAAAATACATGAGTAATTAGAGATTTGGTTTCGACCTTTTTAGTACTTAGGAGCTCGATCGATTCTTGCATATCGCCTCCTAAACATCCTAAAATCTTAGGAGCTTTATGGACAATTTTTGTAGTATCAATGGATGCCTTTTTTTCTGGTAGCCCAACAAAAGCAATAACCCCTCCACTACGGACAATCTCAAATGTTTGTTCAACTGCTGCTGGTGCACCTGCTGCATCAACAACGATATCAGCCATCGCTCCTTCATTAAAATGGTAAGGACCGACACCGACTAAATCTTTTATTCTTTCTAACACATCTTCTTTTGCCGCATTAATTGTTTGGGTTGCACCTAATTGCTTTGCTAATTCTAATCGAGGTTCCGATACTTCGGTTACGATTACCGTTTCAATTCCTTTCGCTTTAAACACTTGCATAACAGCGTTTCCTATCAAACCAGCACCGAGTACGACAACTTTGTCCCCTGGTTGCGGATTACATTGATTAACCGTATAAGCTGCGACTCCAACTGGTTCAATCGTTGCTGCTGTAAACTTATCCATATCCATTGGAATGGGATGGAAGCTAATCCCACGTTGTGCATTTGAGATTTTAATATATTCTGCAAAAGCACCTGGAAGTCCATACCCCGTTGAAGCTTTAAATAAGTTTGGACAAAGAGTATATTGGGCTTTTTTACACCAGAAACAACTGCCACATACACCAGAATGAAAAGCTGTTCCTCTTTGTCCTACTTCGATACCTTCTACTTCATTACCAACCTGAATCACTTCTCCAGAATATTCGTGGCCCATCACTTGACCTTTTTGAATATATAATCCTGTTCCATAACTATGGACGTCTGAGCCACAGATGCCACATGCATCCACCTTTAATAAAATGTCTGTTGGGCCAACTTCTGGAATGTCAATACTTTCGACTCTAATATCTCGCGGACCATAATATACTGCTGCTTTCATTTTACCCATACGTTAATATCACTCCTTTTTTAAAACAAGCTTTTATTGTGCTCGTTTCATGATTTAGTTGTATCAAACCAATGAATCAACATACATTCACAAAATTGTAAGAGAAACCAATACTATCGTGTTGCTCATAATCTGCTATCGCATTGGACCCTCCTCTAGTGTCGTGTTTGCTAGAAAACGCTTACATTATTAAATAGTTTGCATGGAAAAATAGTTTAACTAATCTACTTTCACTTTTATTTGCAAAATTCATGCCAATACATCTTCTGCTGATATCATAAGGTTTTACAAATTAATTAATATATTTTTTTACTTCGTTTAAGAATTTTACTGCAACTCTTCTAATTTGTAGGAAAGTAGTCTAGAAGAAATGTTGATATTAGCACTGCACCATAACAAGTATTTATTTAAATAATTGCTCATTAACTGAATGAAAAAGAAGAGTACACAAGTTCTTCTCATAGTGTACTCTTCTTATCTTGTCTTATATATAATGATGGTGTGTTAGTAAGTTCTAAAATCTGATTGTACGCATTCATTACGTGGTTAGGGTCTTCTCCATTAATTTTTGGTATGTCTAAGTTAGAAAGGACGAAATGATGCGCAGGTTCAACATCATGTCTAGCTAGGCAACTTTTGCAACAGGATAAGGGACAACCGTCAATAGCAATGGTGTTTCGACCAGATTTTGCTGTTCGTACTAGTGGTTTTACATCGCCACCAACACCAGCAATGCAGGACATTTCGGCGAAGTTTTCACGGTCCATTTTTATCGCAACCATGTTTGCCGTTTGTGCTGCTGAAGAACATCCAGAGCATGAATAAACAAGAGGTAACTCCATTCTTTTCATAAACTCACTCCTAATTCATATAATTCATTTAGCCAATCGTACATAAATCCATTGCACAATTGTCACAGCCTACTTCATCTCTTAAATATTTCATATCGTGAATCGTAATATATCCCATTTCAATACTGATAATATTGTCTTTTCGTAATTCACTTAGAATACGATTGACTTGTTCTCTTGTGGTACCGCAAAACTTCCCTAATGTTTGATTGGTTAAATATAGTTCAATTAGTATCCCGTTTTTAAGAGTGCGGCCAAAACTATTGGATAAGCGAATTAATGTTGTAATTACGGCACCTTTTTTTCCTGATAAAATTAAATCGTGAAACCTTGTTTGCGTTCTGCGAAAATGGTCACCCATCCATTTCATATATTCAAAAGCTAAACGACTATCCCGAAGAAAGGCTTCTTCTAATATCTCTCTATTAATTACGCCTACTTCAGTATCCTCAATGACTTTTGCATTTAATAAGTACTTCGGATCTTCTGCAAGGAGGGTTAGCTCACCAATAATTTCTTCCTTAGCACATATTCGTAATATCAGTTCTTTGCCACCAGATACTATTTTACTAATTTGAACCTTTCCTGACTTAATTAAATAAATTTCTTTAGCCTGTACCCCTTCTTGAAAAAGATGATCTCCTTTCTTTATGTGCATTGTGTGACAAATTAGACCTTTAAGTTGATGTAAGGGATGATGTCCTGGGAAAGGGGTTCGCTCACATAAATTATCCATGATGATCACCTCACTTTAATTCTAATTTTAAATAGATTCCTTGAAATTTTATAACCATATTAACGGACTAGTAATTTTCTATTTTAATTGTAAGAGAAATTAAAAAATAAATATGTGATAATATTCACTTCAAGTTAATTAAAATACAATTTTTTTTTAAAATCATAAAAGCCATTCAGATTTTTCTGAATGGCTTAACACGTTATGTATAGTTAATTTATTCATGTCTCTCTTCATAAAAAAATAATGGCGCGCCCTGAGAGATTCGAACTCCCGACCTTTTGATTCGTAGTCAAACACTCTATCCAGCTGAGCTAAGGGCGCAAATGGTGCCGAGGGCCGGACTTGAACCGGCACGGTAGTCACCTACCGCAGGATTTTAAGTCCTGTGTGTCTGCCAATTCCACCACCCCGGCATAGCAGACTATTTACTTGGAGCGGAAGACGGGACTCGAACCCGCGACCCTCACCTTGGCAAGGTGATGTTCTACCACTGAACTACTTCCGCAAAATGGCTGGGCTAGCAGGATTCGAACCTACGCATGACGGAGTCAAAGTCCGTTGCCTTACCGCTTGGCTATAGCCCAAAAACTTTTTAATCTTACAAAATGGGGCGGCTGATGGGAATCGAACCCACGAATGCCGGAACCACAATCCGGTGCGTTAACCACTTCGCCACAACCGCCATAATATAAGGCTTTCTTTATGGCAGGGGCAGTAGGAATTGAACCCACACTGACGGTTTTGGAGACCGTAGTTCTACCTTTAAACTATGCCCCTAGAATCAATGGTGGCTCGGGACGGAATCGAACCGCCGACACATGGATTTTCAGTCCATTGCTCTACCGACTGAGCTACCGAGCCACAAATCTATTACAACAGTAGTAAAACTACTGAATAAGAATGGCGGTCCCGACGGGAATCGAACCCGCGATCTCCTGCGTGACAGGCAGGCATGTTAACCGCTACACCACGGGACCATATATGAACAAATTTGGTTGCACTCTTCAAATATTACTGATACTCGCTATCTCAGCTGATGCTCGACGTAGGTGCGGTAATTATTTTGGTTGCGGGGATAGGATTTGAACCTATGACCTTCGGGTTATGAGCCCGACGAGCTACCAGACTGCTCCACCCCGCGACGTTATATAGCTTACAGATGATGTTTTTTCTAAGAGGTCATCGTTTCCTCTTCTCGTAACGCTTTGTAGCTTGATGCGTCACGACATGTCGATGTAAAATCAAGAAGCTTTGCTCCATGCTCCACCCCGCGACGGTATATAGCTTACAGATGATGTTTTTTCTAAGAGGTCATCGTTTCCTCTTCTCGTAACGCTTTGTAGCTTGATGCGTCACGACATGTCGATGTAAAATCAAGAAGCTTTGCTCCATGCTCCACCCCGCGATAATATGAGCGCTTACGGATGATGTTACTCATCGTAGCAAGACTGTCTCTTCCTCTACTTGCTTATTCTTCGCAGTGTATGCGTCGAGACAACTCGATGTTATTTCATCGTAGTTTTGCTCGTTGCTCCACCCCGCGACGTTATATAGCTTACAGATGATGTTTTTTCTAAGAGGTCATCGTTTCCTCTTCTCGTAACGCTTTGTAGCTTGATGCGTCACGACATGTCGATGTAAAATCAAGAAGCTTTGCTCCATGCTCCACCCCGCGAGGTTATAAAGCATACGGATGATGTTACTCATCGTAGCAAGACTGTCTCTTCCTCTACTTGCTTATTCTTCGCAGTGTATGCGTCGAGACAACTCGATGTATTTTCATCGTAGATTTGCTCGTTATGCCTAGTGGACAAAGTCTATTTGCGACGTGATTTATATATTATCATAAGTAGTTATGGAATACAAGTTGAAAAAGTGATTGATTTTGTTTTTTTCTTTCTTCCCTACAATTTGAATATTAATCCAACCATTCTTATCAATCACTTTTTGACCGTTTTAAATATGTGTTTAAAATAAAAATTTACTTCAGAAAAGGTAGAGAAAGGTGCTTATTATAAAATAAGATCTATTCCAATGCTTTTACTTTTTCTTCTGCTAATAAAAACAAGACTAAGTACACTAAAACATCTCTAACTCTTGTAAGGAGAGCTTCTGTTTTTTTCAAAAGATCTTCAATAGTGATGGTTTCGATTTTATTATGAGGTTCGGATGATCCGTCATTCTCAACCTTGATGTAAATGAAAGAATGCGCTATTAAGTTTCGGATTTTAGCTAGATCAGAGTATTCCTCTGCAAGATGACTTTTTTCTTTTTCATAAAAAATATCTCTCGAAAGGCTGTAAAGTGTTTGTAAAAATGGATTGTAATTCATGGATTCTCTAAATGACTTTCTTGTATTTTCGTACTTAGGGTCATCATTTTCATGCCAAATTCCATGATATGTCACTTTTTTGGGAAGTGTTAGATCAAAGTATTCTTTTATGAAAGTAGCAACTCGATCAAATAAACCATATGATTGTAAATAGCATTGTTTCGTTCTTTCTATATAAAATTTCTTCTTATTATTTGTACTTGTTTCATAGCCTTTTAATGTTTCAAAGAAAAACTGCCTCGTAATGACAAACTCTTGTTTCATTAATTCAAATAAAAATGCGAAATATTCATTCCGTTCACCAGCTAAAAATGATACATGAATGTCGTCTTTCGAATTCCCCGAAAGAAATGAAGGGACCAACGATAAATATAATTCTTTTCGGCGGCACCATTGTTCGTATGTTTCCTCTTTATCTACTGGATAGGGACCTTCCTCGATGTCTTCAAGTGTAACCGCAGGTGGAGGCGTATACGTCAAAAGTTCTTCTAGACCTTCTTCCTTAATTGCTTGAATTACGACTTGAAATAAATGAGTACCATCTGAATTGTACATCACACTCTCAAGTTGAGCTTCCGCTTGAGAATAGAACCAAAGTCCTTCAGGTGTCGCTATACCTATCTTAGCATCTTCCAATATTGAACCGTATTCTTGTTCTAACGATAAATGAGTAGAACCGACCAAGTATTTTTCGGCTACTTGTTTTGAAGAATTTATTATTCCTGCCATCCACTTGAGCATTATATGGTAAGGTGTTCGATCAGCTTGTAATGTAATAAACGGAATCCAATTCCAAAAGTTCTTTACTAGTTCCACATTAAAATAGATATAATCATCTGGACTTTGCACACCATAATCAAACAATTCCTTTTCAATGCGAATCATATCCCATATTCGTGAATCATATTGATACAAGGTTTTCAATTTCATCTTCACTGCAATAATTTCAGGTTGTATTTCTTGTTCAAAATTAGGAGTTGCACGATAAACAACTCCTACCGATTTTAGGACATGTTGTGGTGTTATGAAAGGTAACTCTTTCTTTTCTTCTTTCGGAACAGGATGAAATTCTTGGTCATGACGTATTTCTTCACTCTCAAGGTAACGTAAAAGTTTCCTAGATTCCAAAAGAATTTCATAATATTGATCCCGATTTAAGTTATTGTTTTTCTTAATTTCAGGGTCTTTCCATTTATACTCTTTTAAGCTGAGTTGTATTGAAGCATAGTTTAATCGACTGTATTTTTGAAACCGATTTTTAACTCTTTTTAAAAGGTGAAGAGATTTCTCGTAATATTTCACTTGATAAGGGAATTCATTTAGGAAGGATTGCAAACCTTTAAAAAAAGACGCTAGTTGGTAGTCATTATATTCTTCAAGATGCTCTCCAATTTCACATAGATTGTTCCAACGATTTTCTTCAGTCCACGGAACACTGTGATCTCCTCCACTTGATTTCCGATTACTGCGCATCATGTTTATCACTCCTAAATAAGTTAGTGTTCCGTGATTCTAAAGGATAGTCTATTGAACTATGACTTAGGTTTCGTTCCACTTAGCTTATGACTATAATTCTTTAAGTAACTCTTTAAAAACGTCATATAATTCATTTCGAATACTTCTCATTTTAGCTACATCCTTTTTACTCGGTAATATCGGCATTTTATCTACAGATCCTGGTAAATATAATCTTCGGTTAATCTCCAATTGAATCCAAGGGATGTTACCTTTATTTCCGTGATACTTTGTAATGTACCCTCCTGCAAACGGTTGATTTAATGTAACTAAAGGTACATTTTCGTTTGGACTAGCATAATTTTTAAATTTACTTTCGAGTAATTGTTTGAACTTTATCATTAATTCGGTAGGAGCGGTAATAGGTTCACCAACAGGTTGCCCTGTATCTGACCCTCTGTTACCTAAGCAAAACAGCGGTCGTTTTTCCCAATTCGACTGGCCAGGAACTGGACCTACATCAAGCATCGTGTGACAATCTATTCCTAAAACAACGTTAGGGTTGCTTGAAGCCGCCTCTAATTTACGATGATAGATTGTGTAGTAATTCGTAAACAATTGCTGAATTTCACTGGTCGTTAATCCACCTGGACTATTCCAAACGGACTTTTCCACAACAGATTGCGTTTTGACCACCCCATCAGGATTATAGGGTGGAAAATCACTTTTTTCTCGGTTCATATCAATGACAATCCGAGCAATCGGTGTATCTACAAATTCTTCTACTAACTCTTTAAACTTATAAAGTTCATGCGACCATGTATCACAGTCCAGTAAAATTTCTGCTTTTGATAGTAGGCATTTTTTTATTAAATGCGTCGGGATCATCACTCCCCCGTGGGGAACGGAAATAACTAATGGAAGTTTTGAATTTACATCCACCATATTATTGTTCCAATAAATACAAACCTAATAATAAAGAGCGTTGGATCAATTCTCCTCGATGGATAGCTTCGTTTGGTGTATATAAATTTTTACTGCTTGGTGCAAATCCACACACGACAGGAATATTCATCGGAATTTCACCTGCCGCAGAAGATAAAAGGCTGGCTTCAGTCCCAAAGGGTAAATTCCACTTTTCACTTAATTCCCTCAGGTGCGGTATGATCGGATTACTATTTTTTCGTAATAGTGGCGGTCTTTCTACTAACGTTTCTACATAGGCACGCGTTCCACTTGAGTTAGATGTAAAAGCTTCTCTAATTTGTTTTTCGACGTCCACTGCAAATTTTTCATCTAAATACGTAACAACAATTGTCGCATGTACACGGTGTGGTAGTAAAACACTATACCGCTCAGAATGTACATCTTGTACGGCAACTGTTAATTTTTTATTACGGCTACTAATTTTCTTTAGCTTTTCTGCTTTTTGAATAAAGTAACTAAGAACGTCCGTTTGACTCAATTGTTTACCAATTCTCATCGGATCGCCTTCTACAATAATGCTATATAGTTTTGCTCCTCTTCGTTGATCGGCAATTTTGCCTCCAGTAAATCCTGGTTGAAGAACGATTACCTGTTTGGATTTTTGCGCGGCTTTTCTTAAGGTACCATTACTGTAGCGCATCCCTCTTCCTTCATCAGAATAAAAGAAAACGCCAACCTTCTTATCGGATAGTATCTGTTGCTCCTCTAGAGCACTTAAAGCACTCAATAGTGTGACAAGGCCACCGCGACTCGAAGCCACTCCTTCACCATAAATCCACTCCTGTTCAGTACGATACGGAATCGGAAATCCTGAACGTTCTCCCGGTATATCAATTGGAAGTACGAGTAATGTCCCGTCTTCAAAGCCAGCATCAGTTTCATACGTCCAGGCAGATCGTCCGTTTGTATGTTCTTCAACTACCTTTAAGTTAAGTTCCTTCAATCGTTCTTCGAGCCTTCTTCGGATCGAACTCAAACCAACAGGGTCTTGTGTCCAACTTGATATATTCGTCCAACTTTTTAAATCAGCTTCGATTTTATCTCGTTTTTGAGTAATCGATGTAATGAGCTCTTGTTGTTCTTTACCTTCTTCAACATGACCGTCAACAAAGTAGGGGCCGAAATACCGCTCATTCGTAATATCAATTAATTTGTTCATTAAGTCGGCAAAACTTAAGCCCATCGTTTGTGCAGCATAAACAAACGACCCGTCAGCTCCTAAGCTGGCCATTGAATTGACTTCTAAAATATACGGTTTGCCATCTTTATCAATTCGAAAGTCAACACGAGCACTATCATAGCAACCTAACGCATTAAAAGTATCGATTGCAAGCTGTTGAATTTCTTTCGTCTGTTCTTCAGAAAGAGGAGCTGGACAAACCTTTTCAACAGTTCTTCCGCTTTTATTCTTTTTGTCTTCGTATGTATAAATTTGCTCTCCTTCTCCAAAGACAAGTTCAACAGGCAAAAGTGCCTCAACAGGATTGTTTCCAAGCAAACCAACGTTCACTTCTCGGCCTTCTATATATTCTTCAACGAGTGTGGGAGCTTGGAATGTTTCATAGATGACCTGTACACCAGCTCTTAGTTCCTCTTCGTTATGAACGACTTTGAGGCCAAACGAAACCGCTTCATCTTTCGGCTTTACAATTAAAGGATATTTTAATTCATCCATAATTGGAGAATCAGGCTTATCCATCACAGTGAATTTAGGAGTAGGAAGTCCTCTTTGAATTAAAATCATTTTGGTAACGACTTTGTCGAGTGCTAAAGCATGTGTTTCTGGACCAGAACCAACATAAGGAATCCCTAGCATCTCTAGGATTCCAGGGATGTGCATATAACGTCCTTTTCCTTGAATTCCATAGCTTAAGTTAAACACTAGCCCAGGGCGTTCACCAGAAACGACTGAAGGCATAAATTCTTCAAGCTTGGCGATAATGTTTTTATCTCCTTCAAACGTTTTAACTTGATGGCCTCCTGCTAGTAAAGCTTCCTTTATATTCTTGATTGTTTCTAAACCATATTTTTCACGATTTTGCTTTCCGAATAAATTAATAACAGCCTGACTTTCACGATTATAAACAACCGCTATCTTCACTTACACCCTCACCCTTCTATTGTTTTATCCTATTTGGACCTTCAGCAGTTCCGTCTCGTCTAGGATCAGCCACACCAAAAAATGGTTCTCCCTCTTTTTCAGGAAATTGGATTCCTTGCACGCAGCCTAAATAAAAACTATAGGACCCTCGTTTCTTTAAATCAAAACCAGTTGAAGTCAAGGCATCTATTACATCCTGTTTAAAGCGTAATTTTTCAATCAAAAGCTTAGCTGTATCTGCAGAATGGAATCTCGGTGCAGCAATCGCAGTATCTAAATTTTCTTTCCTATCGACCAATCTAGTAATGACTTGAGCAAGAGAAGTTGAAATTCGACTACTTCCAGGACTTCCTAATAAAAATCTCGGAGTGCCATTTTTACAGATTAACGTGGGAGCCACACTACTCCACGGTTTTCCACCAGGTAGTAGAAAATATGGATGTGTCATATTTTTATATTCAAACGCACTCATATAATTATTGTAAAAAAAGCCAAGGTCGGTTGCCATTCTCTTACTTCCAAATACAAGTTCTATTGACTGAGTAATTCCAACTGCATTCCCGTCCTTATCCGTCACAGACAAATGAGTCGTTTCACCCGAAGTCGGTGGTGGTGAATACTTTTCTTCAATGGAAGATTTATAAATGGAAATTAAATGGGCAATTTCTGATGCATACTCTTTGTTACACATCAGTTTATTCACCGTTTGTAAATAATAATCTGGATGGATAGGTAACCTTTGTCGATCGGTAATCGCAAATTGAAAAGCTAAAGCGGAAATGACAGCTCCAACGGGCTCTTCGGTATTTAGTATTTCAGGTGGGAAAGCTTCTAATGTATTTAAAATTTGGATCAATACTCTTCCTGCTCCTGGTGGTGGAAAAGTATAAATATCATAATCTCGATAACTACTCGATAAAACCTCTCTTTCGACAGGGAGAGGAATTTGACAAAGATCAGCTTCAGTAATTAAACCATCTCTTTTTTTCATATCTTTGACGATTTTTCTTCCGATGCTACCAACATAAAAATCCTGCCATCCATGATCTGCTATTGTCTGTAAACAATGAGCTAATTCGGGCTGACGAACAACTTGACCTTTAAGTTTCGGTTCATTATTTTCAAAGAAGTTTTTCACAATAGAAGGATCTTTCCGTAAATGTTCGGATTCTTTTTTTAGTAATCGATGGACCAACGAAGATACAACAAATCCGTTTTGGGCAGCTTCGATAGCGGGTTCTACTACTTCAGCGAAAGTCAGTCGACCATACGTTTCTTGCATATAACCTAGGGTGGCAGGTGTAGATGGAACTGTCGATGATTTTAAGCCTAATGTTATTGGCTTTTCTGGTGTTTTCATCGGCTGAATATTAAAAGGAGCTCGGGATGAGCCGTCTAAAGCAAACACTCGATCCGCTTCTTTCAAATACAGTAAGGCCATCGATTGTCCACCTATACCTGATGCTTGTGGTTCGGTTACTCCTAAACATAAAGCTGCGGCAACTGCGGCATCAACTGCATTCCCCCCTTTTTCAAGCATTTTCACTCCAGCTTCAGTCGCTGGCTTCGAAGCGGTTGACACCATTCCAAATATACTTTTTCCAGAAAAAATTTTTGTTTTTTTCATTCGTGTTCGCCATTCTTTCTATAAGAAATAAATATCGATTATTATGTATATATTACCACGAGTTTGATAAAGTGAAACCTAATTTCATGGGGGTAAATTAATTATGGTAGGATGACTTCACGGAAAGAAGGGGTTAGAGTGTACTGAATAATTCAATTTCCAACTACCCTAAAGGTGTTAGAAGAAAACATATACAAAGGTGTACCTATTTTAATAGTAAATATTTACAATAAGTTGATACTCTAACACCTCTCTTTCGAAAGGGATTTTATCTCTTTCTGCGGTTTCTTTTATCCCTTTTGCGACAAATAAACCAACGATGCTATCGAAGGTGTCGTACAATTCTATCGTTTCCATCACATCATCAAATTTGTTTCTTTGTCAACGCCCTATTAAATGTTTCATTCAACATTGTTTCCACTTCACGTCTAATACCAAAATCCTTCGCTTTTTACATTTTTGATCTTCCTTCTTTGAAGTTTCAATTATTGTTATTTATTCCTTTTAGATGGTAACACGACTTCTCAATGGTTGATAAAAAATATAACAAAAAATCTTAGGAAACCATGTAGTTTTAGTAACAGTATTATTCGAGGCAGATTAAGTTTGTTGATAAAGACCAAAAATTATATTGTTATATGTTTTTAAAGGATGCGGATATATAATAAAGGATATTAGGTAGAAAGGACAGTGATATTTTAATGAAACGAAAGGAAAGAAGGAATTTGAATATTAAATGGATAAGTTCTATTGCTTTAACATCACTATTGTTAATAGGGTGTTCAAGTAATGATGAGAGTGTTGCAAGTGGTGAGGTGGAACCAAATGAAAGTACAGAGCTGGTAGAGGTTGACGCTCCAGCAGAAGAAGCCGCACAGGAAGAGATTAATAACAGTCCATTAAGTGAAGAAGAGAAAGGATTAGAAGATAATTACTGGCTCTTTTTAAATGAGACGCAAGAGGGGTATACTAAATTTTTAGCGTTTTCTAAAGAAATATTAGAAGATGGTAAAGAAGATAATCATTTATATTCTGATGATGAATGGTTAGCAGCATTGAATGGTGTGAAAGAAATTTTTGGAATGTACTATATTGAATGCATGACGAAATCTGGAAGTGGAGAAGTTCCTGAAAGATATGTAGAAAGTCATCAATCCATTATGGATGCATTTAAAACATTGCATGAAGGATTGGTGGAAATTAGAGATGGTATTGATGCTGAAGATAAAATGAAAATCATGTCGGGAGAATTAACTTTCGCTTTGGGTCAAGATAAATATAACAGCGGCATTTCAAAAGCGGAAGGAATTTTAAAACAATAACATTTCGGGTAAACTGTTGGTATAGAGTTTACCTATATACACAAAAAACTAAGCACTGAGACGAACTTATACCTATACTTGACAATACAAAGAAGATTAGAAGTGGAGTTGTATACGATAGTATATTGCGTTCCTTTATGAGTTAATCCAACATAGTCAAAGAGCTGGAAGTAAAAAAATTGAAGTCATCATTGAAAAACATATGATTAGTGTTAAAGACAATAAAAAATAGAAATAGAAGAGTTGGAAAGAAATGTATCATGGCTCCTAGACTTTATTACTGGTGCTCTCCCCCATCTCCACTTTCCTGTTTTCTCAAAGCCTTGGAGTGGGAGTTTTAGCACCAGTTAGACGAATTAAACTTTGAACTCTATTCTTCGTTCGCTACTTTATCTATGTAAGTGTTAAATTTAGCTTCAACTTGTTCCCATTCTTCATCACTTATCTCATCAAAAAAAAGCGTTCCTTCTTCGTCTTCTGTATAACTAAACGATATGATGTTCGCATCACTGTCATTATCTGCTAAATCTGTACTTAAACCCGCAACTAAATAGTGTTTAGTATTGAGATCAACGGTATATAGAACTTCATACAACTGTTCACTACCTTCTTCTCCAAATAATAATTCTTCTCCAATTTCAACAGTCATTACGTTTCCCTCCTTGTATCTAATATTATGGTGATTATAGTAAACAGATACACAAATATTGTTAGTTGTTACTATACTATTTATCCATCACTTCCTTATAGTTTCAAACATTTCTTCTTTTTAATAAACGAAATATCATCTGTAGCACAATATGATAGACGTTATCCATGTAAAAATTAGTTTCAAAAAAATTTATTTTTCGCAAAAATAACACCATAGCTAAGCCATGATGTTACTATTTCTTATTTTATAAATTTAGATTTTTGTTTGATAAATCTTTAAGCCATTTTCAATCAGTGCAGTTATTGTCCTGTTATTTTTACTTAGTCTTTGCAAATCTGAAAGGATTTCCGCTTCTAATTTGGGTAACCAATGTTGTTGGTGAAGGATCTCGATGATTTCTAGTTTTAATAACCAATCATTTGGGTACTTATCGTTGAGATCCTTTGACACTTTTTCAATCACATCGATTGTATTTTCTTCAATGCCTTCTCTGACATTTCGGATAGTTTGGTACAAATCATCAAGCTCTGTTTGTTCTTGGTTATGAGTGATTTTGCTACTCGATTCTTCATTAGGATAATACGTTTCTCCATCGGCAGCTCCAGCGAAGACGGAAGAAATCTTTTCACCGACGGCCATATCATACATGCCCCAGTTTGGTTCAAACAAAACTTGATTTCTATACTTTACTAAACAATTTTTAAAAGAAATCAGGATGACGTTTGCACCTTCCTTAACGATTTGTTCGACCGTCCCCTTTACTTCTACTCCACTCTCAAAATGAAGCTCACAACTTTGACCAACTGCTATTCCTAACGATTCCATTTCACTGTCAGATAAAGTTTCTAACGGCTGATTTATTCCTTTTAATTTCCCTACAGGAGCACCAAACCCATCTTTATGCGTTTGTGTTCCATGTTCACTAAGTTCCTTGTCATTGTGAGCTAAAGCGGTTGCACCTTTTGTTTTAATATAGATCGGCTCATTTTCTTCATCCGTGATCATGTCTTGAATGACTCCTGTTACTTGCAAGCCTGAACTATAAACAGCTGTTGCAACATTTGCGGATTGAATCGCCTTCTCTAAGCTTTCGCTTCCACCCTTCATAAATGCCATTTCCTTAGCAAATTCTTTGAGGCCTTCAATTAATTGTTCAAAATGATTACAAACAAACAATTGTGGTTGCGGTTTAGTAATGTCAAAGCCTGTATTAATGATGGTTTTTAAATCAAAAGGAACTTTTTTTACATCTGGACTTAAAATATTGCCACCTTCTGAAACAGATGATAATAGGCCCGCTCCATAAATTTTTGGTTCTTCTAAACTACCGATTAATCCGTATTCGACCGTCCACCAGTATAATCGACCAATCTTCTCAGCTTCAGAAACGCCGCTAATTAATTTTGATTTTTCATCAATTTGCTTTTTTGCATTGGCGATTTCTGTTTCCGTTGCTTCTCCTTTTTCAAGAAGGTTCGAGTAGTGACGAACAGCTTCAAATACGTCATGCTCTTCTTTCGTTGCAATCGCTTTCTTCCCAATTTCACCAAATAACTTCACATATTCAGAATATTTTTCATTACAAAGAATGGGCGCATGTCCTGCCGCTTCATGTATCATATCCGGAGCTGGTGTATATTGAATATTTTCGAGTTTCCGAATCTCTGCGACTACAGGGAGAATCCCGTTTGCTTGAAATTCAAAAAAGGCGACTCCAGGAATAAATCCATCGATAGTTGCCGCTCCCCAACCAAAGGGCGCTAAACACCGATTCATTTCATTCACATCAGGAATTTTCTCGGTTGATATTCCTGATGCCTGTAACCCTTCTATATACGCTTCATGCGCTAAATCTTTTAACGTGTGATGATTTTGGCGCATCACATATCTCCACACCGCATGATTAATAGCAGTATAACTGTCGTAATTTTGTTCTATCGTATATTTTCTTAAATGCTTTGGCACTTTTCTCGTTGTCATATTATACACACCCTTCTGAAACACACCTTAACACTTTTTAGTGTTAAAGCGTTATACTACTATAACATATAGGTTTCATACCTTTATGTCAAACATTTTTAAGTGTTTCATAGATGGCGTCATATTCTTCTGCTAGTTTAGTATCTAAAGCAGTTAAACCGTTTTCTTTCCAAGATGATAGCTTTACGCGGATTAATTTATAATCAATCGAAATGAAAGGGTGATGATTCATTTCTTCTGAAACTTGAGCAATTTTTTGAACAAATTCAATGCCATCTAAATAAGCATGAAATCGATATTTTTTTTCAATCCATTTCTCATCTACCAACTTCCAATCTTTGTACGTGTTTAAAAATATTTCGATTTCTTGTACTGTTAACTTTTCCACGACTCTCCTCCTACTATAATTATTCATATTCGTAGCTCCTACTATCTAATTAATATACCCATAAACTCTCTGCATAAACTACTTCCAACTGTACTTATATCCTTTATCTTCATATGTTTGGGCTTGTTTTACGACTCGTAATGGTCTGAATGTATCAATCATAACTGCTAATTCCATCGTTTCTTTCTTCCCGATACTTGCTTCGATTTTTCCTGGATGAGGCCCATGTGGAATTCCAGAAGGGTGTAAAGTAATCGAACCTTCACTGATTCCCTTTCGACTCATAAAATTTCCTTTGACATAATAAAGAACTTCATCGCTATTCACATTACTATGATAATAAGGGGCAGGTATTGCTTCTGGATGATAGTCATACATACGTGGCACGAATGAACAGATTACAAAATTATTTCCTTCAAACGTTTGGTGAATCGGTGGAGGCATATGAATTCTACCCGTGATCGGTTCGAAATCATCAACATTAAAAATATAAGGGTACAAATATCCGTCCCATCCGACGACATCCAACGGGTGATGATTGAACGTATGAGAATGCATATACCCTCTTGATTTCGTTTTCACTTCGTACTCATTTTGGTCAACATGTGTCTCGAGTTTTTCTGGACCATGAAGATCTCGTTCGCAAAATGGACTATGTTCAAGTAATTGTCCATGCGCATTACGATACCGCTTCGGAGTTGTTATCCAGCTGTTCGTTTCAATGACTAAAAACTTGGCCTCTCCTTCATCTGGTATGACACGATAAATTGTTCCAATCGGTATGACAATATAATCACCTGGCTTATAGGATAGTGTACCAAACATCGTTTCAACTTTACCTGAACCATAATGAACAAATAAGACTTCATCCCCATCGCTGTTTCGATAGAAGAAGTCCATTGGTTCGGTAGGGTTAACGACACCAATGAGAACATCTTCGTTTCCTAGCAAATAATGTCTACCCGTTAAAGCATCCGTTGTTTCTGTATACTGATGTGTATAAAAATGCCGATGCGAAAGGTCACTTTGGCCCTCATAATGAACGCTACAATCTTTTAACAATTCGGATTTAATAATACTCGTTGGTGGATGATGATGATATAAAATCGATTGAATCCCAGAGAAGCCTTTCGTGCCCATTACTTGTTCTCGATATAATGTGCCGTCCTCCTTTCGAAACATCGTGTGTCGCTTCCGAGGAATTTCTCCCATTTGTCTATAAAATGGCACAGATAAAACCTCCTTATCAAGTGGTATCGTACTCATTATATTAGTGAACGGCTGGAAGGATTTTCCCTGTTACTTCTCCGAACCCAATTCGGTAGCCATCACCTTGACACCAGCCCGTTATCGTGATGACATCTTCATCATCTAACCAAATTCGTTGTTCGCCGTTGTGTAGATCAATCGGCTCTTTTCCCCGCCAAGTTAGTTCAAGTAAACACCCACGCTGTTCTTTTTTTGAACCGCTGATTGTTCCCGAAGCATGCAAGTCTCCTGGGCGTAAATTACATCCAGCGACCGTATGATGGCTAATTTGTTGAGCCATACTCCAGTAAAGATAGCTAAAGTTTGTAGTAATAATCTTTTGGGATTGTTCCATTTCTTTTCCCTTCAGATACACTTCAAGATGGATATCAAACGAACTAGGTCCATCTTTTTGAAGATATGGTAATGGCGTTGGGTCCTGTTTTGGACCATCTATCCGAAAGGGTTCAAGAGCTTCAAGCGGAACGACCCATGGGGAGATCGATGTTGCAAAACTTTTAGACAAAAATGGTCCGAGCGGCTGGTATTCCCAAGCTTGAATATCACGGGCACTCCAATCATTGACTAACACGAGACCAAATATATGCTCTTCTGCGTCATCAATAGAAATCGGTTTTCCTCTCTCATTCCCTTGGCCAATAAACCAACCCATTTCTAATTCTATATCGAGTTGCTTACTTGGTCCAAAAATTGGGGTAGCCTGATCAGGCGGCTTCATCTGTCCTTTAGGACGATACACATCGGTACCACTTATGACGACAGAGCTCGATCGCCCATGATACCCGACAGGCAGGTGTGTCCAGTTTGGCATTAAGGCATTTTCTTTTCCTCTAAACATCGTTCCTACATTTGTAGCATGTTCCTTTGATGCATAAAAGTCGGTGTAATCACCGATTTGGGATGGAAGTAAAAGTTCGACCTCGTTTTGTTTTCTTAAAGCTGCAGAGCGTAGTGTTTGATTATCTCGTAACGTTGGTTCATCTTCGCTTAATAATTCTTGAAGTTTTTGGCGAATCTTTTGCCAAACTTCCTTTCCTAGTGCCATGAACATATTGAGAGAAGGTTGATCAAATACCCCGTTTTTATTGAAACCAGTTTCTTGAAGTAGTCCTGCTGCCTCTAACTCGGAAAGGTCCAAGACGTAGTCTCCAATTGCTACACCAATACGTGGCTTTCCACCAGTTAGTGGACGAAAAATCCCATATGGCAAGTTTTGGATTGGAAAATGGGATGTAGCATCTACATCTATAAAAGACTTCAGCATACCAGTTAGCCCCCTTTCCTATTCAATAATGTTCAGTACGCGTAGATCTTCTCTCGGTTCATCAAAACTACAGCTCCCATAAGAAGAAAGCGCATTCCTACGGAGATGTTGTAGTTCAGCGACACTAACAACCATGTTTTTCCAGGCAATTCCTTCGTCTGTAAAAGTAAAGTTGGAAGCATCTTCATCTGCAAGGATTTCAGATATCGTAGACCTATCCAAATCTCTAGTTCTTGCTAACATGCCAGCGGTAAAAACATTTAAAAAGCCGTGCATCTTAGTTTTCACTTCTTCACGGTATATTCGAATCGGATGATGCAAACCCGCGGTGAACTTTTGGGGAATGCTTCGTTCACAGCAACCATGAAGGACTATCGCCACCTGCTCAGGGGTTGGGAAAGCATCTGCAGTCACGCCGCCCGTTCGCAATTTTAAACCGAGACGTGAATCGTTATTGTTATTGTGAATAGCTATTTCATTCAGCGTTAATAGCATTTGTTGTTTCCATTTATCATTAAACGCTACCGTAACTTCACAAAACGTTTGGAGGTTATACTTTTGCGTTTTCTGAGAAATTTCATCAAGTAAACGACGATTTGGGACGGCAGGGGGAAGTGGCATCTCAAAGACCTTAACATTAACAGCTTTCCTATGCTTTTTGAGAAATACTGCGATTCTTTTCATGTCGGAAGTCAATAGGTCAATACAGCTTTCAGCATCTAGACTTCGTTGGCCGATCGCGGAAATGTTTAAAGGGTTTTTTTCTGAAAAAAGGGATGCATAAGGCGTTAGTTCATCCAATCTAGTAACAGGAATAATAAAATGCCCAAGCATCCAAGCATCATTATCTCTTTGATAAGCTATATAATTTCGGATGGCTTCTTCTAGCGATAGTTGTGCAGGAGGGAATAACCCTGCATAATCGATTATGTTTGAAAAGAAATAAAAAGTACTAGAACGTTTATTTTCATTGCCTAATCTTTTATTCTTTTTTACCATACTGTCCTCCCCCCTCTGCCTGTTTCAAACGAGTTTAAATATTACCTCGTCGTTCTTGCTCACGTTCTATTGATTCAAATAGGGCTTTAAAGTTTCCTTCACCGAACCCTCTCGCTCCTTTTCGTTGAATGATTTCAATAAATAGCGTAGGTCTATCGACAATGGGTTTCGTAAATATTTGAAGAAGATACCCTTCATCGTCTCGATCAACTAAAATACTCAGCTCTTGAAGTTTCTTTAAATCTTCATCAATGTTTCCAACTCTTGCACTGAGATCTTCGTAATAAGCGGCAGGAGTTCCAAGGAATTCAACTCCGTTTTCGCGAAGCGTTTTAACTGTTGCAATGATGTCATTTGTTAATAAAGCTAAATGCTGAACACCTGGACCATTATAGAAATCTAAGTATTCTTGAATTTGTGATTTCCGTTTCCCTTCCGCAGGTTCATTGATAGGAAACTTAATCCTTCCTGTACCATTTGTCATTACCTTTGACATAAGCGCTGAATAATCGGTTGAAATATCTTCATCATCAAAATGTTTTAGAACTTTAAATCCAAAAACCTTTTCGTAATACGTCGTCCACTCTTCCATCCTTTCGACATTTCCGACAACATGGTCAATTCCGACAAGTCCAGTAGTAGAGGAACTCATTTTATCTTCATACGGTTGAAAGCCTGGTAAGAAGCTACCTTTGTAATCTTGTATTTCGATTAATGTATGGACGGTATCTCCATAAGCCCCAATCATCGCTTTTTTCACTGATCCATTTTCATCATTTTCCGTCCAAGGAGGTCGAATTGCAATTCCACCACGCTCTATGGCTCCTTGATAAGCCGTTTCGACATCAGACACTTTTAAAGCAATATCCTTCGCACCATCCCCATGCAACTTCACAAACGTAGAAACCTCGGTTTGATCGGTTAATGCCCCCGTAACGACTAAGTTAATCGTCCCTTGTTGAAGTACATAAGATACCCGATCTCGACAGCCCGTTTCTAATCCACGATAGGACTTTATTCGAAAACCAAACGCATAACAAAAGTAATATGCAGCTTGTTTTGCATTCCCCACATATAACTCGAGATGGTTTATACTTTCGACTGGGAAAACTTCTTTTTCATTTCGGTTTACTTCAAAAGCGTTCTTAGCCATAGTCCAGGCCTCCTGTCTTTTAATCTGAAAATTGCAAATAAAGACCAATTTAATTGAATGATAATATGATATTTTTTATTTTGCAAACGCTTACATTAACGCACAAATTCTTTACACGGTTAAAGGTTTCACTTCCTTAAATGGTTTAAACCCCTTAAGCACGGCTTTCTCCACACGCCCCTAAAATTTTTGTATATTCATGTCAAAACATTTTTTAACCGATGCCTTGTACCTTCTCAGCTTTGTAGAAGATCCTAGACACCTGACAGATACCACTACTCCGTAGTACTGTAACCTCTTTACAAAATCATATCACAAGATAAAAAATCGTTGAGCATTTAATCACGCCATTCAACTTCCAATTAAAATCGTTTTTTTCTATCTGTAAAATTTGATATAGTTGGATAAGTAATTAATAGATATGGAACTAATAGAAAGGACAAAATCAACTATGAAATGTTTTTCAATTGATTTAGATGGGACGTTATTAAACTCAAAACATGAAATATCGGATGAAAATTTAAAAGTTCTCAGATACTTAGAAGAACGAGGACACAGCATTATTTTTAACACGGGTCGAGCTTTTGAAGATGTTATTAAATATGATTCAGTGAGAAAAATAGAAGCACCTGTTTTTAGTATTAATGGGACGGTTTTATACTCAAAGTCAAGAGAAATCCTATTTGAAGCTTCGTTACCTGTTTCTACTTATAAAGAGTTGTTTCAGGTTTTAAAGAAATTGGGTCTTTGGGTTATGGTCTATACCAATCAAGGTGGTTTCCCCTGTAGATATCCAATGCTTGCAGGGAAAAGTGTTGAAGAAATTGAACGCATTTTCGATTCTTATGATTATAATGAAGTTCTTGAAAAAGAGAATCTCAAAATCTATAAAGTTATGGCTGTGACTCGCGAAGATCAACTCGATAAAATAGATCAAGCCAAGCAAGAAGTTGCGGGAAAATTAGAAGTATCTATGGCTTCATCGTTTCCAAACAATGTCGAGTTTACATCAATTGAAGCGACGAAAGGAAAGGCTCTACTACGTTATCAAACGATGACAAATATTCAATTTGATGAAATTTATGCATTTGGAGACGGAGGTAATGACATTGCCCAGTTTAAAGTAGCAACGACATCTGTCGCAATGGGAAATGCTCCTTCCTTTATTCAACAGGAAGCTGATATGATTACGAAATCAAATGATGAAGATGGATTTGCATATGCGGTCCGACAATTATTAAAAATCGAGTAAGTTTAGCAAGTCCTAATAAACTACAAAGAACCACCCACTAGTATCTCTTGGGTGGTTCTTCTGCAAAATCAACGATTTATAATTCTGTCCGCAAATCCCACAATTCTGGAAAGAAACGCTGGTCTAATACTTTTTTCAAATAATGAACGCCGGATGATCCGCCTGTTCCTTGTTTAAATCCAATGATCCGTTCTACTGTTTTCATATGACGAAACCGCCATTGCTGAAGCCAATCTTCAATATCGACAAGCTTTTCAGCCAGCTCATAGAGATCCCAATATCGATCAACATCTCGATAAACCGCTAACCAAGCTTCTCGCACCGTCTGATTTTCTTTATAGGGTGTAGAATAGTCTCTGTTGAGGATTTTATTAGGAATTGGAAATCCAGCTTTTTTTAGTTGCTTAATAGCGACATCATAAAGTCCAGGTGCCTTATATGCTTTTTCTAATTCAATATAAAGTGCAGGTTCTTTTTTATAAATCTTCAAGACATGATCTGTTTTATACCCGAGCGCAAATTCGATCATTCTATATTGGAACGATTGGAAGCCTGAAGCTTGGCCTAAAGAATCACGAAATTCCATATATTCAGACGGTGTCAGTGTTGATAGGACATCCCAAGCATGTATAATTTGCGTTTGAATTTTTGAAACCCTCGCTAATTGTTTGAAGGATGTCGATAAATCGTCCTTCTCAATCGATTCAATCGCGGCATTCAGTTCATGTAGAATGAGCTTCATCCATAATTCACTAACTTGATGGATGATAATAAAAAGCATCTCATCATGATGATCAGATAACCTTTTTTGACTAGATAAAATTTGATCAAGTTGTAAATATTCACCGTACGTCATATTGTTGGTAAAATCAGTGTGAATGTTCTTTTCGGTATCCGTTGTTGAGTAGTGGTTTTGATTATCTTTTTTCATTATCGCACCCCTCCATAACACCGTTTAATTTACATTTACTTTAGCTCAATCGGTCTAACTACTGCTCGAACGGGGCTCCCATCTGCTTCTTTTAGTGGAAGTGGTAAGGCAATTAATTCATAATCTCCTGGTTCGATATGGTCAAGCATAACATTTTCTAGAATGTGTATACCATTTTCGTGTAATGCGTGATGTCCTTCAAGGTCTTTACTATCTAAAGGGTCGACAGAAGGAACATCGACACCAATTAGGATAATCCCTTTTTCTTTTAAAAAGGCGGCACTGTCACTAGTCAAAAAAGGAATTTCTTCTGGAAACGAACTTGGATTATTCGGGATCGACGTTTTTAGTAAAAGTCGAGTCACGCCGTCTAAATCATATTGCTTTAAAACGTCCTCGGTTATTTTCATATGACCCGACACATCAATCAGTCGACATCGGCCGATATATACGTTTATGTCCAGGTCCAACACTTTTTCGCCGTCATTCTTAAAGTGAAATGGAGCATCAATATGGGTGCCTATATGGACACTTGTTGTTATTTGTCCAATATTTACAGAGCCTGTTTGTTCTTTTGTGTAACTTACTTTATAAGAATATGGTGTATCTTCAGGCCAATGCGCGATCGTTCCTGTTAATGGTTGTGAAATATCAATCCACTTTTTTTCTAAATCTGTTTTATTTTTCATCGTTAAGCGACAACTCCACGTTTATTTTCAAATTTTTTGTATTGCTCCTCATCCATTATTTGTTTTAGCTTGTCAATCGTCAACCACACTTCTTCAAATGTATTGTATAACGCTACAGGCGCTAGACGAATCCCATTGGGTGAGCGAAAATCAGGTATGATTTGATTAGCCTTTAATGCTTTACAAATTCTTGCCGCTTCGGGATGTTCCAAAAAGATATGCCCACCGCGATTTTTTTCCTCTTTTGGATTTCTAATCTTAAACTCGTATTCCTTAAGTTTTTGTTCGATGAGTTCGAGCATATAGCTTGTTAAGCGTAATGATTTTGTTCGTATTTTTTCTATGCCAACCTCATGAAACATCGATAATGATCCGATTAAAGGAGCGATACTTAACACATGAGGTGTCCCCATTTGAAATGCTCCCGCATGAAGTGCTGGTGTTAGCTCATGTGCCATATCGAACTGTTTTTCTTTCTTAGAACTAAACCACCCCGCAAGCCCAGGTTGTTGACCAAAGTGACGTTGATTGACATACAAGCCACCGACCGCTCCTGGACCCCCGTTTAAATGTTTATAATTGCACCAAAAAGCAAAATCAACACCCCATTTACTTAATTCGTGAGGAATTGCACCGATGGAATGACATAAATCAAACCCAATTAAAATATCGCGATTGTGTGCTTCTTTCGTCAGCCTTTCCATATCTAGTATTTGGCCGCTTCTATATAAAATACTCGGTAAAACGATAAGCGCAATGTCTTCGGTCATCGCATCAATAATCACTTCTTCGTCTATCGTATGACCGTCAGCACTTATTACTTTAAATAGATGCTCTTGTGGGTCTAATCCTTGTAGTTTTAATTGACTTTGCAGGGCATAAATATCCGTCGGAAATGCAAGTTCATCGGCTAAAATTTTATTTTTCTTTTCATCTGGTTTAAAAAATGTGGCTACTAATTGATGAAGATTTGACGTCGTCGATCCCGTTATAAGAACTTCCTCACGATCAGCTCCTAAAAGTGGGGCCATCTTTTCTCCCAAGCTTTCAGATAAATAAAACCATGGATAGTCACCTTCTGTCCAACCTTCAATGCCTAGTGTTTTCCAAGAATGAAGCAATTCTAGTAACGTTTTCTCCGCTCGTTTTGATAAAAGTCCGAGTGAGTTACCATCAAGATAGATCATCTGTTCAATTAAATAAAATTCACTTCGATAGGATGCTAATGGATCTTTTTGATCTAATTCGCGAGCATATTCACGGGTATATGTTGTATTAGGATCAGTCATGTTTGCCCCCTAAATTTCCGAAAGTTTTCTTTTATAAATCGGTGTTGTATAGCATTTATGTTTAGCATATTCAACGAAAAAGGATAAAAAACCTAGAACTCATTATTTTTTGTTGTTATAAAAAAAGATGACTCTATCGTCAACGTGCGACTACTAAAGTCATCTTGCTTTTTATTTTTTTGCACTCTCAATTAACTCTTTAAGTTCAGGCGTAAATCCTTTGACAGCTTTATCACCAACAACTGTAACTGGTACCCCTAAAAAGCCAAACTTTTCGACTTCGATTTGGTACTCCCTACGCGTCATCACGTCTCTTACCTCAAATGGAACCCCTTCATCCTCTAACATTTGTTTCACAAAAGTGCATTCCACACACCCATCTGTTGAATAGACAATAACTGGTTTACTCATATAATTTCCCCTCCTTAAAATGACTTTTCAACTTAAAAATTAATATACCATAATTTTCAGAAGTTCCCTAACGAAAAGAAAGCATTGACAGTGATGTCGATGCCTCCAAAACGAGTTTTTCTGATGGACAATCTCATTTAATAGAATTTGATATTCTTCATCTAACCTGATTTTTAATGATGTTTAATTAGTTTTCTTTCAATTAATTCAACAAGTTGATACATGACCGTCGCTAATATAGCAATCACGAACAGACTCATTAAAACGAGTGTGAAGTTAAACACTTGGAACCCATATATAATCAAGTATCCTAATCCTTGTTTTGATACTAAAAACTCTCCGACCATCACCCCTACCCATGCTAGACCAACATTAACTTTTAATGTTGAAATGATCGTCGGAAATGAAGCGGGTAAGATGGCGGTTCGAAATATCTGCCTTTTATTTGCACCGAATGTTTGCATGACTTTTACGTAATTTTGGTCGACTTCTTTAAATGCTGTATAGACAACGATTGTTGTGATAATGAGTGAAATAAGTACCCCCATGGCTATGATTGAGGCAAAGCCAGGACCAAGACCAACGATTAATATCGGACCGAGTGCAATTTTTGGCATTGAATTTAATACAACCAAAAATGGGTCAACTACTCGTGAAACAAAAGGAGACCACCACAAAATGGCTGCAAGAAGCGTTCCAAAAAGAGTTCCTAATAAAAATCCTAATATCGTCTCAAATAAGGTAACAGATGTATGGAGAAACAAGCTTCCATCCGAGATCCTCGCTATCAACAAGTTCCATATTCTAGACGGCATACTAAAAAGTAATGGATCGATCCAGCGAAGTCTTGAAGCCAATTCCCACACAGTAAAAAATGCGACAACAATCGATAATTGACACAAAAAAACGTATAAACGTTCCTTCTTTTTCCGTTGTATATATTGGTCGTGTAACTTGCTTACATTAGGTTTCAAGGGTTTCCAACTCCTTCCATACCTCTTGAAAGAGTTCATTATATAGACTCTCATTTCTTACATGAAAAGGCAGTAATTGACGAAGTTCTTCTGGTACCTCAAAAATTTTATGGATTTTCCCTGGCTTTGCAGACAAAAGTACGATACGGTCACTCATTGAAATCGCTTCTCCGATATCATGGGTAACAAGGACCGCTGTTTTTTCTTGCTCTTTTAACGTTTCAAAAACTAGATCTTCTAATCGCAATTTCGTTTGATAATCTAGTGCTGAAAATGGCTCGTCTAATAGCATAACTTTAGGTTTGGTAGCGAGCATACGAACAAGTGCGACTCTCTGCCTCATACCACCTGAAAGCTGACTCGGATATTCCTTACGTTTGTCTTCTAAGCCCATTTGCTCCAACAGTGACAGAGCATAAGCTTTTGTTTGATTCGAGAGTTTACCCATAACCTTTAGACCGATCGTAATGTTTTCCTCAATCGATAGCCATGGAAATAAATAATCTTGCTGGAGCATATATCCAATGTTTGCTTGATGATCAGTGACAGATAACCCTTCAACTGAAACATCACCAGCTGTTGGTTTTAAAAGTCCTGCAATAATGGATAACAAAGTAGTTTTACCACAACCACTTGGTCCTATAATAGAAACAAACTCTCCTTTTTCAATTGAGAGGTTTATGTTTTCCAAAGCTGTTGTAGCACTCTCTTTTGATAAATACGTAAGGTCGATATGTTTTAACGTGACATAAGACATATAATATCCACCTCCACCTCTTTATTCATCTTGCATAAAACTCCGTATTACAGCTTCTAACCGTAATACGGAGTTGGCATGTCTATTGTAATACTCGATTAGCAATCGTTGTGTTGACTAACTCGCCATAGTTGACACGTTGTGGTAATTCTCCAGCATTATCCATAATATCTTGTAAGTTATTCCAGGCTTCTTCACTAAGAAGAGGTGTGGGTGCATAAGAGCCTTGCGACTTATAACGGTCAATTACTTGCTCAATAATGTCAAGCGTCGTATCATCAAAATACGGCATAATAGCTTCTGCTACCTCTTCAATCGGTTGATTTTGTACCCACTGCTGGCCACGGTAAAGTGCCCTTGTAAATTGTTCAATTGTCTCTTCATTTTTGTTAATAAAGCTTTTCTTAGCCATAAATACGGTATAAGGTACAGTGCCTGATTCTGAACCAAACGAACGAACAACATGACCAATTCCTTCTTGTTCAAACATCGTCGCTTGCGGTTCGAATAATTGAACGAAGTCGCCTGTTCCAGAAGCAAAAGCACTTGGAATATTTCCAAAATCAATGTTTTGGATTAAATTTAAATCACGATGTGGATCAATTCCATTCAATTTCAACACATGCTCCCCAACCATTTGCGGCATTCCGCCTCGGCGTTGACCTAAGAATGTACTTCCTTTCAAATCATCCCATTCGAAATTTTCCATTTTTTCACGAGACACTAAAAAAGTACCATCCGTAGCGGTTAACTTAGCAAAGTTGATCGCAGGATCATCCGCTTGTTGAGCATAAACATAGATTGATGTTTCGGCACCGACAAGCGCAATATCAGCACCTCCAGATAATAAAGTTGTCATCGTATTGTCACCACCCCACGTCGTTGTAAGGTCTATGTCAATTCCTTCTTCCTCAAAAAATCCATTAGATATTGCCGCATACAAAGGGGCATAAAATATGGACCGCGTTACTTCAGCAACCTTAACTTTCTCATTGTTACTAGATGAACAACCAATAAATAAAGATGCAATAAGGAGACTAAATAATAATGATGCAAATATTTTTTTCATTTGTACCACACTTTCGTTCGAAGTTTTTTTGATAGTCTATGCAAAATGCCATCCATGTGTGTTTACCTAAATAATTAGGATGCCTTCTCATCACTTTCCATTTCCATAAAGTGAAACTTCCATCAGTGAGGGGGTTTCCTCTTCCCCCACTGATGGTTAGTTGAGGCCCACACGATGTGTGTCACACAGACGTGGCGCATTTTGTCTGTGTTCTTTTAGTTTTACTGGTAGTTTATCCCCCACTTATTCTTCTTTGATTCCTCGAAGTCATAAAGTGGGGGTATTACTGCCAGTTGTTGCGGGATAAAAAATGAACTACGAAATGTAGTCCACTTAAATTTTTATACAAGAAATTCTGTACAAACGAAAACAAGACCTTATGCTTCAACGCATCAGGTCTTGTAATGATTTTCTTTATTTAAACGTTTACCACTTATGATTTCATGATCTCATTTATTAATACACATCACGTTGGTAACGTTTTTGTTTTTGCATATCATTTAAATAAGCTTCAGCTGAGTCGCGGTTCATTTTTCCTTCTTTTTCAACAATATCAATTAATGTATTGTGAACGTCTTTTGCCATATATTGTTTATCTCCACAAACATAGAAGTATGCACCATTTTCAAGCCATTCAAACACTTCTTTACTGTTTTCAAAAATTTTATGCTGAACATATACTTTTTGGTCTGAATCACGCGAGAAAGCTGCGTCTAACTTTGTTAATACTCCGTCTTGTTGATATTGTTTTAGCTCGTCTTCATATAAGAAATCTGTTGCTGAGTGCTGATCACCAAAAAATAACCATGATCTCCCTGCTCCACTGTTTACTGCGAGTTCCTGGATAAACGAACGGAATGGTGCAATACCAGTTCCTGGTCCAACCATAATAATATCTGTATCTTGAGAATCTGGTAGGTTAAAGTGTTTATTTTGTTGAATGAATACAGGAAGCGTATCACCTTGATTAAGACGTTCTGCACATAAAACTGAGCAAACGCCCTTTCGTTCACGTCCATGCGCATTGTAACGTACAGCACCGATCGTTAGATGAACTTCATCGGGATTAGCGGCAATGCTGCTTGCAATTGAATATAAACGTGGTGGCATTTTTCTTAATAAGGATACAATTTCTTCAGCTGATGCATTCCATGGACCAAAATCACGTAACAAGTCAAGGAAGTCGCGCCCTTCGATATAGGCTTTCATTTGTGTTACATTTTCAGGTAAAACGAGTTGTTGTAACTCCTCATTTTCCGTAAATTCTGCTGCTTGCTGTAAGACCTTTTTCGTCAACAATGTAATTTCATAATGTGTTGTTAACGCTTCTTTTAATGAAAGCGTATCGCCCTGCTTATTAACAGTTACAGGTACTTCTGGATTCCAGTTCATTTCCTCTATAAGAGTTGCTACAAGTTCTGGATCATTTTCGGGAATAATACCAAGGCAATCACCTGGTACATATGAAAGGTTTGATCCCTTTAACGAAAGCTCAATATGCCTTGTTTCTTTACTAGAGCCATCTCCATTTAGATTAATATTCTCAAGAACTTCCGCTTGATACGGATTCGTCCTTGAATAAATGGTTGGTACTTTTTTCTTTTCAGGTTTTTCTACAGTAATTTGCATACCATTCACCTCACAAAGTTGTATAAAACTTCTACACTACTTTTTGTAATTAATTTCGTCCACCCTTAAATTTTATCATTAAAATTTGATTTTTAAATACCTAAGAAGATGATATTCGCTATATTATTAGAAAAATTTATCCCCGTTTAATAAATGAACCTTCCATCAGTGAGGATTTTCCTTTTCCGCACTTGATGCGGGATTTAAAATATTTAGTGTCGAATGTGATTCTATACGATCTCAACTTATTTGTGATGATTTAAGCTTAGTTTTCGTAAAAACCTTCATTTTTATAAATAGGCGACAATTCAATAATCCTTTTTCTTAGTTAGTGGTTTTACCTCCTTTACTAATAAAAGTAAATATCCAACTAAAACGATTACGGATTACAATTAGAATAGCATAGGAAGAAAAAATTGGATGTGTTTTTTATCACAGATCTAGATAATAAATGTAGAAAATGCATTATTTTATAATTAATATCATAACCTTAACAGTTTTTAGTTTCGTTTTCACAAAAAGTAAATTAAATTTTTGCTTTCTACACATACTAAAGAAGCTTTGAACTAGATGATATGCATCCAAACAAAGCTCCTGATTTTTGGATTGTAGTGGTAACGTTAGAAGTGGAAATTAAATACAATCCTGATGATTTGCTGTTATATAATCTATTGCTCGCACTCCACTTTCATCTAGATAACCCATGTCACGCGTATGAATCCAGCCATCTTTAATCGTTTCCTTTGTTAATCATTTCTTTTAGGAAGAGTTACAAAAACCGAACCTGGCCCCACTGAGATACCTTTAGAATTCTCAGACCACATTTGTAATTCAACATAGTACTCTTTTTCTTCATACCACTTATTTTTGACAATCCCTTTTGTCACTACTGTATCTCCAGCATAATTAAATGATTTCATCCGAAACCCTTTTAAGCTCCTAATCGTACCAGATAGGCCGATGTATTCCCGTACAGTTCTTTCCCACATTCCTTGAAGGAAAAAATTATTTGCATACATCTCTTCTGCTCCTGTACTCTGTGCATACTCGGTATTATGATGGATGGAGTTAAAATCACGATTTGCACCAGCCTCCATTACAAGTCTGTAAACACTAATAGGGAAATCTATAGAAGGCACCTCATCACCTTCTGAGACATCATCCCAATAGCGTTGATTTAATCTTTTCATATTCTAATAACTCCTTTCAACTAGAGTTGGTTCTTTTATATTTTGAATTAAGATATTCTTTTTAACTGCTATGTGGATTATAGCTGTATGTCCCCATCCGAGTCTTTGCAACCACTTTACCACGTTGATTACGAATCTCTGATTCCCATACCATAAATGCCCCACGTCCAACCTTTGTTTCTTTCGGATCACAAGATAATAATACATATCCTATCTGACATAAATGGTCATCTACTAATATGGGTTGAAGATAATCTATTTCAAGATCTGTAGCGAAATAACCAGTTGTCGGAGGGGCTAGATTTGTTTTTACACCTGTAAGTGGACTATACGAAGGCTGTGCATCTCTTTCTGCACTTGTGAAAATTGTCTCTCCTGGTTGCCAGAGTGGCGGTATCGTCCAAGTAATAAGACTACTGTAAGGTGCAATAACATCAGAATATCCATGTTTTTTAGCAACATTTTTATCATAATGAAGGGGACAATCGAATTCGAGTGGTTCAAGAAAGCGTCGTATTGTTCCTCGTTCAACAGGGTCTGCCCCCAATGTCATCAAGACAAGTTTCCAATTAGTTCCCAATTAGTAACTCTCATGAACCACACAGTATTAAAATGAAAAATTCCAAACTATGATACTGAAAACAACTAAAAAAAGACAATAGGATGCCCGGGAGATGTTTTACATTTTTTTACATCACCCTAAGGCATCCTATTTTACTTCGTTAAATGCTATAATGCAGACTTCTGAACTAGCCCGTTTCTATTAGCTCGCAACCCCTTAGTACGTTTGAAACTTCTACCTGGTCTTATGGGAGTACGATTCCTTTTGATTTCGTCAAGCATTTGCTTATATAGCTTTTTACGTCGTCTTGGACTTTCCTCTAATATAATACGGACTAGATTAGCTTTCAGCTTACCGGTCAAAACGTTGGCGTTAGCTGTGTATTCATATTTTAGATCCTTTCCTTCTTGCTCTTTGGCAATCATTTCGTCAGCCTCTTGTTTAACTAGCGAAGCCATGTTTGCTAGAAACATGGTCGCATAAAAATCTTGTTCAACTGAAAGAGGAGTATCACCTGTAAACTTTTGAAGTTGAAGTTTATTTTTTAATTCATCATATTTTGTTTCAATTCTCCACCGCTTAAAATAGAGTGTTTTAAAATCCTGTATCCCAAATGTTTCATCTTCTATATTTGTGATGAGCAACTCATCTTCACCCGATGGCAGTGTAAACCGTATAGCCCTTAAGCGCATCACGCTCCCTTTTCTTTTAAGCTCAATTATTTGGTCAGGCACCGAAGATTTAATACTAGATTTATAATAATTGACAGGTGTTCTAATCATAAATTTTACATTTAATTCTATTAGATAAGCGAAAAAATCTAATGATGGATATCCTCGATCAAAAAGAAAAAGGTCGTTATTGTTCAAGTGATCTTTAAAGCTGTTCATCAGTTTGATAGCGACAGACCGTTCTCCATCTGTACATTTTGTAATCAAAGCCTTTACAATTAGATTATTTTCGGTATCATAGATACAGGATGCCATTGCGCGAGCCAGTTCTAAAGAACTGCCTTTCGAAACGCCAAAGGCATCCCTTAATCTTATGGAATTATTTATTTCCAAGATGGATGCATCGATAGCGAAAATACGAAACCCCATAAATTTTTTATAAGGATTTTCCTTGTAGTACCAATCCACAATGGTATCAAATAATTTTATAAATGCTTCCGGTTTAATCTTCTTTCTAGCCTCAGAAAACGCCTGTTTACTAATACTTTCCGTCCTATTTCCAAGAAGCTTAAAATAGTCATCCAGCTCAATCTGAAAGCTTTTTTTCACGAAATTGAGCATAAAAAGAATAGTACTAATAAAATTTAATTTGTTTCTCCCTTCACGAGTAAAATAGGTTGGTTTGGAACGTGATTCACACTTAAAAACATAGTCATGTAGGACGTTCTGGGTTACCTCTACAGCTTCTAAAAACAGGCTTTTTGCCACAAAAAATCACCACTTCATCGTTGATATACCAAAAAATGGTATTCAGGTCGATTATTGTGGTGATTTTGAAAAGTCAAGTGGTTTTTCGTGCTGTTAATAATATTTTTATGACAATCTTATCCATTTACATATTTTGTAATCTTAAGTTGATGACATTGGGTCTGCCCCCCAATGCTCTTTTCCATCACTAAAATCTTTACCTATTGCCTCTATCATTGGTTGCCATGCTTTTTTCCAATCTTCCTCCATCCATATTCTCCTTTCACTTTTCATAATATTCAAAAAAATCTAGTCAAACTACTTTTGTTTAAATGTACTTATGATCATTGTACTAGTAATATACAATACAAACTATAAATTTAGAAAGTTATTTATACGATTGGTTAAAAAGAGGTAATGTCCGCCCACTTGGGTGATCTTGAAATACAACTTCAACCGCCTGCTCCCTTCCTCTTCTCTATTCTCGCAATACATACCTAAATCATACAACTCCTTTATACCTCAAACTGTCTCTATTATTTACGAAATTCAGATTTTGATTCATCATTCATCAAAGTTGGTACCAATCTTGCAATATATTTTATAGAACTACAAAATTAGAACGGAAATTACATTGTTCACAAACTATAAAAAGTTTGTAAAATAGCGCTGAAATGACACGAAAAATGGACTCTTACAACAATTACCTCTATTACGAAAAGTAATTAAGGATAGGTCTTCTGTTTAAAGGTGGCTGAAAAAATGATTAGTTGTCCGAGGAAAGTGTTTGATATTCAGACATACAGTATTACGAATGTTGTTGATTTGCAACCACTTTACCATGATTGATGTCATTGAGTATTTAAGCTGAACAACCGTTCTTTCCTTAATCAACAAAATTTAGAAAAGGAGGATCGAAATTTTAATAGCTTTTTACTTTGAAATACAAAAAACATAAACTTGATGACCAAGGGGGATTTTTTTTATGAATAATAATGTAAAAACGTTATTTTATATTGCACTTTTTACTATGATCATTATGTTAGCTGCCTGTGGAGGGTCTTCAACCGAAACTGTAGAAGAAACGAATAATGACTCACAAGATCAAAATGAAACGGCCACTTCTGATGAAACATATACGATTAAAATACCTGAACGTGTCATAGAAGGTCACTATGTAGCCGATGGCTTACAAAAGTTTAAAGAATTAGTTGAAGAAAAAAGTGATGGAAGAATTCAAGTCGATTTGTATCTAGGTGGTACGCTTTCTTCGTCAAATGAAGAAGATTGGCAGCTACTAATGGATGGGGCAGTTGAAACTATTATTGCGACATCATTAAATGCCGCACAAGCAATCGACACCTTCAACGTTTTTGAATACCCATTCCTTTTTGAAAATCGAGATAACCTATATGAATTTATTGATGGGCCTTTCGGAGATCAACTTAGTGAAGAGTTAGAGGCATACATTGGAGGAAAAGTTCTAGGTTTTTATGATATTGGAGCGAACGTATTCATGAGTAACAAAACAATTGAAGAGCCAAATGACCTTAGCGGATTAAGACTAAGAACGTCAGAAACAAGAATCATTATGGATACAGTTCAAGCAATGGGTGGTAACCCTACTCCTATTGCATTTTCAGAATTATATACATCATTACAACAAGGTCAAGTTGATGGATTAGCAACAACATTACCACTTATGTACGATTCGCAATTTTACGAAGTAGTCAAACAGTTAACGGTCACTGAACACAGTTACGTTCCTGTCACGCTTATCGTGAACAACGATTTCTTTGAGAGTCTTCCTGCAGATTTACAAGATGTTATTGTGGAAGCAGGAAATGAATTAACGGAATTTGGAAGAGAATATATTCAAGAAGTTGAAGTCAACGCTGTCAACAATCTTAAAGAAGCGGGAGTTGAAATCACTGAACTCTCACCAGAACAATTTGAAAAATTTAGAGAAGCCGTTCAACCAGCTATTGAAAAGAATATCCATTTAATTGGTGAAGAAACTTATCAACAAGTAATAGAAATATTGCAATAAAACCACAGCATACCAAGTTCTGCTGCAGTATATTCGGCTGAAACGAAGCGAAGCAATCACTATATGAAAAGGCATTGACTACAATCGTGGTCGATGCCTCTTTTTTAAGCAGATTGGTGTACAAGCTCGTAACTCTCGAAAATATCGTCTAAAGTCTATTAACCTTTTTTCGCGTCTTTTATACCTTCCATCGATTGGGCAGAGTAAGTTTTTACGCCTGTAGAATTCGATTGTGCTACTTCGTACATCGCTTGCGCTACCGTTTTTCCTTCAATTGCTAAGCGGCTTTTCCATGGACCTTTAAACAAAACAGACAACCCACGGAAAACTTTCCCAGCGATATTCTCCGCCATTCTAAACTCTTTACGATTTCCAAGTAAAAGTGATGGGCGAAAAATGGAGATCTTTTCAAATGGAATTTTTTTTAATTCCTCTTCTAGAATTCCTTTTATTTTCGAATACCATAGAGCTGATTTCGGATTTGCATTCATTGAACTAACGAGGAGGAAATGGTTGACCTGTTGTTCTTTCGCTAATTTGGCGATTGCTAATGGATATTCCACGTCAACTTTGTACATCGCTTCTTTTGATTTGGCTTTTTTAATCGTTGTCCCTAAGCAGCAAAACACATCATCAACCTCAAAGTAGCTTTCAATCTCTTCCAGTTTATCAAAATTGCAAACGACTTCTTTAAGCTTTGGATGTTCTATTTCAAGAGGTTTTCTCACAATCGCAATTACCCTCTCATATTCATTTCCATTTAACAAAAAATGAAGCAACTCATTCCCTACTAAACCAGTTGCACCTGCGATTAATGCTGATTTTCCTTTCATAGACCATTCCACCTTTAATATAAAACTCTATTGCTCTTTCTACTATACATGATTTGTATGAACTTAAAATGAATTAGAATATGCGTATCTGAATTTTTATCATATATGTAATAAGCTGGCCCAGGATTCCTCGAAGTCTGAAAAGTGGGGGTATTACTTTCAGTTGATGCTGAATAAATAAACGAGCTAAGTTATGTAAATTGTTGAATGTACTTCAAAATTTTATTCTAATTAAAAGAAGCTGACTCAAAACCATGAGCCAGCTTTTGCGTTATTATAAATGAACAGTAACCTCTGATTCTTCACGAAGTTTTCCAACGATTACCTGTGCTGCTTCAGATACTTTTTGAGTTTTTACTTGCTCTTTAATATCGGATTTAATTTCATCAAAAGTTGGAATTTCTGCGTCTTCATCACCCATTTGACCAATTTGAGCTAAAATCTGATCATAGTATTCTTTCAACTCGTCCTCAGTAGGCTCAATGCCTCCAGATTCACTAATAATCAGTTTATCTATTTTTACTTGCATTGCCAGCTCAGACCTTACTTCTTCTTCGTCTAAACCTTGTTCATGCATAGCAGTCAAGAACTCTTCTTGTGATTCAAGCCCATATTGTGCCACTAATTCATCAAGCGATTGAGAGATTTCTTCATCTGAAGCTTCCAAACCAGCTTTTCCTGCTTCTTGAATGAGTAGTTCTTGTCCAATCATACTTTCTATGATCTGAGTTTTTAGTTGTTCTTGATCAACTTCTTCCCCATACATTTGCGCTTCCATTGCGATTTGCGTAAAGTAACCTAAATACGTCGTTTTAAATTCTTCTTTCAAAATCTCTTTACCATTAACCATTGCAACTACATCAGGAATACCTTCCAAGTCTGGCTCGGGCATTGGCGGTAGCTCAGCACTATCTCCAGCAACTGGAGTAGCCTCTTCCTGAAGATCATTATTTTCTGCGGCATCATCTGCATTTCCGCATGCAGCAAATACTGTAATAAATCCTGCAAGTAGTAAACTTAGTATCCATTTTTTTCTCATATCATTCTCCTTTTCGGTTCATTTTGATGGTCATTGTAACATATTCTTTCGTTTCATACATCTCTATCAAAGTACGAAGAGAACAACATTTATAGAATTTAAATAAAAATCATATAGGAGAAGTCTGTTATAGCAACAATTCAGGCTTGTTTGATTTAAATTGTGTAAAAGTAACCAAATTAAAAAAATCTAAGCGCATCGGTTTTCAATCGCCTAGATTATCCAAAACACAAAATGGCTTCCCTCGCTTCGAACATGGGGTAGATTTCTCATAGGTTATTACTAAAAACCTACTTTTTCCCTTTACCTCTCAGACAACAGTTCATATAATAAAATTACTTCTATTACCCACCCTATATTACAACAAATTCTTTACTTCGAAAAAGCACAGGATAATCAGCTTGTTCTTAATACTTTTTATCCGTAAAAACCCATCTTGTCTTCTCTTCTTCTTGTCCTTTATGAACAATCCGTTTAATTAGACCAGTGTCTTCGACATCTTTTAGAAGTTGTTTGACCGTGTCCATATCGACCTTATTTGCGAACACCTTCTCGGCCAGTTCTTCGGTGGTCGGTCCAGCCTTGGAACTGTTTTTCCTTATGTATACTAATAGTTTGACACGTTTTTTCTGCCGCGCCTCTTCCTTATATTTTCCATTGAATAATTTTTTAAGTGGATCACTAACTAAGATCCCAAGAATAAGCCCGAATACGACTAAAAATAAATCATATAAAATAACATCCACAAACGTACACCTCTTTAAAAATTTCCCCTTTTATTTAAGTAAATCTCATTATCGCATTCCTGTTAAGTTTTGACTACGATACTAAGGAGAATACAGCTAGTAATTCACATCAAACAGTGTATTATTTTTCGGACCCTTGGTAATAGAAGTATTATTAAATAATTAAAGGCTGACTCATATCTTTAAGTCAGCCCTGTTTTTATTATAACCCTAGTGAGATATACTTTACTTCCAAATACTCTTCAAGCCCGTAATGGCCCCCTTCACGTCCAATACCACTTTGTTTAAATCCGCCAAATGGAGCTTGAGGAGTAGATGGTAGTCCATCATTTAATCCAATAATTCCATATTCAAGTGCTTCAGTAATACGTATTCCACGAGAAATATTTTCAGTAAATACATAAGCTGCAAGTCCAAAGATGGAATTATTTGCACGCTTTATAACTTCTTCTTCAGATTTAAAAGATGTTACAGGTGCTAATGGCCCAAATGTTTCTTCACACATACACAACATATCATCATCAATGTTCGATAATACAGTCGGTTCAAAATATAATCCGTCTTTTATCTTCCCACCAATTTCAATTTTTGCCCCTAATTTGACTGCGTCTTCAATATGATTTTGTACTTTTTCAACTGCGTTTTGTTCTATAAGAGGACCGATATCTACACCTTCATCAAATCCATTGCCTACTTTTAGTTCCTTTACTTTCGGAATAAGCTTTTCAAGAAACGTCTCATAAATTGATTCATGAACGTAAACGCGATTTAAACAGATGCATGTTTGACCAGCATTACGAAATTTTGCTTCAATGACGCCTTTTACTGTTTTATCAAGATCTGCATCATCCAGGACGATGACAGGAGCATGACCACCAAGCTCTAGAGATACCTTTTTAACCGTATCAGCAGCGCCTCGCATTAATAATTTTCCAACTTCAGTAGAGCCAGTGAATGTTAACTTACGAACACGGTCATCTTCTAACCAAACCTTACCAATAGCTTTGGGGTCACCAGTTACTACATTGATCACCCCTTTTGGTATACCTGCTTTATCGGCAAGCTCTGCCATTTTGATCGCGGTTATTGGAGTTTGTTCAGCTGGTTTGACAACAACTGTACACCCTGCAGCTAGAGCTGGCGCTACTTTACGGGTGATCATTGCCGCTGGAAAGTTCCATGGTGTAATAGCTGCAACAACACCAACTGGTTGCTTCTGCACAAAAAGACGCTTGTTTCGTTGGGTCGCTGGGATCGTTTCTCCATATATTCTCTTGGCCTCTTCTGCATACCACGAGAGGAAACCATTTGCATAAGTCATTTCACCCAGTGCTTCTTTTAATGGCTTTCCTTGTTCAGCAGTCATCATTTTTGCTATTTCTTCTTTATTTTCGTTAATCAGGTCGTACCATTTTCGAATAAGTTCGGCCCGTTCGTAAGCTGAATATTTGGACCACTCATGAAATGCATCATAGGCTGCATCTACAGCTTGCTTTGCTTCATTTGCACCACCTTTAGGAACAGTGGCAATAATTTCATTTGTTGCAGGATTGGAAACTTCTATTTTTTCAAAGTTTTCTCCCAACCATTGACCATTGATGTATATGGAATAATGTTCCATTGGTGCAACACTCTCCTTGCATTAATTTATTTTTTTTCCACTTTTAGATCCTTCGTAAAGATTTCCTCATTCTCTCCAACAAAGAATTGCTTACCATAAATGAGTAAAGTTAAGAGAATACCGACAGCGAATCCCCATGCTGCTCCTTTGGTTGCTAATACTGCACCTGTTATCCCAGCAATCCCTAAATCGCGGGTACTTCGAGATTCCATTATTCCAACTCGGACGCTAACATAACCTTGGATTAGAAGTGTTAAAGCAAGAGCTATCCCAAGAATCGGTTGGACTAAACTGACAATAGGAAGAAGCAGTAAACCCGTATTCGTTCCCCAACGGAATGAACCCATACCACCAAAAATGGAATGCATTGCTTTTTTTCCTTCTTTAAATCGTTCAATGATAACAACTTGCATAGCGGCCCATAATGGACCTGCCATAACTGGATCGGGTCCAAAAATACTCATAAAAGCATTACGTCCACCAAAAAGTAAATGAGCACGGTTTGAATCATAATCAATTCTTTCATCTTTTCGATATTCTTGCGCCTCTTCAACGAGTGCCTTTGTTTGAATAACGTCACCAAATAAAACGATATAGGTTGCCAAAACAGTAGGGATCGATGCAATAAACATCATCAAAGGGGGCATCCCAAGTCCAAATACCGTATATTCCTTATAAAGTGTTATAAAATCTGGATTACTAAATCCCCATTCAATTTGCGGCCAAGGCGCTTCACCAAACATCGGGCCAATAATAACAGCTAAGATAATAATTGGAAATATACCTAACTTTGAGATTAAGAACCATGTCCTGTTTTTCGACTTTAGTTTGTAGAAATGTCTGGAAAAAATAATGTAAAAAGCAATACCGACAGCAATTGAAATCGTCCATGGAAATGACTCAAAACGTCCGCCAACTTGGAATATCGAAATTACTGCGGCAAACCCTGCACCTAAAATAACCCCAGATTTAATTGCAGGAGGAACAAACGTTACGACTCTTTTCGCCAAGCCCGTTGCACCTAGTATAATTGAGAGTATTCCTAAAGTTAGCTGCAGTGCTACCAGGGCATAGACACGATCAGGACCCTCTGGAAACGTTAAAACATATATCGTAATTAATGGAATTGCTGGTGTAATCCAACCAGGCACAACAGGATCGCCAAGAAGATGATGGATTAAATAGAGTATCCCATTTAAGATTACGACAGCTAGGGCTACTTCAAATGGCATCCCTAATAGCTCGATCATTATTGGAATCGCTGCCAAATCAACAGCACACATTAATAACCCTTGTAAATAATCTGGCCATTCAAATCTATAATGTAAAAAAGGTAATCTTACTTTAAAAGGACCAAATGGAAGATATGGTTGTTCTTCACCATCCTTACGATTTTTCCACATATATTTCCCTCCTTAATCAATTGGAAAAGAATAAGCATTAGCGTAAGAGAAGAGATTGCGTTAGTAAGCCGCTCTATAAATCTGTTCTATTTCATCAACAGAGAAAACTCTCGGATTATTTTTTAAAAGACGGTCAATTTTACTCGCATCTTCTGCCATAGAAGGAATTGCTTCTTCTGGAATATTAAACGAACGCATTCCTTTTGGGATATCAACTTCATCACATAATCGGCGCATCGCTTCAACTGCACGGTCTGCTGCTTCAAAATCTGTTAGTCCCGTAACTTTTTCTCCTAATGCTTCTGCAATGTCACGGAATCGTTCAACGGTACTTATTTTATTCCACTCCATCACATAGGGCAGTAATAGGGCATTACTAATACCGTGAGCAATATTGAAGCGTCCACCAAGTGGATATGCCAGGGCATGAACCGCTGCTACACCCGCATTTCCGAAAGCCATTCCAGCCATCAAGCTGCCAGTTGCCATATACTCTCGAGCTTTCAAATGATTCGGATTGGCATAAGCTTTCGGGAGGTTTTTCGCTATTAATTTCATTGCCCCTAATGCAAGCGCATCAGTTATTGGGGATGCGTTCACTGAAATGTACGCTTCGATTGCATGCACTAGTGCATCAATACCGCTTGCGGCAGTAACTGACTTGGGCATTGTGAGTGTCATTTCTGGAGCTACAATCGCTACATCTGGAAGAATATAATCACTAACAATTCCTTTTTTTAACTGTTCCTCTTTATCTGAAAGAATTGCGATGTTCGTTACTTCAGATCCTGTACCTGCTGTTGTCGGGATCGCGATGATTGGAATCCCTTTTTCTAGCACTAAATCTGTACCGAATAATTCATTAATACGACCTTTATGTGAGGCAAAAGCTGAAACACTTTTAGCAATATCAATTGCACTTCCACCTCCTACCGCAATGAGTCCATCGTGTTGTCCATCGTGAAATGTCGATGTACATTCTTCAACTAGAGCAATCTCAGGTTCAGGTTTAACCCCTGTATAAATGCCCACGGAAATATCTTTTAAAATCGATTGAACTTGATCAACTACACCAATTTTTTGAAGTATTTCATCAGTAACAATTAAAGGATTCTTCATATTCAAACATTTCGCTTCACCATACAGTTGTTTGGTTGCTCCCTCCCCAGTAATTAATTTGTTTGCAATTTTAAATGTTGCTATGTTCATCGATATTTCTCCTTCTTCTTGATAATTTTAACTCGAACACACATTCTTACTTTCTGAGTCAGAGTTTTCAGCTATTCAAGCAATTTAATCATTATAATTTGTACATCTAAACCATATTTTTTGTTAAAACGGTCAAATAATACTAAAAAATGGGGAAATATTAGTGCATTAATTGCAACTTAGAGGATTGTATCTTTTATGGCTACAAGAGTTTTTGTAGATCAAGTGAACTAAGAGCAGTGGATGTAAGTTTCAACGTTTGTGTTTAACGATAGATTTTTTACTATGTGTACCTTATGGCTAGCAAAAGCATATAAGTTTATTAATAATTGGAAATTAATTTATAAATTTATATATTATTTGTAGTAAAAGTGCCAATTCGTTCTACCTTTTTATCTCATAAACTATTAATAATGCGTATTGAGGTGTAAAATTGTTGAACCGATCTCAAGTTTACCGATGTTGTATAATTGAAAATGAGGATAGACAAATCGTTAGGGTATGAAGCTTCACATAACATAGTCAAATCCGTGTTCACTACTTGCATAGAAACGCTGCTGTACTGATCCATCACACCCAGTGCAAAAAAAAACACGTACTCAAATACATGAGTACATGTTTAGCAATAATAGATAGTAAACACAAAAATTGTTACGCTAAATAGAAATTGTAACTTTATTTAAATTCTCTATAACTCTAATGCAGCTAGAAAATAATCATATAATATCACACAGGAACTCTTCTCCTATTGGATAGTCACTGTGTAGTTCCCCCTAATAACTCTCTAGTTCTCTCTAAAATCTCTTCATCTTTTAAGCGAAACTTGAATTCAACACGGCGTGACGCTTGGTTACTGTAGTTACCATTTTCATCGGTGCGGCCTACGGTATAGGACCTTCCATTAACTGTTAGTTTATTCTGTAAATGCTCTTGAATGTTTTTATATGGGAAATCTTCACTTAAGATATACTCTGCAACACTAAACGCTCTTTGTTGTGAAAGCTCTAAATTATACAAATAACTCCCGTGTCGGTCGGCGTGCCCTTCGATAATAATTTCAGAAATATAATCTTCATATCCACTGGCTAACAGCACATCTAAGTAAGCAGGAACAAACTCATCTAAAAAGGTAAATGCTTCAGGCTTTAGTACTGCTGCATCAAATTCAAATAATATATCCGTATTAAAAATGAGCGCACCCGTTTTCTCATCTATTTCAATATTGAGAGAAGAGTCACTAAATTCTTCATTTAAATCTTGGATTAAATTGACTCGTACTCCCATGATTTGATCAATGGTTCTCTTCATCTCTTCAATTTGGAACGACTTAATCACCATCATGATAATAAAAATAAGGATGAAACATAATAAAATCGCCGTGAGTAAATCCGTAAATGAGGGCCAAAAATGACCTTCCTCCTGTTCTCCTTTAAATAGTTTCTTATATTTATTAATCATTGCTTCCAACCCTTACTCGGTAATTTTGTTTATTCGCTTCTTGCGAGAAAGACTGAAGCTGACGATTTAATTGTTGAAATTCTTGGCTTAATTCATGAAGAGCTTGTTGCAATAGGCGGGAATTACGTTGATGCGTATCTTCTGTTATTTCGCCAATTTGTTTAAACTCTTTTTTAATTGCATCATTAATATCTACAACATAGTCATTGAAATTTCGGCTGACTTTTTCTAACTTATCACCTATTGATCCTTCTACATTAACGACATAGCGAGAAAGAGCATCCTTTAGAACAGTAACACTGGTATCGATCTGATTTTCTCTTTGTTTAAATGTCTCTGACATTTGTCCCAAGGTGCGGTTCATTTCATTCAATAATTGTTGGTTTTGCATATTCGTTTGCTCTGTTGAACGCGACATTTCGCTAACGTATTTTTCTAATGTTTGCGTATTTCCTGCATTGGCTTTAATATGATTGTGAAATTCATGATGAAATTGCTTTAATTCGTCAAATCGGTATGATAGAAGATTTTTATAATCACCTTGTGCCTTATTTATCGCATCTAACGCATTAGGAAGTCGTCCGATCGAATGACCAAGTGAATGAAACTCATTTCGTAACTGATTTAAGTTTGTGTGAATGCCTGATAGCTTCGAACTCACGTCTTGACCAAAAATTCGCTCAAACTGCTGATTATGATCTCTCATCGTGTTGACCAAAGTTTCACTCTGAACATTCATCCTTTCAAAAGCTGAATGGATCGCTTCCTGACGATCCGCAACTGAAGAAAAATAGTCCTTTAAATCAACAACTTGATTTTGAAATTGCGTCATTGTTTCCATTTGAGCCGTGGAGAGTTCATCAATTTTCTTATACGTCTCGGTAAATGCACTCGTCATCTTTTCATTTCGTTGATCCATTTTATAAAAGTAATTAAACAATTGATCAAAATTCTTATTGAGCTTTGTAACTCCTTTATCAAAGCCACTTGTTAACTCGCGCATTGAATTAAAAATGACAGCGAAATCCTTTAAGTTTTGTGTTAACCCTTCATTAAACTTTGCTAAATCTTTGGCCGATTGCTTCAATCCAGTCGTGTATTCTTGAAACCCTTGAAACGATTGGACAATATTTTGGAGTGACTCTTGATTCGTTTCACGAAGTTCTACGATGGAAGAATTAATCTTTTCTGATACATCAATCAGGCGTGACATCGGATCTTGTTCTTTTTCGTCTAATAAGGATTCCGTTTTTAGCATAATATCGGTTAATAAATATTCGGTATTCACTACACGCGTAACGACCGTCATTACTAGCGATAATCCCATCCCGACAATACTCGTATAGAACGCTACATCAATACCCGCTAGGACTAAGGCGACATTCTCGACGAGCTGATCCCCTGTAGCATCAATGCTTCCGAGTGACATTGCCAGTCCGATAAATGTCCCCAATACACCAATCAAAATAAAAACGGAGACCGTCATCTGAATCATTTTAATGAGATTAACCACTGGCACATTAAATACTCGCCAACTCGAGAATTTCTTTTGCACAAACGTCTCGACTTTCACCGCATCCTCATTATTCTTATGTTCAAACTCCTCTTGAAACCGATTTAGTGGCGTAATATCCAATGAATTCGTATCTTGAATAAAGTTACGAATTCTTCTTAATTTACTATAAAGGATAAAATGAAGCAGAACGGCGACAACAAATGTGAAAAACAACACCATGAAAATTAATTCAATCAATGGATTGGCTAAAATTGATTGAGCTTGCTGTTCGCTTACAAACAATTTTAGAATAGCTTCAACCATAATAAATCCCCCTATTAAAATAAATGAAATAAACAAGAAACTCTCTTTTCTTAATGAATTTTATTCCATTTTTCAATAATGAGCGCGCAAGTTCATCACACTCTTTAAACAGCCTTACTGTAAAGTTTCCGAGACCATTTCACTTGTCTCTAGTACCTTTGTTAATAGCTATTCAGTGGGTGGACAAATCATGCATGAAGGAAGGGTGAAGTTTAAGCGTTTGTTTAATTTTTTAAATTATTTCAATTCAAAATTGAATCCGAGCTTCAATGTTATGTCTCCGTCTCAAACTATTATTTAGACAACAAAAAAGAGCCGTTGACTCATTTGTCAACCACTCAGATTTTCTTCTATGGACATCTAATCAAACTCTACCCAGTGGAGAATGGATATTACACATCCAACTGGATTGCTATTAAAGTGGTACCCGACAAATGTCGAATAATACAGTGACGCACTTAACGATTTTTGAACAAAAAAAGACAGGTCTCCCTGCCATCTCACAATATTCTATGCTTTTATATACTCACATATATTTTCCTTCATTTATTGCTTAAAAACATGTTGTCCAATCCTAGTTGTCGTTTTCCTACTTTGCAACCAACTGGTCTTAATAATATTGTCATTGTAAAAATACAATGCACCATTCGCTTCATCTGTTCCTTTTATAGCTTCTTCCACAGCTTTCTTTGCCTTTTCAGTAGGTTTTTTATTAATTGTACCATTTTCAACTGGACAGAACTGATTTTCCTGGAAGACAACATCTTCTAATTCGTCAGGAAATTGCTCGTTTTCCATTCTATTCAAAACAACTTCTGCAACAGCAACTTTTCCTTCAAACGGTTCATTTTGTGCTTCTGCTGTTACCAGTCGTTCGAGAAGTTCCTTTTCTTCAACAGTTAGTGAAGCTCGTACTGCATGTACTTTCACTTCTTCACTCTCTTTTTCTATTGTATAAACGAGACGTTCCTCGTGTAACTTCGGCAATTGTTCTTCTGGTACTTCTGCTCCTGTTAATAACAACAATGTTGTAAGTAAATTAACCATTTGTATTCATCCTCCTTGTTATCAAAATATCCTATTTGATTACATATAGGATGAAAAAAAGAGAAGCATTTTTAGTTCCTCTAACATAACAAAATTCTCTTTTCTACCTTAACAAACATTGCACAGTCTTTAAACCTGTAATGTTTTCCATGGATAATAAGGAATTAAATTCCACATTATGTATAGTAGCTTTCCTTATTTCGAATGACAAAACAGCCTTAGTCCTGTTAACCTGTGAACTAAGGCTGTTGATCTCTTCTTTTTAATGCTTTGTTCTCCTTTAATCTGTTATTGCTCCTTTTGATGCCGATGAGACTAAACGAGCGTATTTAGACAAATACCCTTTTAAATTTTGTTCAGGCGGAGTCCAATCCTTTGCTCTTTCAGCAAATTTTTCTGGTGAAACATTAACTGTCAGCTCTTGTGTTTCGCTATTTATAGTAATTAAATCTCCTTCTTGAATTAATCCAATTGGACCACCAACTTGTGCTTCAGGAGAGATGTGTCCAACTACTAACCCATGTGTACCCCCAGAGAACCGACCATCGGTAATTAAGCCAACTTTTTCTCCTAGACCTTTTCCTACCACAATTGCTGTAATAGATAACATCTCAGCCATTCCAGGTCCACCCTTTGGACCAACATATCGAATGACAATAACATCCCCTGGATTAATCTTATTATTTAAGACAGCATCTGTAGCATCTTTCTCCGTATCAAAAACACGTGCTGGTCCTGTTATTTCTTTTATTTTTAACCCAGACATCTTGGCTAATGCACCCTCTGGAGCTAAGTTCCCTCTTAAGACGACTAGAGGTCCTGTTTCACGTTTCGGATTTTCAAAGGAAATAATTTCTTGACCTTCTTTTAAAGGTACAATTTCTTTGAGGTTTTCTTCAATTGTTTGACCTGTTACTGTTAAACAATCCCCATGGAGAAGTCCTTTATCAAGAAGTAACTTCATAACACCTGGTACACCACCGATTAAAGATAGATCTTCCATGACATATTTACCACTTGGTTTAAGGTCAGCAATATGAGGAACTTTTTTGCGGATTCGTTCAAAATCATCTAATTCAAGCTCAACATCGATAGTATGAGCTAATGCTAGTAAATGAAGCACTGCATTTGTAGAACCTCCAAGTGCCATAACAACAGTGATTGCATTCTCAAACGCCTTTTTCGTCATAATATCCTTAGGCGTAATTCCTTTAGATAACAGATTCATAACTGCTTTTCCTGCATCTATACAATCTTGTAATTTTTCTTTGGTTTCTGCTGGGTTGGATGAACTTCCAGGCAAACTCATCCCCATCGCTTCGATAGCTGATGCCATAGTATTGGCAGTATACATTCCTCCACAGGATCCAGCTCCTGGACACGCATGACATTCCACCTTATGAAGTTGTTCACGGTCGATATCTCCATTATTGTATTTGCCTACGGCTTCAAAAGCTGACACAATATCGATGTCTTTTCCATCTACTTTTCCTGCTCGGATTGTCCCTCCATAAACAAAAACAGCTGGTAGATTTAATCGACCGATAGCAATCATACATCCTGGCATATTTTTATCGCAACCACCGATTGCAACAACTCCATCGTAACTTTGTGCCCCCATAACCGTTTCAATTGAATCTGCAATCACTTCACGGCTTGGCAATGAAAAACGAATTCCTTCCGTTCCCATTGAAATACCATCAGAAACAGTAATTGTATTAAATATAAAAGGAGTACCACCACCATTTAAAGTACCTTCTTTAGCTTTTCTAGCTAACTCATCGATATGCATATTACACGGTGTAACCTCACTCCATGTGCTTGCAATCCCGACAAAGGGCTTATTGAAATCTTCATCTGTAATTCCCATTGCCCGTATCATTGCACGATTTGGTGCCTTGTTTATATCATTGAAAACAGAACTTCGACTTTTTGGTGAATCACTATTCAATGAACTTATTCTCCTTACATTTATGTAAATTCATAGTTTATATGTAATTTTATTATTCTATATAAACAAAATTAGTATTCGTATATAAAGTGACAACGGCAGTGATCAGTAAAAAATTGTTACATGAAATCTGCCTAGTCCACCTTAACCCCTCTGTTATTGAAATTAACTAAATTTGATGCGAGTCAATTTCGGTACAAATAACCATAAAAAGAAAGATCGGCCTAGGCTAAATAATACAAAAGCTAGCCATACTCCATGATTATGAAACATTGGTACAAACCACCAAAGTGCACCTAAAAATACGACTAGGGCTAAAACTATAGAATCCCGAACGGGCCCAACTTCAGTGGCTCCTGAAAATATACCTTCTAATTGCAAGCTCCAAAATCCAACAATCGGATAAACCATCATCCAGATTAAGAATTCACTCGCAGTTATTCTCACTTCTGTAATGATTGTAAACCATCCGACCACATAATCACCGAATAATAGTATGGTTAATGATAAAAGGAAGGCGGAAATAAAGCCCCATTGTGCTGAAAGGGAAAATGCACGCTTATAAAGTAATCGATTTTCTCCACCGATCGCTCTTCCGACAACAATACTCGAAGCATTGGCAAACCCTGCGATCAAATAAGCCATAATATAATGAATTTGTAGGAGGATCGCATTTGCTGCTAATGTAACTTCCCCCATACTAGCACCACTAGCAGTAAAAATCACGGTCATCGTTAGTAAACAAACGGTCCGTAAGAATAAATCCCGATTGACTTTCATCATTTTAATTAACGGATTAGACGCGATTAACATGTCTAATTTAATCGTCGTTAGATTTACTTTTTGTGTACGATAAATAATCCATGCTCCAAATAAAACCGCACTGATTTCAGATATAATTGTCGCATAAGCAACCCCAGTAACTCCCATGCCAAACCCAAGGACAAACACAATATCTAACATGATATTGAGTACATTCAATAAAATTTGTGTCACTAAAGCTAAACGGACTTTCCCCATTCCGATGAGCCATCCAACCATTACATAACCCAATAGTGCAAATGGCGCACCCCATATTCGTATTGAAAAATAGCTTGCAGCAAAGGATGATACCGCTTCACTCCCACCGATTAAAGCTAAGGCAATATGTAATATAGGCTTTTGTAATATTATGAAAAACAAGCCAAAAACGATTGCGATAATCATCGGTCGTAAAAACGATAAGATCATTTCTTTTTGATTATTCGCTCCATCTGCTTGTGCAGTAAACCCACTCGTACTCACTCGAAGAAATCCAAGAAGCCAATACATAGTATTAAAAATAACCGCTCCAATTGCTACTCCACCAATCGAAGCAGGGTCAGGAATTCGTCCAACAACTGCTGTATCGACCGCACCTAATATTGGAGTTGAGATTCCTGAAATAATAAGTGGTATCGCTAGTATTAAATACTCACGGTGACTGAACTTATGGTCGTTCTTTATTTCTAAGGAAGTTGCCGCTACCTTCATTGTTTTCTCCTTCACCTCACTATATATAGAAGTGCTATTCCGCTGATAGCACGTTGCTATCATGTATTAATAGTACCTTTCTTCCACTTAATCGATAGAAGCTGCTTGAATTAAAGCTTTAGTATATAGATGACGGTCATTATGATATAGTTCGTCTAGTTCAAACTGATCCACAAGAGAACCGTTTTTAAGTACAATCACTTTTTCACATAAAAAAGTTACAGCTCTTATATCATGTGAGATAAATAATATAGTCATATTTGTTTTTTTCTGAAGGTCCTTTAATAAACGCAAGATTTGTATTTGAACGGTAACATCTAAGCTAGCTGTTGGTTCATCACACACAAGAAGTTCTGGTTCAATGCTAATCGCTCGAGCAATACCCACGCGCTGTTTTTGTCCTCCACTTAATTGAAATGGATAGCGGTCAGCCAATTCTTTGTCTAACCCGACCATTTCTAACAGCGCTTGAGCGATTTCTTTTCTTGAAAGTCCTTCTACAGATATAAAAGAAGGGGAAAATTCTTTGAAATTGTCTAAAGGCTCTAGTATGCTTTTCCAAATGGGCAACTTTGGGTTTAACGTGCTCGTCGAATCTTGAAAAATCATTTGAACACTTTTGCGATATTGTCGTAGGAGCGACCTTTTTTTCGGAGCGATTGGTTCATCTTTAAAAACAACACGACCTTCTTTATACGTTTCTAACCCTAAAATAATTCGTGCAAGTGTACTTTTTCCACTACCACTTTCCCCTACAATTCCGAGGCATTCCCCTGCACCGATGCGAAATGAAATGTTATCCAAGGCACTGATGTTTTTCGAATATTTTTTGGAGAGACGATCTACGATTAATAAACTCATAGAGCACTCACCTTATCATTTCGCACGAGTTGATCCTCACTAGGAAGTGATAGCAGACATGAACATAGCTTTTTCGTATAGGGATGCGTGTGGTGACAGCGAATCTGTTCAGGCAAGCCTTCTTCGACAATTTCACCTTGTTGCATCACATACATTCGATCGGTTCGTTTGTAGGCTTGGGCTAAATCATGTGTAATCATTAAGACTGCACAACCCGTCTCGTTGCGAATATAGTCAATATAATTTAACACCTTCTCGCCATTCATCACGTCTAAAGCCGTTGTGATCTCATCACAAACAAGTAAGCCAGGTTTTAATGCGATCGCCATTGCAATAGCAGCACGTTGAACCTGTCCACCACTTAATTGAAACGGATAACTCCGAAAGACTCTGTCTGGTTCCAAACCCATTTCCTCAAGTACACGAAAAGCGATGCTCTTTGCTTCTTTTTTATGAATAGCTTGATGAGTACAAATCGTTTCAACCATCTGCTTGCCAATTTTAATGAATGGAGTAAAGCTTCCGCGGTAATCTTGAAAGATCATGCCGATTTCCTTGCCAAGAAGTTTACGATGTTGTTTTGAAGTTAACTTTAACAAGTCGTTATTCTTATAAAAAATGCGACCGCTTCTGTGCATATCAGATGAGAGAAGCCCCATGATCGCTTTCGCTGTTAAGCTTTTACCACTACCGCTCTCACCTATCAAACCAACAATCTCACCCTTAGCTACCTCGATACTTACATTATTTAATAACTGATGATTTCCAGCTCTACTTTCAATCTGCAAATCTTGTAAAATTAATAGAGAATCACTCATAAATAATCCCTCTCTTTTCGGATATCAAAAAAACTTTTCAATCCATCTCCTAATAAGTTACAACATAGAACCGTTAACATGATCGCTAGCCCAGGGTAAATCATCAAGGAAGGTACGACTTGAAAATATCCACGTCCATCGTTAAGCATCGCTCCCCATTCTGGTATTGGCGGTTGAGCTCCAAGACCAATATAAGATAATGCTGAAATAAGCAAAATGACTTTCCCTACATCGATCGCAGCCATGACAATAATATCTGGCATCACTTGAGGAAGTAAGTGCATACGAATCGTTTTAAAAGAACTAGAGTGCGAGACTTTAGAAACTAAAACATATTCTTTCTCTTTTTCCGCTAGCACCAATCCCCGAACAACACGGGCGTACACAATCCATCGGACTAAAACAATCGCAATGATGATATTCGTTAAACTCGGTCCTAAAATTCCAGCAATCGCAATCGCTAAAATAAAATCTGGAAACGCTAAAATTCCATCAATGATTCTCATAAAAAAAGCATCGATCCTCCCACCGATGTAACCTGAAAGGAGTCCGATTGGTACGCCAATACAAATTGCCATGAGAATAGCAAACATCCCTAGCCCAATCGTTAGCTTTGCTCCATAGACAATTCTAGAAAACACATCGCGACCTAATTGATCTGTTCCTAACCAATGAGTCAATGATGAGCCTTGCAACCTATTCCCCATATCAATTTGAAAAGGATCATGAGGAACGAGTGCGCTGCCAAGTAACGTAACAACGCCAAGAAATAGAGCAAGGAGTGTACCAATTATCATATTTGGATTACGGAGAAGTCGAGATGCTTTGATCATTGCTACTTCCATTACCCTAACTCCTTTCCTTGCTTGATTTGAGGATTAATGACGAGATACGTTAAATCAACGACTAAATTCGTGATCACAACGAGAAAACCAACAATTAAGATGTATCCTTGAATCACTGGATAATCACGCTGCATTACCGCTTGAACAATCAGTTCACCCATTCCTGGCCAAGAAAATAGAATTTCAATTACCGTTATTCCACCGAGTAAACTACCAATGCTTAATCCAAACATCGTTACTAACGGAATAAGGCTACCTCTTAAAGCATGAAAAAATAAGATTCGTTCTTTTCGCAATCCTCTTGTTTTTGCGGCTTCAATGTAGGAGCTCTGTAGCGTAGAAATGAGTCGTTCTCGTAGTAATCGAATGTACATCGGTGCCATCGCCACTCCGAGAGTAATAGAAGGAAGGATATAATGAGCAAACGTCCCTTTGCCCATGACGGGCAATATGTTCAGTTTTAACGAGAAAAAATAGATTAATAGCAATCCAAGCCAAAAGCTTGGTATTGAAGCTCCCACTAATGCAATCCACCGACTTAGATAATCGGGCCATCTTCCTTCGTAAACAGCTCCTAATATACCAATGGGAACAGAAATAAGAAAAAGAGCAACCAAGCCTCCTATAGATAAGGCGATCGTAGCTGGTAATCTGCTCATAATCATATCAAATACTGGTCTTTTAGCGATGATCGATTCACCTAGGTCCAACTGAACCACATTCAAAATCCACTCTTTATATTGCACAAAAATTGGTTGATCAAAGCCATATTCTTTCATTAACCTCTCTTCTTCAGCTGTCGTAACTACGACATCGTCTACCTTTAATAACGCTCTGATTGGATCTCCAGGAGTAACCTTCATTAATAAAAAGGTCACAAAAGATAGAACTAAAACCATAATGACTAATTGAAGACATCTTGAACCTATAATCGATAAAACCCTCTGCACGGTACTCACCTGCCAAACATCGTGATAAAAGGTGGCATGCTGCCACCATCTTCAAGCCTTGCGCGAACAATTATTGGCTCGAATGTCTCTGCAAAACTATTAAAAAACGTATTCGACTAGAAAAGTGAAAGCATCTATAGACACTTTCACTCCTCTATTACTCTACATCCATTTGATTGGTAATTAAGTAGTATTCTTCAGCACCTGGAGTCCAGTTCTTCACACGCTCATTTACACCGACAATAATATGAGGATGTAAAATAAACGACTGTGGTAGCTCCTCCTGAATAATGTCTACTGCATTCTTTTGTAATACAACTCGGTTTTCCAAATCTGCTGTCACATTTAACTGTTTCGTTATTTCATTTAGTTCTGGAATATCAATTTGACCAGGATTTAAAGATCCTTCTGGTAAATAAGCAACATTCAAGAAATAACCACCATCACCACGAGGCGCCGTTAAGACCGAATACGTTACTAAATCCCACTCATCCTGCTGTTCCCACAAATAACTGTCAATGTTTTCAACCGTTACGATATTGATTTTAATTCCTAGACTTGATGCTTCTGCTTGTAAGTACTGCGCCATTAGTGGCAGCTCTGGTCTACCTTGATACGTTGCCAGCGTTAACTCGAGCACCGTACCACCTTTTTCAAACATGCCCTCTGCATTTCTTTCATAGCCAGCTTCTTTCAGTAAAACCTCTGCTTGTACTGGATCATACTGTTTTGGCTCTTCATCGCTTGCAAAGGCAAAATCTCGGTTAAACGGACCATTCGCCGATGTTGCATGTCCATTCATAATCTCACTTACCGCTACAGGACGATTAATGAGTAAATCCAATGCTCTCCGAACTCTCACATCTTGTAATGCAGGTTTGTTAGCATTATAAAGAATGAAGTGCGCTCGTAAGCTCGAAACGGACTCCACACGAAGGTTATCACTACTTTCAATAGGTGCTAACGCCTCAGGAGGCAAATGGTACGCAATGTCAGCTTCACCTGATTGCAGGGCAAGAGCACGAACATTCCCATCTGAATTAAATTTGATTGTCACTTCATCTAAGTTCGCAGGTCCATCCCAGTAATCATCGTATTTTTCTACTTTAATCTCTGCTTCAGCTGTAAAATCAACGACTTGAAATGCGCCTGTTGCAATTGGTTTTTCACTAATATTTTCTACGTCAATCTTTATAACAGAAGTATTTGTATGGACTAACTCTGACAGAAAAGAGGGGTACTCTTCTGTTGTCATAAACGTAATGTCTTGACCGCTTGCTTCCATCGTCTCAATTTTTAAGTTAGCTGCAATCGCATCGTTAACCTCTAACACACGCTCAAACGAAGCCTCTACCGCTTCGCCATCAACAATTGTTCCGTCATGGAACGTAACTCCATCTCTAATAGTAAATGTCCATGTTTTCTCATCGATTTGCTGCCAAGATTCTGCTAACCACGGTTGAATTTCAAGGTTCTGATCGATTTTTACTAACGTCTCAGCAATACCAGCACGTACACCCATAAAATCCTGATGAGGATCTATTGTCTTTGAAGCAAAACTATAAAGCAACGTTATGGATTTTTTCTCTGTCTTTGCAGAATTATCGGTGCCTTCTTCTCTTACTTGAGAATTAGAACTCTCTTCGGAATTAGTACACCCCGTTACAAAAGCGAGTAGTACAGCAAAAATAAAAAAGAAAACGGCATATTTTTTTAACAATTAAAAACACTCCTTTTTGATCGCTCTAACTTATTAGCTTACCATTTTAAAAACTAATCTATGAAAATACCATAATCAACTCCCGCTATAAAATAGAATAATTACGATTTAAATCCAAAAAAAAACTTATAAAATAACCAAATTACAATATAAATTTATTATTGGTAAATCAATGTAAACCGTAATAATTATTATTTGTACTTGTTTAATATACATAAAGTAATTAAGATCGTCAATAATTAATCGTAATGATTTTTGTTATCAATAAAAATATTTAATGGGGAAAATTAGGACAACAAGAGTTATAGGATGACAGTGAAAAGTTAAAAGACAATTTACCATTAACACCTTAATTCCCCTTATAGCCTGGAATTAACAGGACGAATTCCAAGTTGCTCCTCTCATAATTATTAGGGGCATTTTTTTATATTGTAAGAATTCTTCACTGAATTTTCTGTTTAATCTAGGATCTTCGCCGATCATGCGTTAACCGATTACCTTCCACACGATAAGAAAAGCTACCTCATGGAGATAGCTTTTTATTTCTTTTCTTTTTTTATATTAGCGCCTCTTAATAAAGTGAAACTTCATTCAATAAGGGTTTTCTTCATCACTTACTGAATGTTAGTTGTGTCCCACACAGACATTGCCACAGAACATGGCGAACTTAATCTGTGTTCATTTAAGTCGTTAAAATTAACTAATCAAATTAAAAGTTTGAAGTTACAACTTTACCTAGTTTTTGAATTCCTTCGACTATTTCTTTCTCATCCGCATAACTGAACGACAGACGAAGAAACTCCGTTCCATTTTTTTGATCTAAGAAAAAGTGTTTCCCGGGAACAAATGAAACACCTTCAGTGAGAGCTTGTGTCAACAGTTGCGATGTATCGACACCTGGAATTCTGACCCATGCAAAATATCCACCTTCAGGCACATACCAGGAAACTGATCCTGGAAAGTATTGTTCAAGTGCGGAGATTAACACGGTACACTTAGTATGGTACTTAGTTCTTAAAATTTTTAGCCGTTCCTCAAAATTTATGTTTTCTAGGTATGTAGCCATTGTCGCTTGTGCAAAAGGATGATCTAAGTCTTTTTTAAGCCAAGTGATAGCAGTAATCAATTCCTTTGCCCCCGCTACCCATCCAATTCGCAGTCCTGGTGCGACGACCTTTGATAATGAACCAACATGGATAACTCGATCTTCCTGATCGATTGCCATTAGTGGGATTGGACTCTTATTAAAGGATAATTCCCCATAGGCATCATCTTCTAATATAAGAAAATTATATTTAATGGCCAACTCTACTAAATGCTGTCGACGGTCTCGTGTCATGGTTGTCCCTGTAGGATTTTGGTGAGTTGGGATTGTATAGAGTAGGCGTGGAAGAGTTTGCCCTTGCCTTTTCCTTTCCTCTAGCATTTCTGCTAAACAATCCGTTTTCAGTCCATACTCATCTACTGGAACACTAATAAAATATTGCGTATAGTTTTGAAAAACTTCTAAAGCCTCCATGTACGTTGGTGATTCTATCACTACGAAGGTTTCTTTATCTATAAGGATGCGAGCAACCAGATCGATTGCCTGACAAGCACCTGATGTAATCAAAAGCTCTTCTTTCGAAATACATATTCCACGGTCTGCCAACCTTCCTTGAATTTGCTCCTTTAGTTTAGCAAACTTTGGACTTCCAAGATAATGAAATGGTAAATCCTGCTCCTTCTCAATTAAGTTAACAACTGCTGATTTTAGTTGCTGAACGGGTACAAGATCAGGTGCTGGATAGCCAGAATTAAGTCGAATACACCCATCTGGAGTAGCTGTCATCCACTCACCTGGTGGATCATTCTTTAACGCAGCTTTAATATTATCGGAAAAAAAAGATTCAATACTCACTTCCTGCCTTCACCTCTCCATTTTCATTTTCGAATATTAGGATGTTTTTATTGTTTAATTTTACCCTAAAATCATTGTAAACGTTCTTCATTGTAAGTTGCGAATAATATCATTTTACAAACAAATGTTGTAATTTTGTACGCGAAGAATTATGCTATGTCTCATCCTCGAAAACCACTCTTTCTATATCGGCACTACTCCCTTATAAATAAAATTCTGAAAATAAAGTATTTTCTATTTATTTCATTAATAATATAATAATTGTTGGGACATCTTTATTAAAAAATTAGTAGGAGTGTGTTATTTTTGACCCATTTAAAAGAAAAAGTCGTTGTGATTACAGGTGCGAGTAGTGGAATTGGTCAGTCGGTCGCAGAAGAGATTACGAAACTAGGTGGAACCGTTGTTTTATCAGCACGAAGAGAAGAACGGTTAAAAGAGATTTGTAAAGGGATTAATGCTAATGATGGAAAAGCAACGTATTTTTGTGCAGACGTATCATCAAGGAGTGACGTCCAGTCCCTTGCGAATTATACGATCGAAACGCACGGAAAAATCGACGTGTGGATTAATAATGCTGGACTTATGCCACTATCTTTTTTGAATAAATTGAAGGTTGATGAATGGGATAGGATGATAGACGTAAATATAAAAGGTGTGCTTTATGGAATTGCTGCGGCTGTCCCGATTATGGAAAAACAAAACTCAGGGCATATCATCAACGTCTCATCCGTAGCTGGCCACCGTGTCGGCATGGCTGGCGCCGTTTACAGTGGAACGAAATTTGCTGTTCGCGCTATCACTGAAGGTCTACGAATGGAGCTTTCTCCGACAGCGAATATTCGTACAACGATCATCTCCCCTGGAGCCGTTGCTACCGAATTATTTGACACCATTACTGATCAAGATGCAGCAACTTCGTTAAAAGAAAGAATACCTAAGGACCCACTGGAAGGGAAAAACATCGCCGACGCAATCATATACGCAATTACTCAACCCCAAAACGTCTCGATCAACGAAATCCTCATTCGACCTACAGAGCAACCGAGTTAGACGAATAATGGATTTTAAAATATAAATTGGTTTTATCGATCGAAATACGGATATGATCATTTTTCAATTCTTTACTTTAGAGACTAATGAAGACTATAGTAGCTCCCCCTTTTGACTGCTGCAGTATTCGAGCAGGATGAAAGTGAAAAAAACTAATAACAAACGTTTACAAAAAGCTGTCCCAAAAACCACGGCCATGCACCTCAACCGACAATATTTTGATGCAAGCCCATTGCAACAATCATTATATTGTTTAAATAAGAGGAACGTACATATGGATGGGGCAGCTTCTTCATTAACGTATTAAATCATCTTTATCTCTTCTCCCCCCCACTACTCTACCACTTCTCTTGGGTCCATTTTTCTATCTTAATGCATTAATACTGAGTTTTTACAAGACAATGATTCCATCCCCGTAAAGAAGTTTTGATTCACAACTCGTTACTCTACCACGCCTTACAGATCACTCATTTTCTCTCTTTTTCATATCACTAATTATCCTCAAAACTACCAATTTATACTCCACTGTAATCTCTATGTAAACATATTGTAATACTATTCTATTTCATTCTTTCATAGGAATAGAGTTGTAGAGTTACATAAGGCTCCCAAATTACTATATTAACTAGGAGGACTATTAAATGAAAAAGCTAATATTTGTATTAACATTACTAGCGGCTCTATCTTTTGCTGCACCTGCTTTTGGTTATTCGGTTGAAAAAGGAGATACAATGACGAAAATTGCACAGGAACATGGTTTAACATTAAAAGAATTAGCGAACGCTAACCCACAAATTAAAAATCTGGATCTGATTATTGTCGGTCAGCACATTAATATAAAAGAAACAACACGTATTTCTTCTGAACCTAAAAAGGAGAAAAACGACTCTAATAAATCAAGTCAAATAGAAATAAACTTCTCTGAAGAAGAGCTCGATCTACTAGCTAGAATTGTACGAGCTGAAGCCCAAACTGAACCTTTCGAAGGAAAAGTTGCCGTCGCTGATGTAGTCTTAAATCGAGTTGAAAGCCCTCAATTCCCTGATACTATAAAAGAAGTGATTTATGAGCCGAGACAATTTCAACCCGTTGCTAATGGACAAGTTAATAAGCCTGCTGATGAGGAGTCGATCGAAGCCGTAGAAGCCGCATTAACAGACATGAGAAATATTTCGGAAGACTCGTTATTCTTTTATAACCCAGATATAGCGACAAGTCGTTGGCTAGATACAAGAGAAACTACCGTTGTGATTGGGCAACATGTATTTAAAGAGTAAGTACTAGTTATAAGTTAAGCGGCATCTATTTATAAGTTAGTATCAATACGAGATATAAAGTAAAATTCAGGATAATGATTTAATCGGTTGACGTAAATATTATTGGTAGACTATAAAAAAACTGCATTACAGTTCAATAAAAACATTTCATTTGAAATTCAAGTAAAAATATACAAAATAACATAAAAACGTTCAGGGAAATCTGGACGTTTTTATGTTATTTCTACACTTTTTAGTTACGCACCCTATTGTTAAATATAACAATTAGTTAAACTAAACCATTTACTTCAGCTAAGGAACATGGTTTTTATTTAAGGACTTTCAAATTCATTAATGATAAGCTATTTTTATACTATTATAGGAAGACGACATTTAATTTCTAATGATGATGTAGATCATATAAAGTATATATGCAGATGTTAGAATTATCCCTTCTCGTTTTCCAACTATAAATTTGGTTCTTGAAAATACAAGTAATAGAACAGTTAGAAACAGCATTAAAACGACATCAAAAAATATTTTACTTTCTACACGAATTGGTGAAATAACAGATGCTGCACCTAGTACAAATAAAATATTAAATATATTACTTCCAACAATGTTTCCTAGTGCAATATCACTTTCTTTTTTTACGGCGGCCGTAATAGATGTAATTAACTCTGGTAGAGATGTACCGATGGCGACAATCGTCAGTCCAACTAAAGTTTCGCTCATCCCAAACGAAATGGCAATTTGTGTTGCATTTTTTACCACTAAATCTCCACCTAAAATAATAGCTGCCAGACCAACCAACGTGAACAAGAGATTTTTTTTCCAAGGTGGCGTGTCTTGATCCCAATTATTATTGCTATCATTTTCTCGACTGCGTCTAGCAACTTCAAATATATAGTATAAAAAAATTGTAAAAAACAGCAAGAGTATCAAACCGTCACTTCTTGTTAAGATATTTGCACTTAATGATTGAAGAGATATATCACTTATTAAGATTATCAGGGCAATACCAGCTAATAATGTAAAAGGAATTTCCTTTCTAATCGTATCACTTTCTACTTTAAGTGGATTAATTAGTGCTGTTAACCCAACTACAAGTGTGATATTAAAAATATTACTTCCGATTACATTACCCATTGCAACACCAGCATTTTCTTCAAATGCGGCAATCATACTAACCGTTGCTTCTGGTGAACTTGTTCCAAATGCAACAATGGTTAATCCAATGAGCATCGGTGAAATCCGTAATGCAGTTGCTATATTGGAAGCGCCTTTCACAAAGTAATCAGCTCCTTTAATTAATAAAGCAAAGCCAATAATCAATAACATATAGTCCACTTTAACCTACCTCTTTCTCACCGAATAGAAATAGTTCAACAAACTTCAGACAATATCATGAACCATTAATTCACCGTTAATAACAGTCTGTCCACATTTCAATTAACATGAAAAATCCCTCCAATATAAGATTTATTAAGCTTAGTTTACCTTCATCAATAGTAAACGTAAAATGACCGTTAATTTTTTCCTTCCGCGGGCAAAAATGCACCTCTTACGTTCCTGACTGCTCCTAATTTTTTCCTCTCACAGGCACGAATGCACCTCTTTCGTTCCTGGGTCCTCCTAATTTTTTCCTCTCACAGGCACGAATGCACCTCTTTCGTTCCTGGATTCTCCTGATTTTTTCCTCTCATGGGCACGAATGCACCTCTTTCATTCCTGACTTCTCCTAATTTTTTCCTCTCACAGGCATGAATGCACCTCTTCGTTCCTTACTTCTCCTAATTCCGATTGAAAATGCTTTGCCATTTCTCCAGATAAAAAAGCGTGATGATGTTGCTCATACATTATGAATTCGGAAGTCCTTTCACGAACAATCACTTAACCACCTTCTTATTACTCATTTAGCACTTTAAAATCAATTTATGTTTGTAATTTAATTGTTTGCTTATCATACCCAGTACTATCCAAATAAAAATTTGCAAAACCATTTACTACATAATAACAGTTGGATAATCGTTTCCATTCTCTTATTTATAAAGGCGATATAGTCTTTATCATTTTCAGTACTATAATCACTACCATCTCTGTATTCCATACGAAATGGCTCACCTTTTATAAGAGTATTCGTTATCAACGGCTTGTTCATAAAATAATCGATTGTATAATGACGAGTCTTATTTTGCATTGGAAAGTAGAATGGAGATGCTGCGTGATAGATGTTAATTTCATCCTTCTTACAGAAACACACTCTTCTCAATCTCCTTCATTTCATAGAAGTAGCCTTTCCTTGCCATCAGCTCTTGAAACGTTCCTGTTTCGATGACTCTGCCCTGTTCCATCACAATAATTTGGTCCATTTTTTCTAAGCCTGTTAACCGATGACTTACGAGAATAAGTGTATCATCTCTGCCATGGTCAAAAATATAATCAAAGATACGTCTTTCTGTTGGTGTATCAACAGAGGAAGTTGGTTCATCTAGTATCCAAAGGTTTCCCCCTTTTAACAGTGCTCTAGCAATGGCTAGTCTTTGTTTCTCTCCTCCTGATAGATTACCTCCTTTTTCTAATACTTGTGATTTTAGAGAAAATTCATCTAGCAAAACCTTTGAAAGTACTTGTCTAATTTCATCATCTGAAACATCTTCCCGTACTAGTAAAAGATTGTCACGAATCGTTCCATAAAAGAAATGATTCTTTTGCAAAACTGGGTTTATCCCTCTCCACACACTTTCATCGTCTAGTGTACTTATATCTAATTCATTCAATAGAATTTGTCCTTCATAGTCTTTGTACATCTTTAACAGTAAACTAATGACAGTTGATTTCCCTGAGCCACTTGGCCCGACAATCGCTGTTTTTGAACCAGCGGGTAATTGAATGTTCAATTGTTTAACGGTTGGACGCCCTTCGCCAGGAAAAGAAAAAGATACATTTTTTAATTCTATTGAAGTTGTTTGTTTACTATCATACGTTTGGCTAGGCTTTACCTCCTCTACTTCTCTTAAAACAGTAAATAATCGTTCGGTGGATCGTCTACTATCTTCGTAATAGATAGGAAAAGCAGCCATTGGTGTAGAGTTTTCAAAGACAGTCAATGAAATCATGATCAGCATTGCAAGGTAAACTCCATCAAGTTCATTGCCTCCAATTAATATCGCCCCAACTAATAAAATGAGCCACGTAATCATGAGCGAGACCCAGCGATTAATACTTTGATTGAATATTAGTTGTTTCCCGCTATCCACTTGTTTTTCAATATAAGAATTTGAAGTCTCTACTAGCTGCTTCTTCCTGCCTTCTAACTTCTGGTATATTTTTAAGTCTAAGAATCCATACATGAACTCCGTTGCATCAGTAGATAACTTCCCTCGAATGTCTCGGATTTTGTTTTCAATACTCTTTCGTCTTAAGGCAAACCATAATGGAACAAGGAATCCTGTTACGACAAGTCCAATTAGTAGGATAAGGGCAATTTCTATCGAAAAGAGTAACGTAAAAGAGATCGTCGCTAAAAACACAATGACCATAACAATTGGAGGATAATACACTCGTAAAAAATAGTTTTGTAAGCTTTCTACATCTCCTACAATCCTTGAAAGAAGGTCTCCACTTTTATAATTATGAAAAATCGTCGGAGCAATCGGTTCGAGTCGTTCAAAGAAATAGCATCGAAGCTTGCTTAATATCGTAAATGTAGCTCGATGGGAATAAAAGCGTTCCCCATAACGACTAAATGCGCGAATGAAACTAAACAATTTCAAAAAGGCAATCGTCAGAGTCAGCACATATAGAGGTGGCAGTAATGCTGCTTTTGAAATTAAATAACCACTATTAGCAAACAAACCAACAGCAGCAACTCCAGCAAGAAAACCAAATAGGATAGAAAGGATGATATCTTTTTTTTCCACGATCATCAGTTTCATTACTTTCCTAAGCTCAGTCATCCTGCCTCACCTCCTTGTTGTGCTACAAACATTGCCCGATATTTTTCAGAAGATGTCATCAGCTCTTCGTGTGTTCCATTTGCAATTAGTTCCCCTTTTTCCATAAAGAGAATTTGGCTTGCTCTTTTAATCGTGTGCAGTCGGTGTGCAACTGTAATGATCGTTGAAGAATTACCTAGTTCACTTATGCTTTGCTGTAGAATTCGTTCCGTCTGCAAATCTAGACCTACTGTTGGTTCATCAAATAAAATAACGGACGGCTTCTTTAAAAATGCCCTTGCTAAAGCAATGCGTTGTTTTTCACCGCCAGATAGTCCTCTTCCTCCTTCACCTATAACTGTTTCATACCCAAGATCTAATTCGTTAATTAATGTTGATAATCCAGCTTTTTCAACAACAAAATTCAGTTCATCCTCTTGAGTTTCTTTTTTATCACTACCTAGTAAGATGTTGTCTTTAATCGTCCCTGAGAAAAGATATGGGTCTTGAGAGATATAAATAAGTTGCTGAAACCAATCTTCTTCCTTGTAATGAAAAAGAGCTTGATTGTTCACCATAATTTTTCCCTTTGTAGGCTGATAAAGTCCCACAAGTAAGTGAAGTAAGGTTGTTTTCCCTGAACCACTCTGACCAACAATGGCTGTTTCTTGGAAAGGCTCAATTGCTACATTCATAGCTTTTATTGAAAAGTCTCCTTCTTCGTAAGTAAAAGAAACATTCCTCAGTTCGAGACTAGGTGGTTTTCCATTCAGCATGAGGGGATGATTCCCCCATTTAATAGGTACAGTACTCGATTCTAATTCATCTAGCACTTTTTTTGCTGCACCCATACTTCCCCTACCAGCATGAAAGGCACTTCCTAACTCCTTTAAGCTTGTAAAAAATTCTGGAGTAAGGACAAGAACAAAGAATGCAATAAAGAAGGTAAGTTCTTGATACACGACAAGGCGTAGTCCCACTTCAATAGCAACAAAGGCAATACCTAGCATCGAAATTAGCTCTAGCATTAGGGAAGATAAAAAAGCAATTTTTAAGACATCCATCGTTGCATCTCGGTAATCAAGACTGCTTTTTTTAATGGTAGTATGCTCATCCTTTCCTTTACCGAAGAGCCTAAGTGTGACGAGTCCTTGTAGCCGATCAAGAAATATCCCAGAAAAGGCGGCTAGCTTTTCCATTTGTATTTCTGCCTTCTTTTGCGTTGCTCGTCCAATAACAATCATCGCTATTGGAATTAAAGGTGCTGTCACAAGTAAAATTAAACCAGAAATCCAGTTTTGCCAAAATACTGCTAGAAGGATAACAAACGGTACAATACTGGTTTGAATTATTTTCGGATAATAGCTGCTAAAATATGGATCAATTTCATCTACTGAATCCATAATGACGCTTACTCGATTCCCTGATTTTCCTTTGATAGAAGCTTGAATAGGATTTTTTATATAGTGAGAAAAAAGGGTTTTACGAAAGTCCATTTTCGCTTCAGCCCCAAGTTTTACACCAATTTGGCTATGAAAATAAGAGAATAGAGCTCTGGCAACAAATGCAATGAATAGCGCTACTAATAAAAGAAGAACATCTTGAACAGATGCTCCTTTTAAAAATACTAGGTCCACAATCGATACAATGAGGTAGGCTTGGATAACAGTGACAATCCCAAGGAAGAAGGATGTGGTAGAAAGTAGATAAATACTTTTCTTTTTTGAACGAGCGATTTTTTTAAGTTCCTTCACTTGTCTTCCTCCTTAGGAAATTGTCTTATTTTTCTTCTGTAAGATAGCGTTTATCTTTAAGGAATAATCGCCAAAACAAAATAAATAACGGTATCAATATCGCCATTCCAATCGCGTACCCGATAAGTAACGAATGGTACATCGTCAAATTTGTTAGGGCATCATAAATGGTCAATTCGGGATAGACCATATACGGCATATGGGACCATCCGTAGGCAAAGCTAGCAAGTCCAATTTGAATAATCATTAAGATTACCGCTACACGAGGCTGTCCGACACGCCCCTTTTTCGATGGCCACCACATGGCACTGTATCCAATTGCAAAGGCAATCAGGCTTAGAGCGAATAACTCCCATTGTCGAACCATATTGTCTACCATCCACATTGCCTCTGGAATTAACGTCATTGTGGCAGCAACTGCAAAGCTTAGCATAATCGGCCCAAAGATAATTGCATTCCGCCTATAGACTTTGTATGTATCCATTGATTTTGCCTCTCTTGCATAGTCACTAAGAAACAAAGCAGAAAGAAATAACTCTGCTGAAATACCGAATCCAATATGGGCATAAAGAGTAGGACTGGTCAGGAGCTCGTTATAGAGAATATAATGTCTGTCCCCAACCACTTCTACAAATCCACCGATAATAATTGGTAACACACTGACCATTAATGCAGGAATTAAAAGACCTGTAAGTCCTGATATGTACGTAAATAGCTTCGTATATTTTTGTACTGTATAAGAATAGACCATAAATGCACTGCGGATAATTAGCAGAATTAACACAAAGCTCACTGGAACGATCATGAGGGACCCTAGTGAATAAGCCGCCCCTGGGAAGAATCCGACCAATGCTACAACAAATAACACTAAAAATACATTCGTTACTTCCCACGATGGGGATAAGTAGAGATTGGCTACGCTGGCTGCTGTCGAATCCTTTCGTCCGTAATAAAACATCGACCAGAAGCCTGCGCCAAAGTCGATGGCACCTCCTAATGCATACATAAACAGAAACAACCAAATGATTGATATGGCCACATACGCTTCATTCATTTACATCCCTGCCCCTATACTGTTAAATTTCCGTCAAATTCTTTCGCCAACGGATTTCGTTTGAAGTAAAAGCGCATCACTAATGCAGTTAGAACTAATAAAAATACATACAAGCTAACAAACAAAACGAAGAACATCCCTAGATTTCCTGAATTAGTAGCTGCATCTGCTGTTCTTTGAAATCCAATAATGGTCCAAGGCTGCCTTCCAACACAAGCAAATATCCAACCTGTCTCAATTCCTAACATCGCTAGTGGCCCACTTCCCACTAGTACTGCCAGCATCCATTGAGGATAGTTTCCCTTCTTTTTCCTCGTAAAGAACCGGTAGGCAATCGCCCCTAAAGAAAGGCCAATCAATAGTGTTCCTATTCCAACCATGATGTTAAATAACGTATGGACGAATAACGGTGGCCATTCATCCTGAGGGTATTCATTTAGTCCTTTCACGACCCCATCGGTTGTACCTGTGGCTAACCAACTTAAAAGACCGGGAATTTCAAGTCCTCCTACCACCCGATTTGCTTCTGGGTCTGGAGTGCCAAAAATAGCGAGGGGCGCATTGGATTGCGTTTCGAATAAACCTTCGGCCGCTGCTAATTTTACTGGTACATTATTATGTAAACCCACAGCTGCTGAATGTCCATTTGAGCCTGTCCATATCGCTGTAATTGCTCCAAAAATAAGGGCAAGCATCAGTCCTTTTTGATAATAGTTTTTCTCTTGAATACTTAAGATAGGCTTTAATAACTTATAAGCAGCAATCGATACAACAACAAATGCACTTGCCATATAAGCACTACTAGTGACGTGAACAGCTGTGTACCCAAAGGCAGGATTCATCACTGCATCCCATGGACGAACATTGACAATTTCTCCTCCAACCACTTCAAATCCAGTTGGTGTATTCATCCATGCTTGAACATTTGTAATGAGTACGGCAGAAGCTGTGGCACCAAGGGCAACGAAAAACACACTAATAATACGCATCGTTGAAGATAAGCGGTCTGCTGCATAAACATAAATGGATAAAAATAACGCTTCAATAAAAAATGCAAAGATTTCTAATGCAAAAGGCAACGCAATCACTTGCCCAACGACTTCGATAAAGCCCGGCCACAATAACGAAAGCATAACCCCTACAATGGTACCTGATGGAATAGCCACACCAAGAAGAATCGCTACTCCTTTCGTCCATCGTTTTGCAAGAATTCCATAGTCGTTATCCTTCTTGATAACTCTCAGAATTTCTGCAATTAGGATCATAAGCGTTAGCCCCACCCCTAAAGTAGCAAAAATGATATGAAACACTAAGGAGGAGCCAAATAACATTCTAGCTAGCAATACATTATCCATGTTTCCCTTCCTCTCGAACCCCATTTTTACAAGGTTATTTTTAGACAAGGAGGATAATTTATACATGAACAAAAACGCAAAACGCTTTTTGTTTGAAACAATGTATGAAGCTACTACAGGGTTTTGAGGTTAACAACAACTGTTTTTCTTGTTATTAGACGTGTTGTGAGCATAGCCTTTGCCTTCTTCGACTTAGCTCCCTAATGGACTAACATAAAATTTAGAACAAAAAACTCCTAGTTCCCTAAAGAACAGGAAACTAGAATTCTATTGATTGATTAATTTCTAATTATCGTCAAGAATGAAGTTGAGGTGTGTTAGATAACACCGATAGACCTCGTATCATCGGATTTGATAGGTTGTAGGATAAAAGTGCTCCCATTCCCACCGTTCTGAATGACACTATTCCATTTGGTCATACTACCTAAGAATGAATTTTTAGGAGTGAACACGTATGAATCTAAAATCAGGTACCTATTATTGGCCTACCACATTTCCAGATGCGCCCTCTTATCCTTCACTAGACGAAGATGTAAACTGTGATGTTGTAATCGTAGGTGGTGGCAGCTCAGGTGCACAATGTGCCTATTATTTAGCGGATACTCAACTAGATGTAGCAGTGATAGAAAAACACAAAATAGGTCACGGAAGTACAAGTTCAAATACTGCTTTTATACAATATTCTGGGGAAAAGCTATTTACTGATTTAATTAATACTTTTGGTCAACCGTATATCGGAAAGCATTTAGAGCTTTGTCGTCAAGCCATTAATGATATAGAAGAAGCATCCAAATTGGCAGAGATTGATTGTGAATTTTTACGACGAGACTCTTTATATTTTGCTAGTTATCATGAGGACATTAAACGGTTAAAAGAAGAATATGCATTACTCAAAAAACACGATTTTGAATTAGAGTTTTTAACAGCTGCTGATATCGAAAGCAGATATCCATTTCGTAAGGATGCAGCAATTTACTCCTATAATGATGCAGAAATAAATCCTTTTAAATATACTCATGGCTTACTTGATTACGCAGCAAAAAAAGGAGTGAGTGTGTTTGAAAACACTGAAATGAATGGTCATTTTTACGATAAAGAAAGAGACAGAGTAACCATACGGACGAAATTAGGAAAGGTGATCCATGCTAAGCGTGTGATCTACTGTGCAGGTTATGAAGGAATTGATATAAAAAAAGAGAAAAAGGCCTCCTTCGTTAGTACATATACTGTGACGACAAACCCAGTTGAAGACCTCTCAGCTTGGTATAAACGTAACCTTATTTGGGAAACGGCAAGGCCTTATGTCTATATGCGTACAACAGCAGATAACCGAATTATCATTGGTGGATTAGATGAAGATACTATTTATGCAGAGGATCGAGATAGTAAACTTATGAATAAAAAGGATAAGTTAATTAATGAATTTAATAAACTCTTTCCTGATATTCATGTAAAGCCAGACTATTATTTAACGGCTTTTTATGGTGGTACGATTGATGGCTTACCGATTATAGGGATTTATGATGACCATCCTAATAGTTACTTTCTATTCGGATTTGGAGACAATGGAACAGTTTATAGTCAAATCCTATCAAAGCTAGTCGTTGAAGAGATTGTAACAGGGAAAAGTGAAGATCTTCCCTATTATTTACAAGATAGACCATTACTTAAATAGTAGGTATTGCTCGGCCAAACGAAAAATAACGCTCAATTCCTAAATGGGAATGAGCGTTGTTTTTATATTATACATAGTGACAGCACAATACCAATTAGATCAATGATAGCTATTACGTATACAGATTTAATTGGCATTTTACCGTTATTTCCCATTTCCCTACCTAATATAAAGTACCCCAATGTTGAACAAGGAAAGGCATAGAGAAATTAAACTGAATTAGCAGTGCTGTATCCATTCCGAACATTGCACAAGTTTGCCAACCGAATGAAAACTCGATCAGAGTCGATACTTCTTTTAGGTCTTCCCCATTTGCTCTACGAAGTTTCTTAACGATAACACAGTTAAAAATATACCAATTGGAACAAGGGCTAATGATGGCCAAATCCATAAGCGTCCTCACTCTGCACTAATCGCTAAATTTGAGAAAACAAAGATATGACCTAAAAAATGAAAACTATTGTAAAAACCATTTGTTCTCACATTATTTTTGTCAGGTTGAAAAACAGAGTTATTCTCAATGAGGTTCTTCTATTATTGCTTTTTGTTATGAAAAGATTTTATGAACAAAAAAAGCACAACCCATATGGATTGTGCCTGGTGCCTAGCGACGTCCTACTCTCACAGGGGGAAGCCCCCAACTACCATCGGCGCTGAAGAGCTTAACTTCCGTGTTCGGCATGGGAACGGGTGTGACCTCTTCGCTATCGCCACTAGACTATATTGAACATCGGATGACCTTAGGTTATCGTAGTTCACATTAAGAGTCATTCTCTCAAAACTGGATAATGTGCTAGAAGAATTTCAACGCTTTATGTTTTGTTTTGGATAAGCCCTCGACCGATTAGTATCTCTCAGCTCCACGTGTCGCCACGCTTCCACCCGAGACCTATCAACCTCATCATCTCTAAGGGGTCTTACTTACTTAACGTAATGGGAAATCTCATCTTGAGGGGGGCTTCACGCTTAGATGCTTTCAGCGCTTATCCCGTCCACACGTAGCTACCCAGCTATGCTCCTGGCGGAACAACTGGTACACCAGCGGTGTGTCCATCCCGGTCCTCTCGTACTAAGGACAGCTCCTCTCAAATTTCCTACGCCCACGACGGATAGGGACCGAACTGTCTCACGACGTTCTGAACCCAGCTCGCGTACCGCTTTAATGGGCGAACAGCCCAACCCTTGGGACCTACTTCAGCCCCAGGATGCGATGAGCCGACATCGAGGTGCCAAACCTCCCCGTCGATGTGGACTCTTGGGGGAGATAAGCCTGTTATCCCCAGGGTAGCTTTTATCCGTTGAGCGATGGCCCTTCCATGCGGAACCACCGGATCACTAAGCCCGACTTTCGTCCCTGCTCGACTTGTAGGTCTCGCAGTCAAGCTCCCTTATGCCTTTGCACTCTACGAATGATTTCCAACCATTCTGAGGGAACCTTTGGGCGCCTCCGTTACTGTTTAGGAGGCGACCGCCCCAGTCAAACTGCCCACCTGACACTGTCCCTGAACCGGATCACGGTTCGAGGTTAGAACTTCAATACAGCCAGGGTAGTATCCCACCGACGCCTCCACGTAAGCTGGCGCTCACGCTTCCAAGGCTCCTACCTATCCTGTACAAGCTGTACCAAAATCCAATATCAAGCTACAGTAAAGCTCCATGGGGTCTTTCCGTCCTGTCGCGGGTAACCTGCATCTTCACAGGTAATATAATTTCACCGGGTCTCTCGTTGAGACAGTGTCCAAGTCGTTACACCATTCGTGCGGGTCGGAACTTACCCGACAAGGAATTTCGCTACCTTAGGACCGTTATAGTTACGGCCGCCGTTTACTGGGGCTTCGGTTCACAGCTTCGGCTTGCGCCTAACCACTCCCCTTAACCTTCCAGCACCGGGCAGGTGTCAGCCCCTATACTTCGCCTTGCGGCTTCGCAGAGACCTGTGTTTTTGCTAAACAGTCGCTTGGACCTATTCACTGCGGCTCTCTCGGGCATACACCCTAACAGAGCACCCCTTCTCCCGAAGTTACGGGGTCATTTTGCCGAGTTCCTTAACGAGAGTTCTCCCGAGCGTCTTAGAATTCTCTTCCCGCCTACCTGTGTCGGTTTGCGGTACGGGCACCTCTCACCTCGCTAGAGGCTTTTCTTGGCAGTGTAGGATCAGGAACTTCGGTACTTAATTTCCCTCGCTATCACAGCTCAGCCTTTATGGTAAGCGGATTTGCCTACTTACCAGCCTAACTGCTTAGACGCGCATCCATCAGCGCGCTTACCCTACCTTACTGCGTCCCCCCATTGCTCAAACGGTGAGGAGGTGGTACAGGAATTTCAACCTGTTGTCCATCGCCTACGCCTTTCGGCCTCGGCTTAGGTCCCGACTTACCCTGAGCGGACGAGCCTTCCTCAGGAAACCTTAGGCTTTCGACGGAGGGGATTCTCACCCCTCTTTTCGCTACTCATACCGGCATTCTCACTTCTAAGCGCTCCACCAGTCCTTCCGGTCTGACTTCGCTGCACTTAGAACGCTCCCCTACCCCTGTCCGTAAGGACAAGCCGTAGCTTCGGTGATACGTTTAGCCCCGGTACATTTTCGGCGCAGAGTCACTCGACCAGTGAGCTATTACGCACTCTTTAAATGGTGGCTGCTTCTAAGCCAACATCCTGGTTGTCTGGGCAACTCCACATCCTTTACCACTTAACGTATACTTGGGGACCTTAGCTGACGGTCTGGGCTGTTTCCCTCTTGACTACGGATCTTAGCACTCGCAGTCTGACTCCCGAGGATAAGTATTTGGCATTCGGAGTTTGACTGAGTTCGGTAATCCTGTGGGGACCCCTAGCCCAATCAGTGCTCTACCTCCAATACTCTTCCCTCGAGGCTAGCCCTAAAGCTATTTCGGGGAGAACCAGCTATTTCCGAGTTCGATTGGCATTTCACCCCTACCCACACCTCATCCCCGCATTTTTCAACATGCGTGGGTTCGGGCCTCCATTCAGTGTTACCTGAACTTCACCCTGGACATGGGTAGATCACACGGTTTCGGGTCTACGACCACGTACTTATTCGCCCTATTCAGACTCGCTTTCGCTGCGGCTCCGCCTTATCAGCTTAACCTTGCACGGGATCGTAACTCGCCGGTTCATTCTACAAAAGGCACGCCATCACCCGTAAATGGGCTCTGACTACTTGTAGGCACACGGTTTCAGGATCTCTTTCACTCCCCTTCCGGGGTGCTTTTCACCTTTCCCTCACGGTACTGGTTCACTATCGGTCACTAGGGAGTATTTAGCCTTGGGAGATGGTCCTCCCTGCTTCCGACGGGGTTTCACGTGTCCCGCCGTACTCAGGATCCGTCTCGGAGAGACGATCATTTTGGCTACAGGGTTGTTACCTTCTCTGACGGGTCTTTCCAGACCGCTTCGCCTATGATCGTCTTTTCTTACTCCATGTGAGACGTCCTACAACCCCAAGAGGCAAGCCTCTTGGTTTGGGCTAATTCCGTTTCGCTCGCCGCTACTCAGGAAATCGCATTTGCTTTCTCTTCCTCTGGGTACTTAGATGTTTCAGTTCCCCAGGTCTGCCTCCTCATACCCTATGTATTCAGGTATGGGTACCATCCCATTACGGATGGTGGGTTCCCCCATTCGGATATCCCCGGATCAAAGCTTACTTACAGCTCCCCGAGGCATTTCGCTGTTCGTCGCGTCCTTCTTCGGCTCCTAGTGCCAAGGCATTCACCGTGCGCCCTTTCTAGCTTAACCTACGTTTTAAAATAAGCTGCGAATTTCTTCGTCAGTTTTGTCCTTCCGGTACTCACGTATGTTAGATACGATCCGTTCCTCAGGACTTCACTTCCTCGAACTTCTTGCTTCTTTTAAAACTTCTAAAGTTTATCAAAAAACTTAAATAACTATAAAGGTTGTTGAATTCTTGACGACTCAAGTTACTCTTGGTTACACAATGTGCAACCCAGTGAAATCTTGATGTCTTTTCTAGTCATTATCCAGTTTTCAAAGAACCACTGACGAATGATAAGCGGCGGATTACTTCGTTGGCTGCGCTCTCTGCGTTGCTCATGTACACTTTAAACGTACATTCCGCTACTCGTGAGCTTGCCGCCTCGTACTCCTTGCTTCTAATTCGTCACTTAAATTAAAAATATATCAATTGAAAGAAGTAAATTCTTTCAAAACTGAACAAGGCAACTGACTTCAATTACAACTTGAACAGTCATCTAAGTTATACTTCTTGCAGCCTTGCATCGAGGAAGCTTACTTCGAAGCGTTGCTCGTAGACACAGATGCAAAAAGTAAATCAGAGAGTTTTGAGTTCTCTCAAAACTGAACAAAAAAGACCAAAGCGTACATACCGAAGTATGCATCGACTAGAGTAAATACTCCATAGAAAGGAGGTGATCCAGCCGCACCTTCCGATACGGCTACCTTGTTACGACTTCACCCCAATCATCTGTCCCACCTTAGGCGGCTGGCTCCAAAAGGTTACCCCACCGACTTCGGGTGTTACAAACTCTCGTGGTGTGACGGGCGGTGTGTACAAGGCCCGGGAACGTATTCACCGCGGCATGCTGATCCGCGATTACTAGCGATTCCGGCTTCATGTAGGCGAGTTGCAGCCTACAATCCGAACTGAGAATGGTTTTATGGGATTGGCTCGACCTCGCGGTTTCGCTGCCCTTTGTACCATCCATTGTAGCACGTGTGTAGCCCAGGTCATAAGGGGCATGATGATTTGACGTCATCCCCACCTTCCTCCGGTTTGTCACCGGCAGTCACCTTAGAGTGCCCAACTAAATGCTGGCAACTAAGATCAAGGGTTGCGCTCGTTGCGGGACTTAACCCAACATCTCACGACACGAGCTGACGACAACCATGCACCACCTGTCACCTTGTCCCCCGAAGGGGAACGCTCTATCTCTAGAGGTGTCAAGGGATGTCAAGACCTGGTAAGGTTCTTCGCGTTGCTTCGAATTAAACCACATGCTCCACCGCTTGTGCGGGCCCCCGTCAATTCCTTTGAGTTTCAGCCTTGCGGCCGTACTCCCCAGGCGGAGTGCTTAATGTGTTAACTTCGGCACTAAGGGCATCGAAACCCCTAACACCTAGCACTCATCGTTTACGGCGTGGACTACCAGGGTATCTAATCCTGTTTGCTCCCCACGCTTTCGCGCCTCAGCGTCAGTTACAGACCAGAGAGTCGCCTTCGCCACTGGTGTTCCTCCACATCTCTACGCATTTCACCGCTACACGTGGAATTCCACTCTCCTCTTCTGTACTCAAGTCTTCCAGTTTCCAATGACCCTCCACGGTTGAGCCGTGGGCTTTCACATCAGACTTAAAAGACCGCCTGCGCGCGCTTTACGCCCAATAATTCCGGACAACGCTTGCCACCTACGTATTACCGCGGCTGCTGGCACGTAGTTAGCCGTGGCTTTCTGGTTAGGTACCGTCAAGGTACCGCCCTATTCGAACGGTACTTGTTCTTCCCTAACAACAGAGCTTTACGACCCGAAGGCCTTCATCACTCACGCGGCGTTGCTCCGTCAGACTTTCGTCCATTGCGGAAGATTCCCTACTGCTGCCTCCCGTAGGAGTCTGGGCCGTGTCTCAGTCCCAGTGTGGCCGATCACCCTCTCAGGTCGGCTACGCATCGTCGCCTTGGTGAGCCATTACCTCACCAACTAGCTAATGCGCCGCGGGCCCATCCCGTAGTGTTAGAATTCCCAACTTTTACAATCACACCATGTGGTGTGATTGATTATCCGGTATTAGCTCCGGTTTCCCGAAGTTATCCCAGTCTACAGGGCAGGTTGCCCACGTGTTACTCACCCGTCCGCCGCTAACCTTTCAAGAGCAAGCTCTTGAAAGGTCCGCTCGACTTGCATGTATTAGGCACGCCGCCAGCGTTCGTCCTGAGCCAGGATCAAACTCTCCAATAAATTGAAAATAGCTTGATATAAGCTCACTGTCACAAACGTGACGTTTTTAAAACATTGACGAGATATCATGTATCTCATTATTTCGCTTGGCTTTTTGTTCAGTTTTCAAAGAACTTTGTTTGTCGTTGTTAGCGACTCTTACTATATTACCATAACATCTAATTCTATGCAACTGTTTTATTTTATTTAATTTAACTCTTTATTTTTTAAAGCAAAAGGCAATAAAGAAATTAAGTCTAAATAGAACAATGAATAGATTATGGTGGTTGATTACGTGTAATTTTTTCTTTGTTATCACGTCAGGTATATTAATTTATCATAAACGATTAGAAAACACAAGAAGAAAAAACATATAATTATTCAAACCAAGCTTAAAATCGAAAAGTGCAGATCTGTGCCAGCTGTTACCTAATCATTCAACTATAGGAATGCTTTGTTTACTTGATAGAATTGGATGTAGCTGATCGCTTCGTCTTCAAACTCAAAGATACATTTAATCACACCATTGTCTCGGTATAAAACTCTTCATTGACTACCACTAAATCAAAGAACGGTCCCGTCCTTGGTAAAATACTAGTACATGATCTCCAAACCAGTTAAGCAATCACAGTGTATCTTCTTGTTCAAGATGCGTCACTTTTATATTTCCCTCTTGAAAAAATACAAAACATTTATTTCTCATTTTGAAACTTCTAACCAACTCCTAGAGATTAAAATGTGATAATTTCATCCTACCATTTCAATAATTAAAATTTGAATACGTTTTGTCGTAGCAACACTATCTGCAAAAAAAATAAAGAACCTTCAATCCAAGTTAGATCAAAGGTTCTGTGTTTGATTTCATTACTATTCTATTATTTACTCGATTCTTTAAATAAGCTTTATTCATTAATATCTTGGTTTCTAGAACCAAAGAATTAACTAAAGACTGGCTCTTTTTCGACCTGCTCTTTTTCGCTTAGACCTAGTACTTGAGCTGTTGAACTATGAATTTCTTGCAAAAGTTCTGGGTTATCCATTAGTGATAAGTTATAAGAAGGAATCATTTCTTTAATTTTCGGTTCCCACTCATCTATTTGTTGAGGGAAACATTTTTTGATTACCTCGAGCATAACGTGAACAGCGGTTGAAGCTCCTGGAGAAGCCCCTAGCAATGCTGCGATCGAGCCGTCTTCGGCAGTAATCACTTCCGTACCAAATTGAAGTGTTCCTACTCCAGCTTCAGTATCTTTGATAACTTGTACACGTTGGCCTGCTACTACTAAATCCCAATCCTCACTTTTTGCATTAGGGATAAACTCACGTAACTCTTCCAGACGCTTTTCTTTTGATAACATCACTTGCTGAATCAAGTAATTTGTCAAAGGAACGTTTTTTGCGCCTGCCGCCAACATTGTTAAGAGATTATTCGGTTTTACTGAAGTTAACAAATCAAAGACTGAACCATATTTTAGGAACTTGGGTGAGAAACCAGCAAATGGTCCAAATAACAGTGATTTCTTATTGTCAATATATCTTGTGTCAAGATGCGGAACAGACATTGGTGGAGCACCAACCTTAGCTTTTCCGTATACTTTTGCATTATGCTGTTCTACAATATCTGGATTATTACATACCATAAATATTCCACTTACAGGGAATCCACCGATATGTTTCCCTTCAGAAATACCGGATTTTTGCAGTAAATGGAGGCTTCCTCCCCCTCCGCCGATAAAGACGAATTTTGCAGTATGGTTTTTAATATCACCAGTAGTGTCATCGTGCACTTTCACTGTCCACGTACCATCGCTATTACGTTTTATATTTTCAACATTATGTCTATAGTTTATATCAACATTTTTTCTATCTAAATGGTCAAACAAACTACGTGTTAAAGCGCCAAAGTTGACATCCGTTCCAGAGTCAATTTTTGTTGCTGCTATAGGTTCATTCGATGCACGGTCTTGCATAATAAGAGGAATCCATTCCATTAGTTTTTCAGGATCATCGGAAAATTCCATTCCGTGAAATAGAGGATTATTTGAAAGCGCTTCAAAACGTTTCTTTAAAAACGTTACATTTTGTTCCCCTTGTACTAAACTCATATGTGGCAATGGCATGATAAAGTCCTGTGGATTATTTATCAGCTTTCTGTTTATAAGATATGACCAAAACTGGATTGAAACTTGAAACTGTTCATTAATTTTTATAGCTTTACTAATATCTACAGATCCATCTTGCTTTTCATCTGTGTAATTAAGCTCACACAGTGCCGCGTGTCCTGTTCCTGCATTATTCCATTCGTTAGAGCTTTCTTCTCCTGCTTTTTCAAGCTTCTCAAACACTGTAATTTCCCATTCTGGTACCAATTCTTTCAAGATTGTGCCTAAAGTTGCACTCATGATTCCAGCGCCAATTAAAATGACATCTGATTTAGTTTCTCTGTTGCTCATTTTTATCCCCCTAAAAATTGCAGAAAAGAAGTAGTTGTCACACCAAGCTAAGGCGCGACCTAGTCACACACCTTTTCTGGCTTTACTATAACCCTATCATGATGTATTACAATTATTTATAGATTGATATATAGATTAATATATCTACTATTATATGATAATTATGAGTTATTTAAAAGATGGTAAAATGAGAAGTCCATCTACTAGGCCTAGCAACACACAAACTGCAAAGCTTTAATTTAGCTTTTTACAAGGCTTAAGGCTTTGATTTGCCGTTACCTTCTTTACCGCCACTCTCTAATTTTCTCCTCACGTTACTTGAAAAAGAGAATTTACTATTTCTATTAATCTTTCTATGGACCTTCTTTAGAATTTGTTTTTTACTATTAAATAAATAAACTGCTTTTTCGTAGCTATATTAACTGTCACTTCATAGAAGTCATCTAAGCTACACCCTCTATAATATGTATACCGATAAAACTATATATAACTTCTAAGTATAAATCTTAGCATAAAAACCAAATTTTGTTGTGATTTTTTTATCCCTTTTGTAAAAAAGAGTAGCTGTGTAACAATCACAACCTTATTTTATATTAAAGTATCGTTAGTTTAGGTACATGCATTTATTTCAATGTTATATTGATGACCACTTGCCGAGTATCAGAATCAAAACAGAAGTATTTTATGTAATTCTATATCTTCACCGACTTTATACCTGTCTAATTCGCATCTGGGTGGTCAAGAAATCAGGGGATCGAACCATTTTAATCCAACCTTCTACGTTACAAGTCCTTCATTTACTTTGTTCCTTTTTATTATCATTTCCCATCCACGTTTCTCTTTCCAATTTCATATTAATGGAGTCGATCCATTTTTCATCAAATTCTAACTCATTATGATCAAGACTCTCTATAGTTAATCCAATGTTTTCATAAACTTTCTTTGCTCTAGTATTAAATGCAAACACACTTAAGGTAAGTTGGTTGAAATTCGTATTCTTAAATACATAATCGACCATTAGTTGAGTCGCCTCCGTACCTAATCCTCGGTTTCTCCCCCATGGCCCAATGAGTATTAATCACCTCAGTATCCGTTAAACATTCTTTTATATAAGGGAAATCTTTATCTACTTTAAAAGGTCTTAGTAAAACCTTCTCACCCGATAATGTCGGTTTATGTCTCAAGTCTATCATTAGTCACACTCCGTTATGCTTATATTCTTTTTTACCCCCCTACAACTGGTAGTGTTACCCCCACTTCTTGTTGCTAACTAAATAACTCACTTTGGATTACAGACGCTCCTTTTTTACGTTATAATTTTTTTTATTAAGATACATGACCGAAAAGAAAATCGTTCTTGCTTTTATATAAGAACGCCATATGATATTGGTAGCGGTATGTTAGTTCAATTAATATTATATAAGTATATAAGGGGAAACCCTAAAAAATTATAAGCAAAGTTACCTTAAGCTAACACCGTGTTAAATAAAACAAAACCTTCCACATGTTTATGGAAGGTTTTTCGGCATTCACTTATTTCTAAATCTTTCTAGACATCTTACGCGTATGCAGTTCACAATTTTTGATTTCGTTTATTTTTGCTTTTACGGTTTTCAAAACGCTTAATCGCATCTTCGAAACTACCACTTAAGACACACAACACCTGTGATCTGTTCTCAACTTGAAGACTGGCCTCTAAATCGTTTTCGAGAGTAGTATTTAAAATTTCCTTTGTTAGTTTCAAACCGAGAGGCGATTTTTCCACCATTAAATTCGCCATTTCAAGGGCAATCGAAAGAGTCTCACCCTCAGCAGTTAATCTTAATACTAAACCGATTTGCATGGCCTCTTCAGCTTTTACTTCGCGCCCAGTTAACAGCAATTCAGAAGCTCTAGACATACCGACTAACCGAGGTAAAAAATAGCTAGCCCCCAACTCACCACCTGAAAGTCCTACATTTAACCGATACTCAGGATAAAAAATAACATAATATATGTATATTAATCATCAATTAGATTAGCGTTTCTTATCTATTATACAGAATAGTCAGATAAATCAAAAGTATCTAATCCTATTATTTTGGGTATATTTAACTCAGTTTTTTTCACAAATAATAGATTGATTGTCTACTTCAACATGCTCACACTTTTGAAATTAATAACGTGAAATTTCATTCAGGAGGGGTTTTCTTCATCACTCACTGATTCTTAGTTGTGGCCCACACGAGGTGGGTCACACAAACTTAGTTTCTTTAATGTTGATTCTTGAAGTGGGATTTTTAGCGCCAGTTAAAACGGGATGAAAAACATATCAACTTATCTCAAATTGTTCTGCTTCTTTCAGTTTTACGACTTTATTCTTTAAATGAATATGAATGAAGACAGAACCAATTCCACCAACCATACATGCGGCAATAGATAAGAATAGAGCTAACATATAATTCCCATCTAATTCGACTAAGTAACCTGTTATCATCGGGGAGATAAGTTGTCCAATGCCAAAGAATACAGTGATAAAGCCCATAGCTGCTGGGTTTTTTTCAGGTACGATTAAATCTCCCATACTTGCTGTTAGGATGGTCGGTACTCCCCATAAGGTTAACCCGTACAAGACGACTAAAATAAAAACAACGCCATAAGAGGTCACATAAATTAACCCTAATAAGACAATGGTTTGAATAAAGAAAACAAAAGAAAGTGCTATCATTCTACCGAAACGATCCGAAACTGTTCCCCAAATAAACCCACTGATGATACTAGCGACCCCACCGACCGAAAATAGAAAACCAGCAATTTCATTAGAAAAAGATAAATCGTTAATGAAATAATCAACTAAGAACGTCGAATAAATTAAATAACTAAAGCCGAATATAAAATAAACGCTTCCTATCGCCCAAACGAGCTTATTCCCATAAACGATGTTCGATTTTTCGTACCCATTTCTACTACTCTCTTCAATACTTTTTGGGTCATTATCACCAAGAGGCTTTTCGTTGATGTCATCTGGACTATTTTTCAGCATTAATCCAATAAATAATATGATAATAAATATAAAAGCAGCGATGATAAACCAACTTAAACGCCATCCTGTATCACCGTAAGCTCTAACCAGAAATGGCACAGATATTCCACTGAATACCATTCCTGCTCCCCCGCCTGCCATAGCAATTCCGACTGCCATGCCTCTCTTCGATTGGTGGAACCATCTACGAACAAGTTCCAATGAAGGGATAAATGTACCTCCTGAAGCATATCCCATAAAGAAACAAGCGGTGAAAACAACCCAAAAGTGATTTGAACTACCAATAATCATAATGGAAACGATAATTAATGATAAAAAAATAATTATCGTTTTCTTAGCATTGAAGCGTTTGACAATAGAACTAACATTAATTACCCCAACTAGGTAACCTATAAAAATAGAGGAAGTCAAGAATCCAGCTTGTTGATAAGTTAAGTTTAACCCTTCTCTCATAAAAGGAAAGATTGCTCCAAAAGAGAAACGCGCAAACCCTTGACAAGCTAATATACTTAGTAACACTAAGAACAGCATGAGCCATCCTTTATGAGATATTGACTTCATGGTTCATTCACCACCCCAAAAAATACAAAATTAATTAATTCACCACCAAGATAATAATGAATATTTTTAGATGGACCCTTACAAGTCTGATAAAGGGAAACTTCCATTAGTGAGGATTTCCTCTTCCCCGACTGATGGTTAGTTGAGGCTCACATGCGATTGTGGGTCATACAAACGTTTCCACTAGACGTGGCCCATTTACTCTGTGTTCATTTAGTTGTTACTGGTAGCTTATCCCCCACTTATCTATATCCTTTTACTCGAAGTCTTGAATGAAGTAATGGTACTGCCAGTTATTGAAGGATAGAACAGTATGACTAATCGATTTTAACTATTTCTGTGTATAGCTTACTTTTGAAATTGAGGTTTGTCAATTTAGTATTTTGAAAATTCACTTAACACATCTTCTTACCTAATTTCATTTCCATGATAAAATGCTAAATAAAGTGAAACTTCATTCAGTAGTAGTTTTATTCATCACATACTGAATGTAGTTGGGCCCTCACGAGTTGGGTCATACAGACGTTGCCACAAAACGTTGCGAACTTAGTCTGTGGTCTTTTAAGCATTTACTTAGTCTTAATAGTTGCCTCAAAGCCCTGAAGTGGGAGTCTTAGCTCCAGTTAAACGGAAAAATTAATTTACTCAATTTTTCAACTGAAAGTTCTAGCTGTAATTTCCTCCTTCACCACCCTACCATATAATTCAATAATTAAATGTAATTTATTCTACCAAGTAATAATTTTCAATTCATAGAAAAGGAAACCAACAAAAATGGGTTATCTTTTCATATAGTTAGTGCATGGAGTCATTAGAAACAGATCTTATTACAAAAACTGATATTATATTATCTGGTCTATAGAGTACACTAAGAAAACATACTTTTTATAACTTTAAACATAAAGTGAAACTTCCATCAGTGAGGGGGTTTCTTCTCCTCTACCCACTGATGGTTAGTTGAGGCCCACACGATGTGGGTCACAGAAGAAGTTGCCACAGAACTTGGAGCATTTAGTCTGTATTCATTAAGCTTTACTCGAAATTTATCCCTCACTTAACCTTCTTTAATTCCTCGAAGTCTTGACGCGGGGTATTACTCCCGGTTGTTGCGTTGCGGGATAAAAAGGAAAAAGTTTTTTTATTTTATTACGTGTATGTACTGTGTTGATAGCAATAAAATGGGTTGAAAGGATTCAGATATGATAACAGATATGCAATTGGTCTTTTTGATTTTACTCATTACTACGATCTGTTTTTTAATCCCTCGTTTTAGAGCAGACTTAGTTGCGATTAGTTCATTATTAGCTCTGTTGTTAACAGGGATAATAGATGTTGCAGAGGCATTTGCTGGCTTTTCGAATAGCGTAGTAATCATGGTTGCAGCTTTATTTATTGTTGGTGCTGGTGTCTTTCAGAGTGGATTAGCTCAAAAAGCAGGAGACTTATTAGTTAAGAGCACAGGAAATAGTGAATGGAAATTAACGATTTTTATGCTTGTTTTAGTTGCGGTTTTGAGTGGTTTTATTAGTAATACAGGGACGGTCGCTATTCTGCTTCCTATTGTTGTAAGTCTGTCTAGGCAAATGCAGCTACATCCTGGAAAGCTTTTAATTCCTTTAGCTTTTGCTAGTAGCATGGGTGGAGCCTTGACTTTAATTGGTACAGCGCCGAATTTAATCGCAAGTCAAAGTTTACATGATGCGGGTTATGACACACTATCTTTTTTTTCATTCACACCAATCGGTTTGGTTATGCTGCTAGCTGGTATTATTTACTTATGGTTTATCGGTCGTAAAATGTTAGACAAACCTGCAGAAAACAAAACGGGAGCCTCAGAAAAATTTGATGCAACAGAGTTGGTTGAACAATACGAAGCTTCAAATTTAATTTTTACTGTGAAAGTTCCAGAAGAAAGTCGTATTATTGGGAAAAAAATTAAACAGCTACAATTGCCAAGTACATATAATATTTCGGTGTTAGAATTAATAAAAGGAGAAACCAAGACCCTTCTAGGGATTAATGGACGTACACTTTCTCAACGAATTACTGTGGAGCCTAGCTATGTAGTCGAATCTGGGGATACTTTTCTTGTTTATGGTACCGAAGAAGCTGTTGAAAAATTAATAGCAGATACAGATCTAACTCTGCAAAAAGATGATCCAATGAAATTAGAGGAATCTCATTTAGCCGAGGTCATTTTAACGCCTCAATCAAGATTACTCAATCAGACGATTAAACAAGTTAAATTTAGAGAGAAATACGGCTTAACCGTTTTAGCGATGAAACATCAATTTAGAGCGCCGAAAAAGGCAACAGCCGATGAAAAGTTACTATATGGAGACTCAATCCTCGTTCATGGTAAATGGAAAGATATCAATCTTCTCTCCGCTGAAAAGAATGACACCGTTGTTTTGAAGTCGTCCGCCGAAGATACAGACCCAGCCAATACTACAAAGAAAAGCTGGCTAGCAGGGATCATCCTTTTTGGCATGTTACTTGCGATGGTATTTGAATGGGTACCTGCAGTGGTAGCAATTGTAGTGGCTGCGGTGCTCATGATTTTCACAGGATGTATTAGACAAACCGATCAAGCATACCAAGCCATAAACTGGCAAACCGTCATCCTAATCGCCTGTATGCTCCCTATGGCTACTGCTTTAGAAAACACAGGGGGTGTCATCTTTATGTCTAAAGGGCTCATCCAAAGTTTAGGAGCGATTGGACCGGTTGCAGTTCTCGCTGGACTCTATGTTATTACGTCTATATTCAGCCAATTTATAAGTAATACTGCAACTGCCGTTTTATTATTTCCAGTTGCTATTTTAACGGCCGAGCAAATGGGAGTAAATCCATTTCCGATGGTGATGGCCGTTGCTTTTTCATCAAGTATGGCCTTTGCTACACCTGTAGCTACCCCTCCGAACGCAATGGTGATGGCAGCAGGAAAGTACACATTTCTCGATTTCGTCCGTGTCGGCATTCCTTTACAACTACTCATCGCCCTAATTGCTATTGTATTACTGCCATTGTTTTTCCCGTTTTAATTTTTTTAAAAGAACGCCACAATAAAAGACCTCACTATTTTGATGGTAGTGAGGTCTTCAGAAAAAGGTCCTAAAGACCTGACTAACTGTTTCATTTTAGATCCTACTACAGTTTCATACTAACGCCTCATTAGTAAAATAACCAATTTTAGATACTATTTTTGCCGTATAATTCTTATATTACACCCAATGTTAATTCTTCTTTTTTTCCTCCCAAAGATGTATACGTTCTTCATGACTAACTTTTTTATGTACTTGATGCAGCATCCATATATAACCAAAGGGATCCATGAATATGGCGTTCGATACTCCGTAGTCAGGAATTTCAGTCACTGGTTGCACCTCTGTAGAACCTAAATCCATCGCCTTTGCATAAGTGTCCTTAATGTCTGGGACAGTAACATTAACCCAACTAGTTTTAGGATCGTCAGGATTTGGTGCGATCAAATGGAATTCTGGGTTTTCATCTAACAAATGAAAGCGAACGTCGTATAGGGTAAAAACTACCTCATTTTCACCACGAGGAAAGTTAGAAACCTCCACACGCTCAATATCAAATATACTTTCGTATAATTCCAATGCTTTTAAGCTATCTTTCACAACCATATCAATTTCTATTCCAACCATAATGAACACACTCCTTTTAAAAGTTAATAATGCGAAAGTTGATTCAGTAGGGGTTTCTTCATCACCCCCTGCATCTTAGTTAAACAACCTTTTTCAATTAAATACCCCTGCCTCCAATCAATTTTTAATCTGCGCTAAGTATCAGCTCTTTTTGTGTGGGGTTTTCACTTTAAAAGAGTCAAACTCAACGGGCCGTATTAAATTCCCTTTAAACTCCAACTCTTTTTCTTTACCATGTTCATCAATTTCCACTCCTCCACCGCTCGACGGAATGACTATATAAGGAGTGATTGTCAACTCAGTAACATTAGAATCGACGGGATCAAATTGCTTATTACTCTTGAACTCTATTCGATCTTTAACCCGTTCACCTGATGCTCCACCTGATCGACCTGTAATTTCATTTCCATCTTGATCAACTACCAAAAATTCAATATTTCCACCGCGACTTAGTTCAAAATCTGTTTCCTCTTCAGAACTCTTATAAGCTATACTTACACCTGTTTCACTAAAAGACATTCCTGTTACAGTCAGGTTCAAGCCATCCACCCACTGTGAATGTTGAACGTCAATTTTTTGACTATCGGTTATTTTTTCAACTAGAGTCGAAAAATACCATGTTTCTCCATCTTTCCCATGTAACATTAATCCTAATACGAACTCCTCGGGTATATCTTCGGTCACATTTATTTCTTGAATGGCCGTCCTGGTTGTTGGCGAAAGAGTTTCTTCTCCGTAACTCCCACTGGAACTTGCAGGGAATTTCCCATTTATCGTAAAATCCATGCCAGCGCCAAAATAAAATTGTTCTAATTCCTTATCCGATTCAATAACAAGACCGATCGTAATATTATTTTGATCATATAATATTTCATCCAGCGTAACAGAAATACCATTAACTGTCTGAGTTTCACCAATTTCATTCGTTAACCCGCTTTTTTGCGCCTGTTTCAAACCGATTAAATCCGAATTTCCGAAAACCGAACCGATAATCGGTATTTGCGACAAACTGCTTGCCAAAGCTGGAGAATAGTAAGAGGAGCCAACTAATATTCCAAAAACAGCGGCCGCACTGCACAAAGTATAGATGATTTTTCTTTTCCTATTGTTCTCTTTTAATCGCGGCATTTCTAGTTGCTCTTTAGCTTGACCGATTCCCGAACGAATCGCTGAACGAACTTGGGATTGTGGAAATTCCCCGAAAGGATCATGTGATTTTTTCATTTAATGATAGCTCCTTTCTAACTCAATTTTCAATTTTTTCCTCGCTCTACGTAAATTCGTTTTCACTGTACCGATTGGCTTCTCCATAATCTCAGAAATATCGTTAATAGACAGATCATGATAGTAAAATAAGACAATTGTAGTTTGATAGGACGAGTCCAGCCTCGATAATGCCCGCTTAAATGAAACGAATCGACCACAGTGTCTTGCTTGCGGTCTAATCTCTTCAACAATTCGCTTTCCTCATATGGAATCATTTGGTCTCGTTCTCTTAACAGCCTATAACATTCACGTATTAAAATTCTAAACAGCCAAGTTGAAAAATACTCTGGATGTCGCAATTGCCATATGGCAAGGAATGCTTTGTACGCCGTTTCCTGAATAGCATCCAACGCTTCTTCTTTTTTACCTACATAAGAAAGCGCCTTGTAATATAACATTTTTTCTTTTTTAAAAAGCAATTCTTCAAAAGCTTCGGCGTCTCCATTAATCGCCTTTTTCACAGTATGTAGATCATGTTTCATCGTGGTATCACTCCCTCCTCTCAACTATTTAGAGTGATGTAGACAAACAAAAGGTTTCAACTTTTTCATTTTCCCTAAATTATTTTTGAATTTTTATTTGGCGGACATGGATGATTCGATGGGCACTTCCATGCTTAGGAACAACATGGTGAAGAGCGAAATGAGGAAGGTGTTGCTTTTAAACGAACCGAGCGGCCGCTATTTGATAGCTAGCGTTTTGTTCACCTATTTTTATTCATTGCGAGGCTGGATTACATCTAAAAACGTGCTAAAATTGTTTAATTTCATCTATATGGATTATCGTAATTTTGTTATCTAGTTTGAAGCTGGTACGAGGCTTCCGAGATTAATCAAACCAAACATATTCTAACTTCCTTTGTATTTTATTATTTCGTTCCGATATAGTTTGTAATTCTTCCGTCGATACCCTAAGTACCCGTCTCCATTAACTTAGCAAGTCTAATGCAATACCAGAGAGCCTATCTCTTATAACTAATTGAACTTTTCTTGCTCTTTCATTAATCTGTTGTAAATCTTCTGTTTGTATTTCCCAAGATAATTTGGTTTCATTTTCTAATCTTTTTACTTGTTCCTCAATCAACAGCGAATGCTTTTCATAGATCTTTATAGCAACTTTTTCATCATCAAATTCCTCTGGTAATTTATAGTTTAACCTGTAAAACCATTCTTGAAATTCCTTTTTCCCATATTTATTAAATTGCTTTTCTAAAATAATCATTATCTCCTCGACAAATTCCCTAGAAAAGCCCAACTCATACATCTTGTTTTTGATGTTATCCAAAGTAATATTTATTAATAAGTTCCGATCCCTAAAACCAAATAGTTTCTTAATCATAATTTCCCCCTAAAAAACCTTCGTTTCGTTTGCTCATTAGCACAAATATTAAAATTAATGTTAGTATTTCCTTTTCATTTCCTTCTTTCTGTTCTTAATGAAGAATCATTAACATTAAGTTTATTCTTTAAATGATAATCCTTCTTCTTCTAATAAAGTTCTCATAATAGGTAAGGAAGCTGGTCCTATACCATGAATTTTTAAAATTTCTTTTTCAGTGTACTTTGATAGTTCTTTCAAGGTGTCGATCCCTTCGTGAACCAATGCATTTCTTGCAGGTGAACTGAGTTTCGAAAGGAAGCCACTTTTAGGCTTATTCTCTTTATCACAGGTAGGACAACTTGAACACTCACTACTTTTGTAATACTTATGTCCCTTTTCACAAACCCTTAAATTTTTTTCTGCTGTCAAAATAATTCCTCCAAACAAATTCAATATTTACATATTATATATAATGTATATTAGTTGTACAAACTCGCCAAAAACTATGTAGGTCCCTATTCAACATTCTTGTTCATTAGTACAAATACTTCCAAAGAAAAGCTTCTCTCACCAACCAAAAGATATGGTAAGTTAATGGCTATTAAAACGACTCCGATCATTAATAATAATAGGACTTATGATTTAAACCTACCTGGGTTTTCAATTCTAATAGAATGAACCTCTCCACACTTCAAACAAAACGTGTAAATTTTATTAGAGCCCATTGAAAACTTCTTATTTAAAGGTTTAACAGGCATAAAATCAGTTCCTTCTGCGAATTCAGTCCCATCACACTTTTGGCATTGAGCTTCTTTCAACTTCATCCATTCCTTTGTTTCCTATAAGAATATACGGTTTGAGAACTAAATAGTTCCATCTATTTTACATTTTTCTTTTCCATTTATGCTTTTTGAAAAACTCATTAGTAAAAAACATTATAAAGTGAAATCCATTTAGTAGGGTTTTTCTTCACCACTAACAATAACATTTTCTGAAAATTCACATGACCTTTCATGGACAGGAAATTAATGATAAATTAAGCACTGTTATAACAACAAAAATAAGCGTACTTAATCATATGATTTAGTACGCTATTTCTATTGTTATTTATGAATTTCTGTGAGAAACCTGAAACCATTTGCTTTTTTATCGTTAACACATTAGGGGACCCAACCATTCATAACATCACATGTTATTACAATTTATGCTCTTTTGATCAATCAATACTACCGATTAACAATTGTGATTGATTTTGAAAGCCTGAGACGTGATGTTTGTTCGTTCCGCAGGTTAATTGTAATTCCTCTACTATTTCTTTAAATTACACTACCCTACATCCCGATACAATTGATTGACTCTACAAAATAAACCTATTAAATGTTGATTACCCATTTTCCTTGGAATTTTTGCCTCTACTAATTGTCAGAAATAATAAATATTACTCACCTAACAAATTTAGATTACATTGGTTTACGTTATCCCCTTCTTTTAACGGAACCAACATAAATGGCTGAGCCTCCTAGTGTGTTAACATTTATTTTGTATCTCTTTCTATTTAGATTATAACATACTTACTACACTTCAATTTTGAACGCTTTTTGAACTTTCTAAATATTTTCTGTGTCCTAAACTGATCGTACACATTTTCTTAGCCTTATAGTTTACAACCACAATATTTACAATCCAAAAAAAAGGACAACCCAAATGATTGTCCTCTATGCCTAACGACGTCTTCTTTAATATGGGATGGTTGCACGTTGTTTCTCCTAGATGCACTTCATATCGTTCTAACGAAAAAAAGGTGGCCTCTTTGAATCATATTGATCCTAACCGCCTGTAGATTACTTATGGTTTACCCACAAAAAAAGCACAACCCATATGGATTGTGCCTGGTGCCTAGCGACGTCCTACTCTCACAGGGGGAAACCCCCAACTACCATCGGCGCTGAAGAGCTTAACTTCCGTGTTCGGCATGGGAACGGGTGTGACCTCTTCGCTATCGCCACTAGACTTATAAAATTGTGATAAGCTTCGCATTTCTTCGTTGGCTGCGCTCCCTGCGTTGCTCATGTACCCTTCAAACGTACATTCCGCTACTCGTGAACTTGCCGCCTCGAACTACTCGCTTCTAACAATTTTCTATTTCGATAAGCTTCGCATTTCTACGATGCTTATGATGGAGAGTCATTCTCTCAAAACTGGATAATGTACTAGAAGAATTTCAACGCTTTATGTTTGTCTAGCTTCAATGCCTAGATTTTTGTGTCATTTCGCTTCTTCAGTTGAAGTGTCATCACTTCGCCTTCTGAAGCTCCAATGCACGGCAAATCTGACCAAGGCATTTCAGCTTTTCTATTTGGATAAGCCCTCGACCGATTAGTATCTCTCAGCTCCACGTGTCGCCACGCTTCCACCCGAGACCTATCAACCTCATCATCTCTAAGGGGTCTTACTTACTTAACGTAATGGGAAATCTTATCTTGAGGGGGGCTTCACGCTTA